>JBLRXA010000006.1:0-38934 GCA_047920955.1 Methylobacter sp. | reverse complement strand
GATGAATGACTGTTCTCGACAAAACCCGGCTTATAGGCCGACTCTTTCTTTTCTTTGTATTCTTCGCCCGGCACCGGGCGGATCCATTTGCCGCCCCGTCGTTTTAAAATGTAAGCGCCGATTTTCAGTGCTTTATCTTGAATATTCCCGTATCTGTTGCCGATCCAAAATAAAAAGCATAAAAAAGTTCCGGTAATTATGTCCGTGAAGTTTTTGTCTTAGTTCTCATTTTGGCCAAAAAGGACTGCGTGTTCTTGGATGCCTAATATTTAAAGTATTTTCTCATTAAAATGACTCATTCTATTGATAAAAAATAGAAATTATTTTTTTGCCTTGCCTGGACTAAGGTCTCATTATGGTTGGATTGCCAGCCGTTACTGAAAACGAAAAAATTCAGCGCGAAATCATCCTTGACTAGGTGTTATTTGAAATCTATAGTGGACATAAGTGGTGAAAAGTGGGGGAAAATGGTTTTTTGAGGTATATCGGGGTTAGTCTTGTTTCGAGGCATCAGTTCAATCAATTTAGACAGCAAGGGGCGTCTTGCGATTCCAACCCGGTATCGGGAGGAGTTACAGGATTGTTGTGAATGTCAGATGGTGGTAACGGTGGCGGTTAACGAACGTTGCGTTGGTGAGAATGGTTGTTTATGGCTTTATCCGATGCCCGAATGGGAAAAACTCGAACAGACCATTATTAAGCTACCCACATTGAATAAAATGGCCGGTAAATTAAGGCGGTTTGTTATCGGTAATGCGTCTGAGTGCGATATGGACGCGCAAGGCCGTTTGTTACTACCTGAAAAGCTCAGGACATTTGCCAATATAGACAAGAAGGTCGTCCTGATTGGACAGCTTAATAAATTTGAGCTCTGGAATGAAAGCGCGTGGGCGGCCAAGGAAAATGAATGGCTGGATGGTGATGATAATGAAGTGCTGGAAGATTTAGGGTCTTTATCCTTTTAATACGGGAGATTTGTTAGTGGAACATTTGCCCGTTATGTTTGCGGAAGCGTTGCAACAGTTGGCGATTAAAGAAGATGGCATTTATCTGGATTGCACGTTTGGCCGAGGTGGGCACAGTCAGGGTATTTTAAATTTATTGGGGCCATTCGGGCGCTTGCTGGCTTTTGACCGGGATATGGATGCGGTCGATTCTGCTTATGCGCAGGGGATGTTGGAAGATAAGCGTTTTGAGCTGAAACATTGTTGTTTTTCTGAGCTGGAAAATGTAGTCGCAACTGAAGGCTTAGTTGGAAAAATTGACGGTGTTTTAATGGATTTGGGCGTGTCCTCGCCGCAACTGGATAATTCGGAGCGTGGTTTCAGTTTTTTGCGCGACGGGCCGTTGGATATGCGCATGGATGGCACGATAGGCCTTACTGCCGAACAATGGTTGACCAGTGTTGATGAAAAGGTGCTGGTTAAGGTTTTATTTGAATATGGCGAAGAACGTTTTGCGCGGCGCATAGCGCATGCGATTGTTACAAGAAGAGTTGAAATGCCAATTAGTACAACCCGAGAATTGGCCAAGTTAATTGAAGATGTTGTTCCGGTCAAAGAGAAACACAAGCACCCGGCAACCCGCAGTTTTCAGGCAATCCGTATTGAAATCAATAATGAACTGGACGAGTTAAAGGCTGTTTTGCAGCAATCTGCCCGTGTGTTGAGACCGGGTGGACGGATGGTTGCCATCTCTTTTCATTCTTTGGAAGACCGGATCGTTAAGCGTTTTATCCGGTCTGAGTCCGGCGCCAAATATGATCCGGGCAAGTTGCCGATTAAAGAAGCCGATATTGCTAGGGGAATTTTGAAGTCAGCCGGTAAAGCTCTGAAGGCAGGGGCACAGGAAACCGCGCAAAATCCACGGGCACGAAGCGCGGTTATGCGGGTAGCTGAGAGAATTTAAGTGGTGGTTGGACGCTATTTAGGTCTGGGCGGGCTGATATTGGTGATGCTGGTATCGGCTTTGGCGGTGATTTACAGCAAGTACCATTCCCGATTGATTTTTATTGAAATCCAAAAGCAGGAAAGGGCGTTGGATCAATATGAAGTGGAGTGGGGGCAGTTGCAGTTGGAACTGACAACCTTGGCGGAACAAAACCGGGTGGAACAAGTGGCGCGTGGACAACTCAAACTGGTGATGCCGTTACGGGAAAAAATTATTTATATCAAACCGTAAATGATACATTTTCAAGAAAGAACCAGGGCGAGCGTCCTAGGTAATGATTTTTCAGGCCGCAGGAGGCTGGTCGTTATTTTTATAATGTCTTGCATGGCGGTTTTGGTGGGCCGCGCCCTTGATTTGCAGGTGTTGAATAAACAATTCCTGAAGGATCAGGGCGATATGCGGCATGTCAGCGATGTGTCGATTTCGGCATACCGGGGCATGATTAAAGACAGGAATGGCGCGCCGCTGGCAATCAGTACGCCGGTCGAGTCCATTTGGATGAACCCGCACGAGCTTGATTTGGGCAAGGCCAATGAAATCAGGCAAATGGAAAAAATGTTGAATTTGCCTAAAGGCAAGATTAATGAGATGGCTAAGGCTGATACGCATAGGCAGTTTGTTTATATTGCCCGCCAAGTGAGTCCGGTGCTGGCCGATCAACTAAAGACATTGAAGCTTGTTGGCGTTTATTTCGAGCGGGCTTTCAAGCGTTTTTATCCGACCGGTGAAGTGTCTGCGCATTTGGTTGGCTTCACCGATATTGACGATGTCGGTCAGGCAGGTCTGGAGTCGGGGTATGAGCGTTTATTAAAAGGTATTCCCGGCAGCAAACGTGTTATCAGGGATGGGCAGCGCCGAATTATTGAAGATGTAGAAAATATAAAAGAGCCGGTAGCCGGCAGAAATCTGGAACTCAGCATTGATCAGCGTATCCAATATTTGGCTTATCGGGAGTTGCAATTAGCCTTTAATCAACACAAGGCAAAATCAGCGGCGCTAGTGGTGCTAGATGCCAAGAGTGGGGAGGTTTTAGCCGCAGTAAACCAGCCGTCATTTAATCCGAATACCCGAAAAAGCCTAAAGGAAAGTTTGTACAGGAACAGGGCATTGACCGACGTCTTCGAGCCGGGCTCAACGGTTAAGCCGTTTGTGGTCGCTGCGGCTTTGGACGGCGGCTACGTTAAGCCGAACGATATGTTTGAAACGCATGGCGTTCTTGCTGTCGGCAGGCACTTGGTTAAGGATGTGCATAATTACGGTACGCTGGATTTAACCGGGGTGCTGAAAAAATCGAGCAATGTCGCAGTGAGCCAAATGGCCTTGAAAATGCCGCCGGAATATTTTTGGGGTATTTACAATAAATTGGGCTTTGGTGTGGCGGCGGGTTCCGGCTTTCCGGGCGAAGCCAATGGTAGTTTGCTTGATTATCAACGTTGGCATGAATTCGACACGGCGACGCTATCGTTCGGTTATGGCTTAAGTACCTCGGCTCTGCAGTTGGCAAGGTCTTATACCGCGTTGGCCGACAATGGCATTTTGCATTCGGTCAGTGTATTGAAGCGGGATGAAGATGTCGATCAGCAACGGGTGTTTTCGGCCAAAACCGCCAAGAGGGTCAGGGCCATGATGGAAACTGTGCTGATGAAAGATGGCACTGCTTATGAGGCTCGGGTCGATGGTTATAGTGCTGCCGGTAAAACCGGAACCGTAAAAAAAGCGGGCGCAGGCGGTTATGTCGAGAAAAGTTATTTTTCCGTTTTTGCCGGTATGGCACCGGCAAAGAATCCACGCCTGATTGTTGTGGTCATGATTGATGAGCCGTCGGCCGGCCAATATTATGGCGGCATTGTCTCGGCACCGGTGTTTTCCAAGGTGATGGCGGGGGCTTTAAGAATATTGGAAGTGGCGCCCGATCAGCAAGATAACATGCCGGTTTTGCTGACGCGCCAAGGTTCGTAACATGGCGGCAGGCCAGAAGAAACCGTTGCTATTAAGCGAGTTAGTCCCGGGTCCGGCGTCTATTGATAGGCCGGTCAGCGGTTTGGCTTTGGATAGCCGCGAAGTGGTTCGCGGTGATGTATTTATTGCCCTGGCCGGGGCTCAGCAGCATGGCTTGACGCATGTCGGGCAAGCTATTGATAAGGGCGCCTGTGCCGTGATTTTCGACCCAGATAACAAGGGACGGGAACTGGCGGAAAGCTGGCAGGGCAATAAATCTGTGCCGGTGCCGATGATTGCAGTGGATGATCTGAGCCTGAAATTAGGCGACTTGGCGGCGCGTTTTTACGGAGAGCCATCCCGTTCCATGGCGGTTATCGGCATTACCGGCACCAATGGCAAAACCTCGTGCAGCCAGTTTTTGGGTCAAGTGCTGGATGATTGCGGCATTATCGGGACGCTTGGCTGGGGGCAATGGGGGGCGCTCAGCAATACGCTGAATACCACGCCCGATGCGCTGGCAACCCAGAAAATATTGGCGCAATTATTACAGGACAAAAAACGTACGGTGGCTATGGAAGTGTCCTCGCACGGTTTGGAGCAAGGGCGAGTCAACGCAGTGGCCTTTACTGGCGCGGTATTCACCAATATCAGCCGCGACCACTTGGATTATCACGGCACCATGGAAGCCTATTTACAGGCCAAGTTGGCGTTATTGAAAATGCCGGATTTGGCTTTCGCGGTCATCAATCTGGATGACGACTACAGCGCACAGATGATTGCCGCCGTGCCTGAATCGGTGCAGCTATGGCAATTTAGCGTTAACGGCAACATGGCGGCTTCGGGTGAGTGCGTCCGTGCAGGCGCTATCACGCATCAAGCTGATGGCATGGCCTTTGACGTCAGTTGGCAAGGCGAGGTTCAGCGGGTACAGGTGCCGCTCTACGGCGATTTTAATGTCGAGAATGTGTTGGCTGTGCTGACGGTGATGCTGGCGCTGGGACTTTCGCTGGGCGAGGCTGCTGAAAGATTGGCCAAACTTAAGCCGGTTGACGGACGCATGGAACGCTTTGGCAGTGAGAACGAGCCGCTGATTTTTGTCGATTACGCCCATAGCCCCGATGCCTTGGACAAGGTTTTGTCCAGCTTGCGCAAGCATTGCAAACAGGCTTTATGGGTGGTTTTTGGCTGTGGCGGCAACAGGGACACTGGCAAGCGTGCGCTTATGGGCAACATAGCAGAACACTGGGCGGATCACATAGTGATTACCGATGACAATCCGCGTTATGAAAACGGACTGGACATCGTCAACGATATTTTGACGGGTTGCAGTTCGACTAAAATTGAAATCATTCAAAACAGAGAGCAGGCGATACAAAAAGTGGTGGCAAGTGCGGCTAAAAACGATTGCGTGGTGATTGCAGGTAAAGGTCATGAGCAATATCAGGACATCAATGGGGTAAAACTGCCCTTCAGCGACAGGCAAGTGGTGATAGACGCATTGCAAAGGCGCGCTGAGCAATGAGCCTGATGCTAAGTGAAATCGCGGCCTGTGTACAGGGGCGGCTGGTCGGTGATGATATTGAAATCGCAGGCGTCAGTATTGATACGCGGGCAATAAAACCGGGGCAACTTTATGTGGCGATCAAAGGCCACAATTTCGACGGCAATGACTTTGTCGCACAGGCGGAGCAAGCCGGAGCCGCAGCGGCCATCGTGCATCAGGGTATTGAACCGACAGTGCCGCATATTGTTGTTGCCGATACGCGCCTAGCTTTGGCAGAACTAGCGGGTGCTTGGCGCAAAAAAGCGTCGGCATCGGTCGTTGGCATTACCGGCAGTAACGGCAAAACCACGGTTAAAGAAATGGTCGCGGCGATATTGAGCCTTAACGGCAATACGCTGTTTACTCAAGGCAATCTGAATAATGACATCGGCGTGCCTTTAACCTTGTTGCGTTTGAACGAGCAACACCGTTATGCGGTCATCGAGATGGGCGCCAACCATGCCGGTGAGATTGCATACACCAGCCGTTATGCAGCTGCCGATGTGGTGATTATTACCAATGTCGGGCCCGCCCATATCGAAGGTTTCGGCAGTGTCGATGGCGTGGCTAAAGCGAAAGGGGAAATAATCCAGACGCTAAAACAAGAGGGCGTAGCGGTCATTAACCGCGATGACGTTTATTTCGACTACTGGAAATCGGTGGCCGGGACAAGAAAGAGTGTTTCGTTTGGCCTGAATGACGCCGCCGTAAGCGCACACTCGGTCAGCACAGAAATTGTTGATAACGCTTTCGCCACGACCTTTGCATTGGTCAGTGAAGCTGGCGAAATAAACATAAAACTAAAACTAGCCGGTCGGCATAACGTGGTCAACGCCTTAGCCGCCGCCGCTGCCTGTCTGGCCTTAGGCATAGATTTACAGCAGATTAAACAGGGATTGGAAAACGTCAAGCCGGTGACCGGGCGTTTGCAGCCTTTGGTCAGCCGTTTAGGCAATATCGTAATCGACGATACCTATAATGCCAATTCAGCGTCATTAGCAGCGGGGCTGGCAGTGCTGGCTAACTGCAGCTGTGAGCGTTGGCTGGTGTTAGGCGCTTTCGGCGAACTAGGCGTTGATAGCGAAAAGATGCACGAAGACATCGGTGAGCTGATTAAAGCCAGCGGTGTCGTGTGTCTTCTGGCGACCGGTGCCGATGCCCGTTATGCGGTCAAGGCGTTTGGTCAGGGCGGCCAATTTTTCGACAGCCAGGATGAATTGATTGGCGTGTTAAAGCAGGAACTTAAAGGTGATGAAGCGATTTTGGTCAAAGGATCAAGGGCTCAGCGCATGGAAAATGTAGTGGCCGCACTGGTTGACAGCTTCAGGATATAACAGATGTTACTTTATTTCGCCGATTATTTGATGAGCTTTGACAGCGGTTTCAGGGTGTTCCAATACCTGACTTTCCGCGCCATTCTTGGCGCTTTAACCTCGTTGATCATTTCGTTTGTGATAGGGCCGGTGATGATCCGGAAACTAAGCCGCAACAACATCGGCCAAAGCATCCGCGAGCTGGGCCCGCAGTCGCATTACGAAAAGAAAGGCACGCCAACGATGGGCGGGACTTTGATTCTGGTTGCCATTGCCATCAGCACACTGTTGTGGGCAGACTTAAACAACCGCTATATCTGGGTCATCTTATTGGTGACCTTGGGTTACGGCATTATCGGTTTTGTCGACGATTACCGAAAAGTGGTCAAAGGCAACAGCGACGGTTTGTCGGCCAGGGCCAAATATGCCTGGCAATCGGCTATCGGTTTAACGGCGGCGGTTTTCTTGTATAAAACCGCACTGCTGCCAGCGGAAACGCAATTGATCGTGCCGTTTTTTAAGGACGTGATGCTGGATTTGGGCTGGATGTATATCGTGCTGACTTATTTTGTCATTGTCGGCACCAGCAACGCGGTTAATTTGACTGACGGCCTCGATGGCTTGGCCATCATGCCGACGGTGATGGTGGCGACAGGTCTTGGCATTTTTGCCTATTTGTCCGGCCACGTGACATTTTCTCAATATTTGGCGATACCTTATTTGCCCAATTCCGGCGAGTTGATTGTATTTTGCGCGGCCTTGGTCGGTGCCGGTTTGGGCTTTTTGTGGTTTAACGCCTATCCCGCGATGGTGTTCATGGGCGATGTTGGCGCGCTGGCGCTGGGTGGCGCTTTAGGCGTGTTGGCGGTGCTAGTCAGACAGGAAATTGTATTGATGATTATGGGCGGTGTTTTCGTTATGGAAACGCTGTCAGTGATTATTCAGGTGGCTTCGTTCAAGTTGACCGGAAAACGCGTTTTTCGTATGGCGCCGATTCATCATCATTTTGAATTGAAAGGCTGGCCCGAACCTAGGGTTATTGTGCGGTTTTGGATTATCACCGTTATTTTGGTGCTGATTGGTCTGGCGACCTTGAAATTGAGATAAGAAATGGACAGCGCAGCGATTACCGCCTTATTGAACAAAAACTTTGCCCTAGATCCGCAAGCGTCCAAGATTTTGGTGGTAGGTCTCGGCAATACCGGTATTTCGGTTGCGCATTATTTGCACGGCTTGGGCTTTAAATTTGCCATCATCGATAGCCGCGACAAACCGCCGATGATGGACGAGTTTTTTCAGCAAATGCCGGATACCCCTGTATTTACCGGCGGCTTTGATGAAGCTGCATTTCAGGTGGCGACGCATCTGGTGGTCAGCCCCGGCGTGTCGTTGGATGAGCGGGCGATTATTAAGGCGATTGCCAACGGCGCCAAAATAGTCAGCGATATTGACCTGTTTGCCTGTTCCACCGA
Source organism: Methylobacter sp. (assembly GCA_047920955.1). GTDB lineage: Bacteria > Pseudomonadota > Gammaproteobacteria > Methylococcales > Methylomonadaceae > Methylobacter_A. The sequence continues at coordinate 30,715 of JBLRXA010000006.1, read as the reverse complement.
TGCGCCTATCGTGGCTATCACCGGTTCCAATGGTAAAAGCACGGTGACCACCATGCTTGGCGAGATGGTAAAAGCAGCAGGGATTGCGGTGGGTGTCGGTGGCAATCTGGGCACGCCGGCCTTGGATTTGCTGGCGCTAAACGCGCAGTTTTATGTGCTGGAATTATCAAGTTTTCAGCTGGAACGCACCTCGGCCTTGAACGCGGCGGCGGCGACGGTGCTTAATATCAGCGCCGATCATCTGGATCGACACGCTGATTTGGCCGATTACGCACGGCAAAAACAACGGGTTTTCCTGGGCGATGGTGTCATGGTTGTTAATGCCGACGATCCGGTTGTTTTTTCAATGCGCGATGACAGCAGAAAAACCGTCACTTTTTCGATCAACACGAAAGCCGATTTTTATCTTGCCGGGCATGAGGGCCGCGAATATCTGATGCACAACGAATCGCCGCTGATGCCGCTGGCGGAATTGCCGCTTGAGGGCAGGCATAATGCGGCGAATGCTTTAGTGGCATTGGCCTTAGGCGAGTCGATAGGCTTGGATGCACAAATTATGTGCGATGCTTTGCGTAAATTTAAAGGGCTTAGCCACCGGATGCAGCGTGTTGCCGAAATTCGCGGGGTAACCTGGGTTAACGACTCAAAGGCGACCAATATTGGCGCTTGCGTCGCCGCGTTGCAGGGCTATGCGCGCAAGGTGGTTTTGATTGCCGGTGGCGATGCCAAAGGCGCCGACATGAACGAGTTGACGCCAGCGATCAAGGAAAAAGCTAAAAGCGTGGTGTTGATGGGCAAAGATGCTGGATTGATCAAACAGGCGCTGAACGATTGCGTACCGGTTTATTCGGCAGACAACATGGCGCAGGCGGTACAGATTGCCGCAGGCTTGGCCGATGCCGGTGAGAGTGTATTGCTGTCCCCCGCTTGTGCCAGTTTGGACCAATATAAAAACTATCAGGATCGCGGCGACAAATTTACCAAAGCGGTGCTGGCTTTGGTTGATGGCTCCGGCGTTATGTTTCCGTCATCGGTGGCGCTTATATGAGCGAACAACGGCCGGAAAGCGCATCAATGCGCAGCCCACGCAGTCGGGCGCCCCGATTTTATGTTGATCCGGTATTGCTGATTGTCAGCAGCAGTTTATTGCTGATGGGTTATGTGATGGTGGCGTCGGCGTCATTGCATTTGGGCATAAAAATGGCTGACGACGGTTTGTATTATCCGCTCAGGCAGCTGATACATATTGGTTTGGGTGTGTTCTTCGGTTGCATCGTGGCAATGGTGCCGATGCGGGTCTGGGAGCAGAACGGCCCTAAATTGTTTATGTTTGGCTTATTTTTGCTGGTGATCGTGCTGATTCCCGGACTCGGCGTCAAGGTGAACGGCAGTGTGCGCTGGTTGTCGGTAGGCGGAATGCGCATACAAGTGTCCGAAGTGGTCAAGTTCTTTTCTGTAATTTATATGGCCGGCTATGTCACCCGCTTTCAGGAGTCGGTACAAAATTCGGCTTATGGCTTGCTCAAGCCGTTGACACTGTTTTCGGTGGCAAGTGTGTTGTTGTTACTGGAGCCGGATTTCGGCTCGGCCGTGGTTATCTTGATGATAGCCATGGGTATTATGTTTCTGGCTGGCGCGAGATTATTGCAGTTTATCGTGCTGTTGTCGGTCATTGGCGTTTTGGCCATGATGTTGGTTTATTTTTCGCCCTATCGCTTGGTGCGTGTCACCAGTTTCATGGATCCTTGGGCCGACCCGTTGAACAGCGGCTTTCAGTTGGTGCAGGCGCTTATTTCATTTGGGCGCGGCGAATGGCTGGGCGTGGGCTTGGGTAGCGGCATACAAAAATTGTTTTATTTGCCCGAAGCGCACACCGATTTTTTGTTTTCCGTGATTGGCGAAGAATTAGGTTTATTCGGCGTAGTGACGGTTATTGGTTTATTTTCAATACTGGCATGGCGTACGTTTGCCATCGGTGTCGCCGCCGAACAGGTTGGCCTGCGTTTTTCCGCCTTTGTTGCTTATGGCTTGGGCATTTGGTTCGGCTTTCAGGCCTTCGTCAACATGGGCGTCAACATGGGCATTTTGCCAACTAAAGGTTTGACTTTGCCGTTGATGAGCTACGGCGGCGGCAGCATGATTATCATGTGTTGTGCGGTCGCATTGCTGTTTCGGGTGCAAAACGAAGTTGCCGGACTCAATAGCGGCAATGTCGGCGAAAAGCGTAAGCACACAAGGAGCCGCCGCTATGGCTAAGCGCATCGTGATTATGGCGGGCGGCACTGGCGGCCATGTGTTTCCTGCGCTGGCGGTAGCGCAAGCATTGCAGGATAAAGGCTGGCAGGTCAGTTGGCTGGGTACGCAAAAAGGTTTGGAAAGCCGGGTGATTCCGGAGCAGGGCATAGACATCGATTGGTTGTCGGTTGCTGGTGTCCGTGGCAAAGGCTGGCTGTCGCTTATTACCGCGCTGTTGTTATTGCTGAAAGCTTGCTTCCAAGCCGCAAAGATATTGCGGCAGCGCAAACCGGACGTGGTTTTGGGCATGGGCGGCTTTGTCGCAGGCCCCGGCGGTCTGATGGCGAAATTATTGGGCATCCCTTTGGTCATCCATGAGCAAAACCGAGTGCCCGGCACGACCAACCGGCTGCTGGCGCGCATGGCGAATCAAGTTTTGGAAGCGTTTCCGGGCAGTTTTAACAAAAAAATTAACGCTCAATTTACTGGCAATCCGCTAAGAAAGCCGTTTATACGCACGGCGGAAGGTCGGCAAAGACATGCGCAGCTTAATGTATTGGTGGTTGGCGGCAGTCAAGGCGCCAAAGCATTAAATGAAAAGGTGCCTAAGGCGATTGCGGCTTTCGGGAGTACGCTACAGGTCAAGCACCAAACCGGCGCGGCAATGCAGGAACAGGTCGGCCAGCGTTATAAAGAATTAGGCGTCAATGCAGAAGCTCACGCCTTTATCGAAGATATGGCGTCGGCTTATCAGTGGGCGGACGTGGTGATTTGCCGCTCTGGCGCGATGACCGTCAGTGAAGTGGCGGCAGCAGGCGTTCCGGCCATTTTTATACCGTTGCCGAATGCGATTGACGATCATCAAACGGCCAATGCCCGCTATTTAACCGATGCCGGTGCGGCATTGCTGTTGAGACAACAAGAACTGACGGTAACAAGCTTGGTAGAACAGATAACACAGGTCATTCAACAATGGGATGTCATGAGTAACACGGCAAAACAATACGCACGGCTGGATGCAACCGACATTGTCGCCGCTGTGTGCATCGCGGAGACTGGCTTATGAACCGCCCGAACAATCAGCTGCCGACTCAGGCCTTGGGCAACATCGACCGGATACATTTTGTCGGTGTCGGCGGCACCGGCATGAGTGGCATTGCCGAGGTGTTGTCCAATCTCGGTTATCAGGTTTCGGGTTCGGATATTAAAGAAAGCGCGGTGACGCAACGGCTGGCTGGCCTGGGCGTAACCATTAATATCGGCCATGAACGGAAAAATATAGCCGCCGTCGATGTGGTGGTGGCATCGAGCGCCATCGACCGTAGCAATGAGGAAATCGACGAGGCTTATCTGCAAAAGATACCGGTGATTCCGCGTGCGGAAATGCTGGCGGAGCTGATGCGTTTTCGGTTCGGCATTGCCGTTGCCGGCACCCACGGCAAAACCACAACCACCAGTTTGACCGCCAGCATTTTGGCCGAAGGCGGGCTTGATCCCACTTTTGTCATTGGCGGGCGTTTGAACAGTGCCGGGAGCAATGCCAGATTAGGCTTGGGGCAATATTTGGTGGCAGAAGCCGACGAAAGTGACGCGTCATTTTTGTATTTACAGCCGATGATGGCGATAGTCACCAATATCGACCAGGATCACATGGCGACTTATGAAGGCAGTTTTCAGCGTTTAAAAGACACCTTTACCGAATTTTTGCACCATCTGCCTTTTTACGGTTTGGCGGTGATGTGCCTTGATGATGAAGGCGTCAGGGCGATTTTGCCGGGCATTTCCAAGCCGGTGATGACCTACGGTGTCCATGAAGACGCCGATGTGCGCGCAGTCAATATCAAGCAGCAAGGCATGAATACCACGTTCGAGGTCATCCGCAAGGGCGATTATCCGTCGTTGACGGTGACGTTGAATATGCCGGGCTGGCATAACATGCTCAATGCGCTGGCGGCGATCAGCGTTGCCACCAAATTGGCGGTTGACGATGCCGCGATTATCAGAAGTTTGGGCGCGTTTAAAGGCATAGGCCGCCGCTTTCAAATCAACGGCGATTTGCCGGTAGGGGCAGGCAAACTGACTTTGGTTGACGATTACGGTCATCATCCACGCGAGATTGCCGCGACCTTGGAAGCCTTGCGTCAGGCCTGGCCGGAGCGGCGCAAAGTGATTGTGTTCCAGCCGCACCGCTATACCCGCACCCGCGATTTGTTTGAGGATTTCGTACAAGTGCTGTCTACGGTGGATGTGCTGATTTTAATGGACGTTTATTCGGCCGGCGAAACAGCGATTCCCGGTGCTGATGGCCGTGCATTAAGCCGGGCGATTCGCATACGCGGGCAGGTTGATCCGGTGTTTGTCGAAAACTGGGAAGAGTTGCCGCAGATATTGGCGGGTATCGTCAAGGCCGACGATGTGTTATTGACCATGGGCGCGGGCAATGTCGGGCAGATTGCCGCGCAATTGCCGCAATCGTTGGCCGGGGCTTTGCAGGACAAGCTGACGAAATGAGCATGGCACTACGCGGGCGCTTGCTGACAGACGAAAAACTGGCCAAATACACCAGTTGGCGCGTGGGCGGCCCGGCGGATCGCTTGTACATTCCGCATGACCGGCAGGATTTGATCGATTTTATAAAAACATTACCGGCATCTGAACCGGTGTTATGGGTGGGTTTAGGCAGCAATTTACTGGTCAGGGATGGCGGCATACGCGGCACGGTGATTAATACCAAAGGCCGCTTAAAAGAAATGCGCTTGGCTGATGACGGCACGGTTTATGTTGAGGCGGGCGTGCCCTGTGCCCACGTTGCAAGGTTTTGCGGGGAGCGGGGCTTGGTCGGTGCTGAGTTTTTGGCGGGCATACCCGGCACTATGGGCGGCGCTTTAAAAATGAATGCAGGGGCTTTTGGCGGCGAAACCTGGGCTATCGTTAGCAGCGTGGACATGCTGGATGCGGCGGGCACAGTGACGCGGAGATTGCCGCAGGATTTTAGCGTGGCCTATCGTTCGGTAAAGGGCTTTGATAACGAGTGGTTTTTGGCGTGTCATTTGGCTTTGCCGCAAGGCGACACGGTGGCGAGCCAGCAAAAAATCAAAGGTTTGCTGGAAAAACGCGGCGCAACGCAACCGACCAACCAGCCGAGTTGCGGTTCGGTCTTTAAAAATCCGGACGGCGATCATGCCGCGCGCTTGATTGAACAAAGCGGTTTAAAAGGCTATGCGATAGGCGGCGCCTGTGTGTCGGAAAAACATGCGAATTTTATTGTCAATACCGGCCAGGCAACGGCCGCCGATATTGAGGCGCTGATTTATTATGTACAGGACAAAGTGGAACAACAACAGGGGGTCATTTTGCAGACTGAGGTGTGTATGGTCGGTGAAAAACCGCAACAATTCGGCCGGGTCGCGGTGATGATGGGCGGTTCGGCGGCGGAGCGCGAGGTGTCATTAAGAAGTGGCGCGGCGGTTTATCAAGCCTTAAAAAACAGAGGCGTTGATGCGCTTGCGGTTGATGTGACCGCTAGTCCAATTGAGGCCTTGGCGGGGCTGAACGTTGACCGGGTGTTTAATATTATTCACGGACGCGGCGGCGAAGATGGCGTGTTGCAGGGCGTACTGGAAGTCTTGGGCATTCCCTATACCGGCAGCGGCGTGATGGCGTCGGCGTTGACTATGGATAAACTGCGCACCAAATTGTGCTGGCAGGGTTATGGTCTGGTCACGCCTGCATGGTATTTGTTGGAAAACCAGTCTGATGTCGATGCCTGTATCGCCAAATTGGGCTTTCCGGTCATCGTCAAACCGGCGCAGGAAGGCTCCAGCATTGGCATGAGCAAGGCCAGTAATCGCGATGAGTTGCAACAAGCCTTTACGGTGGCGGCAAACTACGGCTGTGATGTTTATGCCGAAGCTTGGGTCAGCGGCAAGGAATATACGGTTGGGGTCTTGGCTGGCGCGGCATTGCCGGTTATCCGTCTGGAAACGCCGCGTGCGTTTTATGACTATGAAGCCAAATATCAGGCGACCACGACGCAGTATCACTGCCCTTGCGGCTTAGGTGCGGAACAGGAGCAGCTGTTAAAAGAGCTGGCGGTAACCGCTTGCAAGGTTGTTGGCGTTAGCGGTTGGGGGCGGGTCGATGTGTTTATCGACGATGCCGGACAGTATCAGTTGATTGAGGTTAATACCGTTCCCGGCATGACTGACCATAGTTTGGTGCCGATGGCGGCTAAGCAGGCGGGTATCGATTTTGAGGAATTGGTCTGGCGCATTTTGCAAACTAGTTGCCGGTAAGTAGTTGATGGCTGTGGTAAAAACTATCATCACTGTGTTGCTGTTGGCGGGGGTTGCCTGGGCGGCCAGTTTTGGCGTGAACAGTAATCCGATTAAATATGTGCGTACTGAGGGCGTGTTTCAGTATCTCAGCAAAGATGAGATAAAGGCCGCCTTGCTGCCGTTGGTGACAGCCGGTTTTTTTGAGGCCGATATGCAGGCCATTCACCAGGCGGTTTCGGAGTTGACCTGGGTGGATACGGTTGCGGTGAAACGGGTCTGGCCGGATGCGATTGATATTAAGATACGCGAAAAAAGGCCTTATGTGCGCTGGGGGCCGCAACGGCTGGTGAGTACACGGGGTGAGATTATTACGCCGAAGGACATGGGGCCTTTTGCTAACTTGCTGTTGTTGCAAGGCCCTGAGTTGCAACAGCTGAAGACGGTGGAAATCATGAAAGGTGTGAATACCGCATTAGCCGACCAGGCGATGAGAATGGCGGAGTTTACGATTAACGACCGCTGGGCGTGGAAGATTAAATTAACAACTGGCCTGGAAATATTGTTGGGGCGCAATGAACAGCTGAAGAAGCTGCAACGGTTTTTGAAAACCCTGGATGTGCTGGGGCAGGAGTTGGTTGAACAAATGGCCATAGTCGATTTAAGGTATCCAAACGGTTATGCAATTTCGTGGAAACCTGACGCTGAAGCCATCGACTGGCGGAAATTTGTACCGGCCAGAAAAAACGAAATAGACGGATAATCTTACGAAAGGTGATGCAGAGTAAATAAAATGGCGAAAAAAACAGAGCGTAATTTAATAGTCGGGCTGGACATTGGTACGTCGAAAGTCGCGGCTATTGTTGGTGAGCTTACCATTGACGGCAATATAGAAATAATAGGCATTGGTTCAACACCATCGCGCGGTCTGAAAAAAGGTGTCGTGGTCAATTTGGAGTCGACCGTGCAATCGATACAGCGCGCTATTGAAGAGGCTGAGCTGATGGCGGGATGCCAGATCCGTTCGGTGTATGCGGGCATTGCCGGGAGCCATATTAGAAGCCTTAATTCGCATGGCATCGTGGCGATTAAGGACAAGGAAGTGACGCAGTACGATATAGACCGGGTGATTGATTCTGCCCGGGCGGTGGCAATTCCGGCGGATCAGAAGATTTTGCATATCTTGCCGCAGGAATTTGTGATTGACCTTCAGGAAGGCATCAAAGAACCTATCGGGATGTCCGGCATTCGTCTGGAGGCCAAGGTTCACATGGTCACTGGCAGCGTCAGTGCCTCGCAAAATATCGTCAAGTGCATTCGGCGCTGCGGTCTGGAGGTCGATGACATTGTGCTGGAACAATTGGCGTCGTGCAATTCGGTGCTGACCGATGATGAAAAAGAATTGGGCGTTTGCCTGATTGATATTGGCGGCGGCACGACGGATATTGCGATTTTTGTCGAAGGCGCGATTAAGCATACCGCTGTGATCCCGATAGCGGGCGACCAGGTCACTAACGATATTGCGGTGGCGTTGCGTACGCCGACGATGAATGCCGAGGATATAAAGCGGAAATATGCCTGCGCTTTGACGCAGTTGGCCAATGTTGATGAAACGATTGAAGTGCCCAGTATTGGCGATAGGGCGCCGCGCAAGATTTCAACGCAAAACTTGGCCGAAATTATTGAGCCGCGCTATGAAGAACTGATGCTGCTGGTGCAATCGGAATTAAGGCGTAGCGGTTTTGAAGAATTAATTGCCGCCGGCGTCGTGTTGACGGGCGGCAGCTCAAAAGTCATGGGGCTGATTGAGTTGGCGGAAGAGATTTTCCACATGCCGGTGCGCATGGGCGGGCCGCAAAATGTGACAGGGTTGACCGAGGTGGTAAAAAATCCGATCCACTCGACAGGGGTCGGTTTGTTAATGTACGGCAAGGAACATCAGGGCATGGGCAGAAGTATCGATGCTGATGCGCCTAGCGTGTTTGAAAGAATGAAGCATTGGTTTCAGGGTAATTTTTGAAAGTTTTTAAGATAACTAAGGGTAAGGGGCAGTGGCAATGAAATATGAATTAATGGACATGAACAATGAACATGCCGTCATCAAGGTAATTGGTGTCGGCGGCGGCGGCGGTAATGCCGTCAGCCACATGGTGGGTAGCCTTGTTGAGGGGGTTGAGTTCATTTGCGCGAATACCGATGCGCAGGCATTAAGAAAACTGGATATTGATACCATTATCCAGTTAGGTGTGGAATTGACTAAAGGTTTGGGTGCTGGCACCAATCCTGAAGTCGGCAAAATGGCCGCCGATGAAAACAAAGACCGTATCCGGGAAGTTTTACAGGGTGCCGATATGGTTTTCCTGACCGCAGGCATGGGCGGCGGCACCGGTACCGGCGCAATTCCGGTGATTGCCGAAATCGCCAGGGGCATGGGTATTTTGACCGTTGCCGTCGTCACTAAACCGTTTTCATTTGAAGGCAAACAGAAAATGATAACGGCAGTGCAAGGCATCGCTGAACTGGAAAAGTACGTGGATTCGCTCATTACTATTCCGAATCAAAAATTGCTGCCGGTATTGGGCAACGATATGTCTATGACCAACGCATTCAAGGCGGCAAACGATGTGTTGCTGGATGCGGTGCAAGGCATTACCGAGCTGATTGTGCATCCAGGCATGATTAACGTTGATTTTGCCGATGTCAGGACGGTTATGACCGGGATGGGTGCTGCGATCATGGGCACAGGTTCGGCAAACGGCGAGTACCGTGCTAGGGAGGCGGCCGAGAAGGCCATTGCCTGCCCGTTACTGGAAGACATTAACCTGGAGGGCGCACGCGGCATTTTGGTCAACATTTCTGCCGCCGACATGAGCATAGCCGAGTTTGACGAAGTGGGTAATATTGTCCACGCATTCGCTTCGGAAGATGCGGTGATTAAAATCGGCATGTCGATAAATCCCGAATTGGATGACGAGATTAAAGTCACGGTTGTTGCCACCGGCATGGGTTTGCCGACGCGGGCGGTTAAGATGTCGCCTAAAGCGACCGCAGGTTTCGTGAACCAAAATGTCGGCGGTGAAGTCAGCTATGAAGGTCTGGATAAGCCGACTGTCATGCGCAACAAAACCGAAGGCAGGGAAACCCGCTTTGGCGCCCAACCTAAGAAGGACATGGATTTAGATTATCTGGACATCCCCGCTTTTTTAAGGCGCCAAGCTGATTAGGCAGGTTGGCTTACGGTGCCGAAAATGCGCCGTAAGCCAATGAGTACGGCATTAATTTGTCGGGTTGCATTATGCTAATCCATCCCTACCTACGCGTAATTTATTTTATGATCAAACAGCGAACTTTAAAAAACACAATCAGGGCAACCGGTGTAGGCTTACATACGGGCGATAAAATTTATTTGACTTTACGCCCGGCGGAAGCAAATACAGGTATCCGTTTCCGTCGGGTCGATTTGGATGAACCGCTGACCATTGAGGCGACGCCGCAAAATGTTGGCGAAACGGTGCTGTCGACCACGCTGGTTGCCGGTGATGTGAAAATATCGACAATCGAGCATTTGCTGTCGGCTTTTGCCGGATTAGGCATAGACAATGCGATTATCGATGTCAGCGCCGCTGAAGTGCCTATTATGGACGGCAGTGCCGGGCCTTTTGTGTTTTTGCTCCAGTCTGCAGGGGTTGAGGAGCAGGACAGCCCGAAGCAGTATATCCGTATCAAACGTAGTATAAGGGTTGAAGAAGGCGATAAGTGGGCGTCTTTTGAACCCTTTGAAGGCTTTAAAGTCACCTTCACCATTGATTTTGAACATCCGGCTTTTGAAGACCATGTCAAAACCGCGACGATGGATTTTTCATCGACGACCTTTGTCAAGGAAGTGAGCAGGGCAAGGACTTTCGGTTTCATGAAAGATATTGAGATGCTGCGGCAAAATAACCTGGCTTTAGGCGGAAGCCTGGACAATGCCATTGTGGTGGATGACGATAAAATCATCAATGAAGACGGCCTTCGTTATGCCGATGAATTTGTCAAACATAAAATTCTGGATGCGATAGGCGATTTATACTTGTTAGGCCATAGCCTGATTGGCGAGTTTACCGGCTATAAATCGGGTCACGGCTTGAATAATAAATTACTTCGGGCCTTATTGGACGATAAAGACGCTTGGGAAATGGTTACTTTTGACGAAGATAACCTGGCGCCGATTTCTTTTATGCGTTCGGCAGAAACACTCAGACCGGCCGCCTAAGCACTTAAATGCACACAGCTCCAGCTTGATTTCGCCGCAAGTCAGGAGGTGTCTGAGAGTTTTTTCAGTGTGTTGCTAAGTCTTAGCAACGCCTGTTTCAAGGGCTCATCAGTAATCGTCAGACTGTCGTGATAAAGGCGTTCTATTCTTTCAGCCGAAGGGATATTGGGTTTTCGGCTAGGCGGCTTGGTTTGTATAGCCCCCGTTTTAATTTTAACCTGCATGATTGAGACTGGTTCGCGGGTTACCGGCGCAATGGCGGCGAGAATGGCGCTGTTATAAAAACGCAGTTGCGATGCCCAAGCGGCATTATCGGTGTAAACCAGCAGTTTTTTGCCATGGACAACGCAATGCAGCGCATGTTGGGCTATTGCCGTTGGCAGCACCTCGTGGACTTTGTATAAAACGTGTTTCTGTTGTTCAACTTGGCTGCAAAGGTAAGCGAAAGTGCGGTTCGGAAAGGATAGCGCCGACCTGAATGGTGTTGATTTTTTTGCCATGAATGAGATGCCGTTTAATGGGGGGCTGTAAAGACTGCGCCGGATTATTGGTTTATTTAGAGTAGTGGGATATAGTGGGCCGCAGTAGGGGAATTAACCTTAATGCAATAATTCGCTAATATCATATCGACAAACATCCAAAGATAAAGCCAGGGAGATAAAGTGAAACAATTTATTCAGGGTCTCGTAGAAAACAATCATCATCAGGCAACGCATTTGTTGCAGATTTTAAGGGAAATCCAATCCCGTTATCATTATATTCCAGAGGAGGCTATTGAGCAGCTAGCTGACTTACTCAGTATTGCCCGAACGCAAATCATCGGCGTCATTGAATTTTACAGTTTTTTTCATTTGACTCCGAGAGGGCAATACGAGCTGTTAATCAGCGACTCCATCACCGACCACATGCTCGGCAGCAAAGACCTGCTGGCTTATCTGGCGGGCAAACTGGGCGTTGCTGTAGGCGAAGCCAGTGCCGATGGCGTGGTCAGTTTGGACAAGACCTCCTGTACCGGCATGTGCGACCAAGGGCCTGCTGGCCTGGTCAACGGCCATGCCTTGACGCGGCTAGACCGTGCTGCTTGCGATAAAATCGCCGACTTGGTTAAGCAACAAAAACCGCTGGACGAATGGCCTAGTGAGTTATTTCAGGTCGAGGACAACATCCTTAAATCCGGCTTGTTACTGAGCCAACCGCCTAGGCAAGGCGCGGCGCTCCAGTCGGTTTTTAAGCAAGGCGCCCAACAGACGCTGGCAGAAATTGACAAATCGGGCTTACGCGGTCGCGGCGGCGCCGGTTTTAAAACCGCGACAAAATGGCAGTTTTGCTCGGAAGAGCAGGAAACCGTGCGTTATGTGGTGTGCAATGCCGACGAAGGCGAACCCGGCACCTTTAAAGACCGGGTTTTATTAAATACCTATGCCGATCATGTTTTTGAAGGCATGACGGTTTGCGCCGCGATTATTGGCGCCAAACAGGGCTTTTTGTATTTGCGCGGCGAGTATTTGCATCTTTACGGCAAGTTGCAAGGCATTTTAGAGGAGCGCCGTCAAAACGGCTTGTTGGGCAGCAACATTCTGCGGGAAGGGCTGGATTTCGACATTGAAATTCGCCTTGGTGCCGGCGCTTATATCTGTGGCGAGGAATCCGCATTGATCGAATCGCTGGAAGGCAAGGCTGGTATTCCACGCAACCGTCCGCCTTATCCCGTCACCCAAGGCTACTTGGGCAAACCGACCGTGGTCAATAATGTCGAAACATTTATGGCGGCGGCCGCTATTGCGGTTAATGGCGGCGATTGGTTTGCAGGCATCGGCACCGAAAAATCCAAAGGCACCAAAATTCTCAGCATCAGCGGCGATTGCGCCCGCCCCGGCATCTACGAATACCCCTTTGGCACCACCATTCAAACCATTCTCCATAATTGCGGCGCTGATGATGTGCAAGGCGTTCAAGTCGGCGGCCCATCAGGCACTTTCATTTCCAATCAGGAGTTTGGGCGCAAACTGGCTTTTGAAGATTTGGCCACCGGCGGTTCCTTTATCATTTTTAACAACAGTCGCAACATCCTCGACATGGTGCATAATTTCGCACACTTTTTCGCGCATGAAAGCTGTGGCTTTTGTACGCCGTGCCGGGTCGGCACCTCGTTGTTGCAAAAACAACTTGATAAAATTGTCGAAGGTCACGGCTCGGCCGGCGATGTGGTCGCACTCGAAGAGCTGTGCCAACTGGTCAAAAACCATAGCCATTGCGGCCTTGGACAAACCGCGGCCAATCCGATATTGACCACACTGGAACGCTACCCGGATTTGTACCAAAATAAATTAAAAGTCATCAGCTATGAACCTGGTTTTGATTTGGATGCAGCACTGGAAACAGCTCGGCGCATGGCGAATCGGGATGATGCCGGGGCGCATTTGAATCAAATTGAGGTGAATGAACATGAGTAAAACAATTACTATCGATGGCAAAACTATTCCTTTCGAAGATGGACAGACCATCATGGATGCCGCCATGGCGGCCGGCGTCTACATTCCGCATTTGTGTCATCAACCCGAATTTACCCCGCACGGCAGTTGTAAGCTGTGTACAGTCAACGTCAACGGACGCAACTGTTCCGCCTGCACCTATCCGGCTATAGAAGGGCAAGACATCCTCAATCAGACCGAAGAGCTGATTGAGGATAGAAAGAAAATCACCCAAATGCTGTTTGTCGAAGGCAATCATTTTTGCCCGTCCTGCGAAAAAACCGGCAACTGCCAGCTACAAGCCGTGGCCTATCATTTGAACATGCTCGATAACCACTTTCCGCTGTTCTATCCGGATCGTGAGGTTGACGCCTCTCATGCCGAGGTGATGATTGATCATAACCGCTGTATTTTTTGTACGCTGTGCGTTCGCGCCAGCCACGAAAAAGACGGTAAAGACGTGTTCGCCATCAGCGGGCGCGGCATCCACAAGCATTTGATTGTCAATGCGCAAAGCGGCCTGTTAAAAGATACCGATATTGACGCATCCGACCAAGCCGTACACATTTGCCCAACTGGCGCACTGTTGGTTAAACGTACCGGTTATCAGGTGCCGATAGGTGAGCGTATTTACGATCACAAACAAATCGATCAAGTGAGCTTGGCTACGGAGCATTCTAAACATGGCAAATAAAATCAGAGTAGCAACAACATCGCTGGCAGGCTGCTTCGGCTGTCACATGTCGTTTTTAGATATAGACGAGCGGATGCTGCAACTGGCTGAACTCGTCGAATTCGACCGTTCGCCGATCACCGACATAGAGCATTGCACTAACTGCGATATAGGTTTGATTGAAGGCGGCGTGTGCAATTCGGAAAACGTGCATGTGTTGCGGGAGTTTCGCGATAACTGCAAAATTCTGGTTGCGGTTGGCGCTTGCGCGATTAACGGCGGACTGCCCGCGATGCGCAATCATATTCCGCTGGAGGAATGCTTGAACGAGGCTTATTTAGACGGCATTGGCGTAGAAAATCCGAAAATTCCGAGCGACATAGAATTGCCCTTGCTGTTGAACCAGGTGCATCCGATTCACGAAATCGTCAAAATTGATTATTACTTGCCTGGATGTCCGCCCTCGGCAGACGTGTTCTGGAAATTTCTGACCGATTTGATTGAAGGGCGCGAGCCGTCATTGCCTTATGAGTTGGTTCATTACGATTGATTAGGTTGCTCAATAAGTGAGGAGAAAGTTATGTACGCGGTTTATAAAATCAATGCAGATCAGCTAAATGAAAATTTTATAGCATCCATCAAAGCGCAGTTTCAGCACCAAGATATTGAAATTGCTATTTGCGAAACAGCACAAGCCGAACAAGATGAAACCGAGTATTTATTGCGTGATCCTGCTAACAAGGCGCATCTATTAAAAGCGATAGACAATGTCAAACAGGGTAAATTGGTCACTGTGGATATAAACGATCTGTAATGAATATCTCTTTTGAACAAGACGCTTTTGAGGCTTTTACCAACTGGGCGGTTGAAGATAAAAAACTCTATAAACGTCTTGTCAGCCTGATTAAAGAAACTACTCGTAATCCATACGCTGGCTTAGGTAAACCCGAAGCTTTAAAACATGAATTACAAGGTTATTGGTCGCGCCGCATTAATGATGAGCATCGTCTAGTGTATAAAGTGGAAGCCGATAGACTGATTGTTATTAGCTGTAAGCATCATTATAAGAAATAACAAATACGGGAATTATTATGTACGAACATTTAGAAACAGCCGAAAACCGGGACAGTTTAAAACGCGTAGTCGTTGATCCCGTTTCACGCGTTGAAGGCCACGGCAAAGTCACGTTATTGCTGGATGCGGACAATAAAGTCCAACAAGCCAGATTGCATATCGTTGAATTTCGCGGTTTCGAGCGTTTTATTCAAGGCAGGCCGTATTGGGAACTGCCGGTTTTGGTGCAGCGTTTATGCGGCATCTGCCCGGTCAGCCATCATTTGGCCGCCGCCAAAGCGATAGACCAACTGGTTGGCATCGATCCTGAAAACTTGCCGGTCGCCGCCGACAAATTAAGGCGCCTGCTGCATTTCGGGCAAGTGCTGCAATCTCACGCCCTGCATTTTTTCCATTTATCCAGCCCGGATTTATTGTTCGGCTTTGAAAGCGACATCAGCAAACGCTCGATTGTCGCGGTGTTGGGCGAATATCCCGACATCGGCGTGCAAGGCGTTAAACTGCGTAAATACGGCCAGGAAGTCATCCGCATGGTGTCCGGCAAGCGCATCCACGGCACTGGCGCGATTGCCGGCGGCATGAACAAATCATTGACCAAAGCCGAACGCGATTATTTGCTCGAAGACATCGACCAGATGATAGCCTGGTCGGCGGCATCGGTGGCGCTGATTAAAAAAGTGCATTGTTCCAATTTGCCTTATTACGATGATTTTGCCACCTTGCGCACCAACTATTTGGGCTTGACCAAGCCGGACGGCGCGCTGGAGCTGTACCATGGCGGCATCCGCGCCAAGAACGAGCACGGCGAAACCATCATGGATCACGTCGATTATTGCAAATATAACGATTATATCCATGAAGAAGTGCGCTCCTGGACGTATATGAAATTTCCTTATTTGTTGTCATTGGGACAGGAAAACGGTTGGTATCGGGTAGGGCCATTGGCGCGGGTCAATAACTGCGACTACATTGATACACCGTTGGCCGAAGCGGCTCGCGTTGAATTTAAGGCGCACAGCGGCGAAGCCATGGTACACAGCACCTTGGCCTTCCATTGGGCGCGTTTGATTGAAGTGCTGCATTGCGCCGAAAGTATCAAAGTGCTGCTTAACGATCCCGATGTGATGAGTTCCGATTTGGTTGCGCAAGGCGAAAAACGCTATGAAGGTATTGGCGTCATCGAAGCGCCGCGCGGCACTTTATTCCATCATTATCAAGTCGATGAAAACGACATCGTCACCAAGGCCAATTTAATCGTATCGACCACCAGCAACAACATGGCGATGAATGAATCGGTGCGGCAAGTGGCGGCGGAATATTTGTCCGGCCGCGAACTGACCGAACCCTTGTTGAACAATCTGGAAGTGGCGATACGCGCTTACGATCCTTGCTTGTCTTGCGCCACCCATGCGGTCGGCAAAATGCCGCTGCAACTGGAATTGGTCGATGCCGAAGGCCAGTTGATTGATAAGTTAGTTAAACACAGCGACGGACAAATTGAGCGGGAACATGGCTAAACCAGTCTTGCTGTTCGGCTACGGCAACCTCAGTCGCGGCGACGACGCGCTGGGGCCGCTGTTGCTGGAATACGTCGAAGCGCGTTGTGATTTGGCGCAGATAGATATTTTGTCTGACTTTCAGCTGCAAATCGAACACGCACTGGATTTGGAAAACCGGCGCTTGGTGCTGTTCGTCGATGCCTCGGTGGCTTGCGCAAAGGCGTTCGATTTTACCGAATTGGAACCTGCCCGGGACAAAAGCTACACCACCCACGCCATGAGTCCAGCGGCGGTTCTGGCTGTTTACCAATCGATCAAAAAACAAGCTCCGCCGCCGTGTTTTCTGCTCAGTATCAAAGGCGAGGCATTTGAACTGGGCGAAGGCTTAGGTGCAAATGCCGCCGCCCATTTGCTTGAAGCCTGTGCCTTTGCCGAACGTCTATTAAACAATCCCGATCTTGATTTTTGGCTGCAACAGGCGAATGCTGCATAAGAAATCCGCGCCCTGTAAGGCTGTAACATGAGTCTGGACTACGCCACACTTGAACTCTTGCGCCAAAACCATCCGGCTTGGCGCTTGCTTAATTCCCCCCATGCGCCGTTAATTGCCAGTTTTTTGCACCGTGTTTTCATTGCACCTAATGTCCGGGTCATGGCGCAAGCCGATTTGGCCGAGGCGCTGGAAGACGAATTGTTTGCTTTGCGCCAACGTCTGGGGGCATCGGCATTTCCAAAATCCGCGCTCGACTACATCAACGATTGGGCGGCTACTGAAAAAGGCTGGCTGCGCAAGTTCTATCAGCAGGGTTCTGACGAAGCGCAGTTCGATTTGACCCCGTCTACAGAAAAAGCCACCGCTTGGCTGGGCACACTGACTGAGCGCAGTTTTGTCGGTACCGAATCACGTTTGCTGACTTTGTTCGAGTTGCTCAAACAAATGAGCGAAGGCAGCGAAACCGACCCTAAGACGCGCATTGCCGAGTTGCACAAGCGCCGCGATGACATTGATGCCGAAATTGCCCGCATTGCCGCAGGCGACCTGCCTTTACTTGACGACACCGCCGTCAAAGACCGCTTCCAGCAGTTCATTCAGCTGGCGCGTGAGCTGCTGACCGATTTCCGTGAAGTCGAACACAACTTTCGCGGCCTGGATCGGCGGGTGCGCGAACGCATTGCGTTGTGGGAAGGCTCAAAAGGCGCGTTGCTGGAAGACATTATGGGCGAGCGCGACGCCATTGCCGATTCCGACCAAGGCCGCAGTTTTCGCGCTTTTTGGGATTTTTTGATGTCCAGTAGCCGCCAGGACGAGCTGTCGAATTTGCTCGAACGCGTGTTGAATTTATCCCCAGTGCTTGAACTCAAACCTGATGCTCGCCTGCGCCGCGTACATTACGATTGGCTGGAAGCGGGCGAACATACGCAGCGCACCGTGGCTCAGCTGTCGCAGCAATTACGGCGTTTTCTCGATGATCAAGCCTGGCTGGAAAACCGGCGGATTATGGACATTCTGCACGGCATCGAAGCCAAGGCGCTACAACTTCGCGGCGCGCCGCTGCCCGCGCAAATTATGAGCATTGCCGACACCGCAGCCGACATCGAATTGCCGATGGAGCGGCCTTTGTACACGCCCGCCATCAAGCCGGTGATTAGCGATATTGAATTGGAAATCGGCGATGACGAAATAGATGCAGGCGCCTTGTATTCGCAAATTGTCATCGATAAGGCACAGTTGGCGCGGCATATTCGCCATGCCTTGCAGGATAGAGCGCAAATTACCCTCAGTGAATTGTGCGCGTTACAACCGTTGCAGCACGGACTGGCCGAGCTGGTAGCCTATTTACAACTGGCCAACGACAGCTTCAAGACCGTGCTCGATGAAGAGGCGGTTGAAACCATTGTGTGGATACGCGAACAGCCGGATGGCGTGGCCGCGATGAAACAGGCGCATTTGCCGCGCGTTATTTTTGTGAGATAAGCATGACAGAACAACAACTTGAATCGCAACTTGATCCGCCTGCCGCCAGCCACGATTTATCGGCCTTGGTGATTGTGCTGCTCAAAGGCGTGATTTATCAGGAAGCGGAGGCCGGGCTTTGGGCGAGTTTGCTCAATTTGCAGGCACGGGTGCGCGATTATGTTGCGGTGTTGGGGCTGGAATTGGTGTTGGACGAGGCCGAAGGCTATGCCTTTTTGCGCGCACGCAGCGACAACGAAGACGATGCCGCCCCCAAACTGCCGCGTCTGGTAGCCAGACGGCCGTTGTCGTTTCCGGTCAGTTTGTTGCTGGCGCTGTTGCGCAAGAAATTGGCCGAGTTTGATGCCAGTGGCGGTGACACGCGGCTGGTGTTGTCGCGTAGCGAAATTGTTGATTTGATCCGGGTGTTTCTGCCCGAAAGCAGTAATGAGGCCAAATTGATTGACCAGATTGATACCCAGCTCAACAAGGTGGTCGATTTGGGCTTTTTGCGCAAACTCAAAGTCAGTGCCAATCAGGGCAAACAAGCCGCCATGTTCGAGGTGCCGCGCATTCTCAAAGCTTTTGTCGATGCGCAATGGCTGGCTGATTTTGATGCGCAGTTAGCGGCTTATCAGGCGCAGTTGCTTAACGGGGCGACGGCGGAAACTAGCGAACAAGGCAATGCACTATGAATGAGGGACAATTGGAATTGGATTTCACCGCCGACGATGCGCTGTCCGGTTTTCGCCTGCACCGTCTGGAAGTGTTTAATTGGGGCACTTTTGATGGCCGCGTGTGGGCGTTTAACCCGGACGGCAAAAATGCCTTGCTGACCGGCGACATCGGTTCCGGCAAATCAACGCTGGTCGATGCGGTCACCACCTTGTTAGTGCCGGCGCACCGCATCGCCTACAACAAGGCCGCCGGTGCCGACAACAAAGAGCGCAGCCTGCGTTCTTATGTGCTCGGCCACTACAAGTCAGAGCGCAATGATCTTAGCGGAACCGCCAAGCCGGTGGCCTTGCGCGACCACAATAATTATTCGGTGATACTGGGTGTTTTTCATAACGCCGGTTACGATCAGACCGTGACCTTAGCGCAAGTTTTTTGGATGAAGGACGCACAAAGCCAGCCTGCGCGCTTTTTTGTTGGCGCTGAACGGGCACTGACGATTAGCGCCGATTTTTCCCGTTTCGGCACCGACATTGGCGCTTTACGCAAGAAATTGCGGGGCTTGAGCGCGGAGGTGTTTGACAGCTTTCCGCCTTATTGCGCCTGGTTTCGGCGTCGTTTCGGCATTGAAAACGAACAAGCACTGGAGCTGTTTCATCAAACCGTGTCGATGAAATCAGTCGGCAATCTGACCGACTTTGTGCGCAGTCACATGCTGGAGCCGTTTGAGGTGGCGCCGCGCATTGAGGCTTTGCTGGGTCATTTCGACAACCTGAACCGTGCCCATGAAGCGGTGCTAAAAACCAAACGTCAGTTGGAGATGCTGACGCCGCTGGTCGGCGATTGCGACCGCCATTCGGCATTGGTGGCGCAAGGCGAGGAGCTACGCGCCTGCCGCGACGCGCTCAGGACTTATTTTGCCGGTCTGAAATTGGCCTTGCTGGATAAGCGCATTGCCGGTCTTAGTGATGAACAGGAGCGGCAACATGCCAGGATTAAGCGGCTTACCGAACGCCAGAATGCGCAACGCGCCGAACAGGATGAACTCAGGCGAAGCATTGCCGACAACGGCGGCGACCGTTTGGAACGGCTGAGCGCAGAAATAGCGCAAAAGAATCAGGAGCGCGAAAATCGCGAAACCAGGGCGCAGCGTTATGCCAAATTGGCGCGTGCTGTGGGCGAAAATCCGGTTGGCGACGAGCTTGGTTTTCTTGCGCAACGCCAGCGTTTTTCGGCCTTGGCCGAGGCGGCCTATGCACAAGAGGCCGATTTGCAAAACCAGCTTACCGAACAAGGCGTGTTATTGCGCCAAGGTAAGCAGGAACATGATGCGTTGAGCGCCGAAATCAACAGCCTAAAAGCGCGGCGCAGCAATATTCCGGCGGAACAGATCACTATGCGCGGCGCCTTGTGCAAAGCGTTGAATTTGTCTGAGGCGGACATGCCGTTTATCGGCGAATTGTTGCAGGTGCATGAACAGGAAAGCGACTGGGAAGGCGCCGCCGAACGGCTGTTGCGCAATTTCGGTTTGTCGCTGTTGGTGCCGGATGAGCATTATGTGGAAGTGGCGGCTTGGGTTGATAAAACCCAGTTGCGGGGGCGATTGGTGTATTTTCGGATACGCCAGGGCAGTCGCGGCGAATTGCCCAGCCTGCATAAAGACAGTCTGGCGCGCAAACTGGCGATCAAGCCGGATTCGCCTTTTTACGATTGGCTGGAACGCGAGTTGGCGCACCGCTTTGATGTGGCTTGTTGTGCGACCGCTGAGCAGTTCCGGCGCGAGACCCGCGCTATTACCCGCGCAGGCCAGGTCAAAGCGCCCGGCGAGCGCCATGAAAAGGATGACCGTCACCGCCTGGATGACCGCAGCCGCTATGTCTTGGGTTGGACGAATGCGGCAAAAATTGCCGCGCTGGAAGCCAATGCCAAGCAGTTGGCGGCGGCGCTGGGCGAATTGGGGCGTTTTATCGGCACCATTCAAAACCAGCAAAACCGGTTGAAAGAGCAACTGACTGCGCTGTCGAAACTGGACACGTATGATGATTTTCGCGAACTCGACTGGCAGTCGTTAGCGGTGGAAGTTGGTCAATTAATTGATGAGAAACACAAGCTGGAATCGGCTTCCGACGTACTCAAACAATTGAGCGAACGCTTGCAGGCATTGCTGCGCGAACTGGCCGATACCGAGACCTTGTTGGCTGAAAAATCGCGTGAATTGGGCGGCACCCAAGCCAAACGTGAAGCCGCCGAAACGTTGCGCCATGATACCCAAGCGCTGCTTGATGCCGCAGATGTCGATCATGCCCGTTATTTTGCGCGTCTTGAAGCACTTAGTAGCGAAACATTGGGCGAGCATCAGCTCTCGGTCGAGTCCTGCGACAACCGCGAGCGCGAGGTGCATAACGGCCTGCAAAAGAAAATCGAGGGCGAAGACCAAAAAATCAAACGCTTGCGCGACAAAATCATCCAGGCCATGGCCGCTTATAACGAAGCCTTTAAGCTGGAGACTGCCGAAGTCGATGCCAGCATCGAATCTGGCCCGGAATACCGCAGCATGCTTACGCAATTACAAGCAGATGATTTGCCGCGTTTCGAGGCGCGCTTTAAAGAACTGCTGAACGAAAATACTATCCGCGAAGTCGCCAATTTTAATTCGCAACTGAACCGCGAGCGCGAAACCATCAAGGAGCGCATCACGCTGATTAACCAGTCGCTGACCCGCATTGATTACAATACCGGCCGCTATATCGTGCTGGAAGCGCAGATAACGCCGGATGCCGACATCCGCGATTTCCAGACCGAGTTGCGCGCCTGTACCGAAGGCGCGCTGACCGGTTCTGAGGACAGCCAATATTCCGAAAACAAGTTCCTGCAAGTTAAAGCCATTATCGAGCGCTTTCGCGGACGCGAAGGCCAGTCCGAACCGGATCGCCGCTGGACGGCGAAAGTCACCGATGTGCGTAACTGGTTTGTGTTTGCCGCCAGCGAACGTTGGCGCGAGGACGACAGCGAGCACGAGCATTATTCCGATTCCGGCGGCAAGTCGGGCGGTCAAAAAGAAAAATTGGCCTACACCATTCTTGCCGCGAGTTTGGCCTATCAGTTTGGCCTAGAATGGGGCGCGGTGCGTTCGCGTTCGTTCCGTTTTGTGGTCATTGACGAAGCGTTCGGGCGCGGCTCGGATGAATCGGCGCAATATGGCTTGCGCTTGTTCGCGCAACTCAATCTGCAATTATTGATCGTCACGCCCCTGCAAAAAATCCATATCATCGAGCCTTTCGTGTCCAGCGTCGGCTTCGTCCACAACGAGGAAGGCCGCGCCTCCAAGCTGCGCAACCTGTCGATTGAGGAATATCGCGAGGAAAAAGCGAAGCTGGCCGGATGACAATCAAGTGGACGAAACCTGCCAATTTACGCGCCCAGCTGCAAAAGCTGTGGGAGCGTGGCGAACTATTGTCCAGTCTGGTGAGCGGCGAGCCGTTATTCCCAAGGCGTTTGCAGCTAAAAACGCCGACTGCAAGCGAGATGACGGCGCATTTTGACGAGGTGCGAAACTGGAGTGCCGAACTTCGGAAAATGCCGCATTGCCGGGTAGAGATGCGCGAATTCAGGCATCGGCTGTTGGGTGCTAACGCACTGCCGCAAGAGCTTTGGATTGATACGTTGGAAGATGCCTTGGCGCTGATCGGAAAACGCCCGGAAGCCTTGCGCTTTGCCGCCTTGCTGGAACAAACGCAACAACGCCAGCCGCGTTTGTCGGGCTGGTTGGCTAAACGACCCTTGCGCGCCTTGGCCTTGTCAGACGACTGGAGCCGTTTGCTGGACATCGTCATTTGGCTAAAGCAGCATCCGCGCCCCGGCGTTTATCTTCGGCAAGTGGACATTGCCGGTGTCCACAGCAAATTTATCGAAGCCCATCGCGGCGTACTTTTAGAATTGCTGGACTTGGTGTTGCCGCCTGAAGCGATTGATTTTAGCGCATCGGGTGTCAGCCAGTTTTGTCAGCGTTACGGCTTTCGCGATAAACCGCTGCGCATTCGTTTTCGCGTTCTTGATCCTGCCTGTGCGCTGTTGCCGGGTGGGTCGGTGCAGGATATGACGCTGGATGCCGAGAGTTTTGCGCGGCTTGAACCTAGGGTTAAAAAAGTATTCATCACCGAAAACGAAATCAATTTTTTGGCGTTTCCGCCGCACCAGGACAGTTTGGTCATTTTCGGCGCAGGCTACGGTTTTGATATGTTGGCCAAGGCTCAATGGCTGTCGCGCTGCACTATCAATTACTGGGGCGATATTGACACCCATGGTTTTGCCATTCTCGATCAGTTGCGTAGCCAGTTCGCGCACGTGCAATCGCTGCTGATGGATCGCCCTACCTTATTGGCCTTTGCCGCGCAATGGGGCGAGGAAGAAAAACAGACGTTGCGTGATTTGCCCAGATTGAATGCGGATGAAGCGGCACTCTACGATGATTTGCGCGATAACCGGCTGGGCAAAAACCTGCGGCTTGAACAAGAAAGGATAGGCTTTAGTTGGGTGGAGGCGGTGTTGTCTGCAATGTCTAGCCGCCGCGATGTGGGGGCGACGCCTACGTCGCGGCTGGAGTGGTAATAGCTCGAATTTAGAAGGGCTTATTTTTTATAATGTGCGGTCGGTACGCCCCAAGTTGGATGCTTGAGGCGTCTGCCGGACTATTTTTTATGTTCCTGTTTGTGTTGTTTGCGCTCTTTCTTATGTTGCTGATGTCCCATCATTTGGGCGTGGTGTGCCTTCATCAGTTCACGGTGTTGTTTTTTTAATTCTTCTTTTTTTTCCGCATCCGGTTCGGCCAAAATTTTATTGGACAGGTCATGTATCATCAGCATTTGTTCCTGCCTGGCGCGCAGATGCTGGTCTTTTTGCTCTTCGGTCATGCCATTCATCATGTCCATGCCTTGATGCG
This sequence comes from Methylobacter sp., assembly GCA_047920955.1. GTDB lineage: Bacteria > Pseudomonadota > Gammaproteobacteria > Methylococcales > Methylomonadaceae > Methylobacter_A. The sequence continues at coordinate 6,666 of JBLRXA010000006.1, read as the reverse complement.
AGGTCATTTCTTGTGCCGGTTCTGCGGCTTTTTTGGGTTCTTCAGCGGCATTAATCATGCTGATGGGCATTAACAGGAGTAGAGCGGCAGTGGGTTTTAACAGTTTCATTGGAATTACCTGTGGTTGGGTTGGTTGAGAAGAAATTGTATCTGAATAATGGCTAAAAGCTGCAACGAACAATAATTTTAGATGCAATTATTTTTCTTTCAATAGGTCGAAATACTTAGGGCGAAGAACGCAAAAAAGCTAAGCGCCTTGCGCCTACAGCCAATGGATCAGGCTGAAAAAAAGTGTGGTGTCGTCGCGGTCGAAATCGTGCTGCACCCTGAAACTCGATTCGATGTTGTCAATGCGTTTGTGATAGCCCAAAAGGCCGCTGATGCCGTCTTGGCCTGGATTCGGGCTGGTCGCGCCGAAGCCTACGAACAGTGCGTTGAGCAGGCTGTCTGTACCCAGAAATTGGGCGGGATAAATGGCGGTTTCCAAGGTTTGTTCGCGGCCGCCATTGGGCAGGCTGCGGTGGATAAAACGGAAATTGATGAAGTCGCCGACTTCCCACGCGGTCAGGCGGCGGTTGAAGTTGGGGTTCAGATAGCCTATCGGGTTGGCAAATTCGACGCCGGTCGGCCCCATGCCGCGTCCTAGCCGCGATTCATGACCTAAAAAACCTTTGCGAAAGCCCAGGCTGCCGGTGATCCACACATCTTTGGAGCCATTGATTTTGCCGATGCTGTTGTCCATATAAAACACTTCCAGTGCCGGTCTTAATTTATCAGCGCCCTGATCGGGGGCGACATAGCCCAGTGTACCGCGCCATTGTTCGCCGTCGTTGCCCCAAGTCGCCATTAATTGTTTGTTGTACAGGGCGATGTAGCCACCGGGATAATCGCGTTCCTGGAAACGCTGCCATTGTGCGGACACGATGTAATTAATCGACTGCCATTGCTTGCGGTAGGAAATCTTGGCAAATTTAATGTCCTGGTCGCTTAAGTTTCTGTCGACGAAACCGCCGCCAAAACCTAGCCCTGACGACAAACGGTATTCGCCTTGCACTTCGGTTTGTTTGGCATCGCCGCGAAGAATCTCTTGTGCGCCCAAAATCAAATCGCCCAATTCCGGGCGAGTCAGCAAGGGACGCGCAAAGCCGCCAAAATAGTGAGTATCCTCGCCGCCTGTTTCGGAAACGTTGACGCCATAACCGCCTTTAAAACCGGGGCTCCATAACAGGCTGTTGACCTGGAAATCGCCGTTGTCTTTGCGGTCGTAAAAGGCGTCGATTTTGCCGCCTTTCAGATAGGGTGAGTCGGTGCCTGCGTAAACATAAGGCTGGGAAACGGCCAGTATCAGAGCAAACAGCAGGGTTTTGGGCGGTTTGATAATGTAGTCCTAGCTTTGGGTGGGTTCTGCAAGGGCGGTTGTTTTAGTCTGTTTGTTTGACAAACTGAGTCTGAATTGTTCCGAAGGCATCGGCCTGCCGAACAAATAGCCTTGAAACACCCGACATCCGTATTGAGTCAGGTGGTCGCGCTGGACTTCAGTTTCCACGCCTTCGGCAATGACGTTAAGGGACAGGTTATGCCCTAGCGCGAGGATGGTGCGGATAATGGCGGAGTCATGGTTGTTAAAGGCCATATTCCTGACGAATGACTGGTCTATTTTCAGTTGTTCCAGCGGCAGTTTTTGCAGGTAAGACAACGATGAATAACCGGTGCCGAAATCATCCATTGAAAAGTTGACGCCCAATTGCCTGACGGCCTGCATTTTGGCAATGGTGGTTTCCACATTATCGACGATGACCGATTCGGTGATTTCCAATTTAAGCCGCGCCGGATTCGCGCCGGTTTCTGCCAATAGTGCATATACTTGCTCGGCGAAGTCATCCTGGCTTAGCTGTCGGCTGCTGACATTGACGGCCAGTTTCAACTGGCGGGTTTCGGGGTATTTGGCCCATTCCACCAAGGTTTCGCAGCCTTGTCTTAGCACCCAGGTGCCGATAGGCAAAATCAGCCCGGTTTCTTCGGCCAGCGGAATAAATTCGGCGGGTGAAATCATGCCGCGTTCGCTTTGGTTCCAACGTATCAGCGCTTCGGCGCCGACGGCTTGCCCCGTTACATCGACCTGTACCTGATAATGCAGGCTCAATTCGTTGCGTTCTAGCGCATTGCGCAAATCGGTTTCCAATGCCGTGCGCAGGTTCAGGGTGTCCTGCATTTCGGAGACGAAAGCGCGTATGGTGTTGCGTCCGGCTTGTTTGGCCTGATACATGGCGAGGTCGGCGCGTTTGAGCAGTTCTTCGCTGCTGGTTTCGTGGCCGAGAAATAGCACAAAACCGATACTGCCGGTGGAATAATGTTCGACCACGGCATCCGGGGTGGTTTCGAGGTTGTTTTTCAGCAGGTAGAACTCAGCCAGTGTGCTGCGGATTTTTTCGGCAATGGCGTGGGCTTGGGCAGTGGCTTCCGGCTGTTGTTGGTCAAGCGCTTCCAGCATCACCACAAATTCGTCGCCGCCAAGGCGGGCAACGGTATCAGCTTCCCTCACGCAGCTTTGCAGGCGGCGACCGACTTCTATCAGCAATTGGTCGCCCCGGTCATGGCCGAGGGTGTCGTTAAGCGACTTAAAGTTGTCAAGATCGAGGAACATCAACGCGCCGTAGGTTTTGTTGCGCTTGCTGGTGTTCAGCGCCAGTTTGAGCCTATCGAACAGTAAGGTGCGGTTGGGCAGCGTGGTCAGGGAATCGTAGTAGGCCAGGTTTTTGATGCGCTCTTCGTCGGCCTTGCGCTGGCTGATGTCGGTAAAGGTGCCGACGTAGTTGGTGACGGTGCCTTCTGTGTCGGTGATGGCTGTGATACATAGCCATTCGGGGTAAATGAGGCCGTCTTTCCTTTTGTTCCAGATTTCGCCCTGCCAATAGCGGTCGCGGTTAATGCTGTCCCACATGGCGGTGTAAAAGGCACTATCCTGCTGGCCTGATTTGAGTATGTTGGTGGGTTTGCCGACAATCTCGTCGGCGCTGTAACCGGATAGTTCGGTAAACGACTTATTGATACGCAGAATAATGGCGTTGGCATCGGTCACTAAGATGCCTTCCTGGGATTCAAATGCTGCCGCCGCAATGCGCAGCTCATGCTCGGCTTTGAGCCGCAGCTGTTCGCGGTCAAGATTATCCAGGGCATAAGAAAGGTCGTCGGTCAACCCGCGCATTAAACCGATCAGGTCGGGCGTGAAATAGTCCTGTTCTTCAGAATAAACGGCAATCGCGCCGACACAGTGGCCGCCGCGCATCAGCGGGAATGTCGCCGCCGCGTTAATGTTTTCGGCGGCCGCAGCAGATTGCCAGGGTTGGGTGGCGGGGTCATTGAGAAAGCGGTTAAAAATTTTCGGCATCCGGTCGCGCACGGTCGAGCCCATGGGGCCGCGCCCTTCCGGCAACGTGCCATCCACTGAGACTTTGATGCTTTTGAGGTAATTGGATTCGGGATGGCTGGCGGCAACCGGGCGTATCCAGCCGTCTGTATCGGTCATGCCTACCCAAACCAGTTTGAAGGCGACATGGCTGGCTATCGTTTTGCAGACTTCAGTCAGTAACTTAATTTCGTCGGATTCGCGCACGATAATGTCGGCACTTTCTGTCCACGCCGCATATAACAGATTGATTCGTTCCCTCTGGCGTTCGGAATTGGACAGCGCGTCCAGCATTCGGTTAAACCCGTAGGCCAGAATGCCGACTTCATCGCTGCCGGAAATATGGGTGCGCGCTTTCAGGTTGCCCTGTTCGACTTTAGCGATGACCCGCATCAGTTGGCGCAATCTTCTGGTCAGTCTGTGTGCCAGCATGATAGCGGCCACTAAGACGGTCAGTGCGGCAAAGGCAATAAAATTGGCCCCCATGATGATGACCGAGTGCAAATTGGCATTGACCCCGCGCATGTTCATTTCTACCCTCGCCCAGCCGACATGGCGCGCCCCGGCCATGATGGGCGAGGCGACGTCGATTTGGCGGGAGCCGGCAAGCAGCACTTGTGTTTTTGGCGGCGAATCCAGCAGCCGTCGGCTGAGGGTGTCGGTGACGAACAGCCCGGCTTCATTGTCCCGTGTCGAACTCAGCACTTCGCCGTGCAGCGACAGGATATAAGCGCGTTCCATATCCGGCAGTCCGGCAAAGCCGTGCAGCACTTCCTTTAATCCGGCAATGTCATTGGCCAAGACCCATGATGAGCTGCTGCTGGCCAGCGAGGTGGATAGCGATGTACTTTGCTGCAGGGCGGCGCGGTAAAGGAAATTACGTTGCCGGTCGAACAGCAGGCCGGCCAAGCCTAACATGATGATTAAAGCAACACAGCCAAACGACCACGCCAATTGGCGGCGGATTGTGCCGGTAAAAAAGGCTTTGCCTGGTTTTATTTTTAAGTCCATTTATTCGACAGGGCGTACTGTTTTATTGAAGGTGGCAAGGAATGCCTGTACCGGGCCGTAACTGGCGTCATTGGCCGCTTCAAAACGGCTGACCGGAACCCGCGCCAACAGTTCGCGGCCTTGTGGGTGTTGGTCAAGGTTGAGCAGGAGGGCGGCGAATTTGTCGGCGATTCCGGCGGGCAGGTCTTTACGCATCACCCAGCCGTTGTTTTGCAGCGGTTCGGTTTGCCATTTGACTTCCAGTTGTTCGGCTAAGCGGGGATTTTCTGCGCTGAACAGTTTCCACGGTACCGGCCAAGTCGCACCCGCCGCAACATGGCCGCGCAAGACATTGATGATGGAGGATTCCTGCGAGCCGACATAGCGGTTTTCGATGTCGCGGTTAATGTCAATGCCGTGGGTGTGCAGGTAATATTGGGGCATCATCGTGGCTGCCAGCGCCGTCGCCGCTGGATACGACACGGCTTTGCCTTTAAGGTCGGCGACGCTGTTAATGCCGCTGTCCCGGCGTACCAGAATAATGCCGCGAAAATCGTCGTCATCGGCCATTTTGCCGAATACCCGGTAGCCGTGTTTAAGCGAGTTGACGGTTTGGTAAGGGTTGGGCATGGCAAAATCGAAATGCCCACCGTAGAGTTTTTTGTCGAATTCTTCGTAATTGCGCGAGGCTTCCAGGGAGAAGACCGCTTCGGGGATATGGGTGTCGATAAAATCGACAATGGGGCCGTAAATTTCAAACAGCCGTTTAGGATTATGCAAAGGATGAATGCCGATGATGTATTGGGTGATAGGGGATGGGCTTTGCGGGCTAAAATTGGGTTGATAATCGTCGCCATCGGTTTGCGGATTAAGGTTGGCCAGCAAAGCTCGCCACCATTTTGCCAGTGCCGATTCTTGGGCGTTATGGTCGGTTTGCGCCGTTTCGGCGGTTTGGGCTTGCTCTGCCGCTGTCACTAACGGTTGATTGTCAGCATGGATAGCAAAGCTAACGCTTAGCAACAGCACTATGAGGCTGTGTCGGTATGAATGTTTAAGCATAGAATCGAAGCCCTGCGGCGCGGCCAGTGGATTACGTTAATCTGTCAAGTAAGTGATATTACGTAATATTGAAATGGAATAATACGCATAATAGGCTGTTTTTGGAATTTTATTAGGTGTTTTTTGCGATATGCCCTTTAAAAAATTACTGTTGCAGATAAGCAAATGTTTTTGTCATAAAAAGGTAATATGGCGTTTGTTAAAATATAACATTCGTTTTCAAATCTAATTCAATTATGCCTAGTTTAAATATTCTCGTTGTTGAAGATGAAGACGCCATCAGGGAGATGTTAAAGATGGTGCTTGAGCAGGCCGGATTCAGGCCGATGACGGCAGCGGACGCGGAAGATGCCCAAAAAATCCTGGATGGGACGATGCCGGATTTGATTCTGCTGGACTGGATGTTGCCGGGCGCCAGCGGGGTCGAATGGGCCAGGCGCTTGAAAAAGCAGCCCCAGTACCGGGAGCTGCCGATCATTTTACTGACCGCCCGCGGCGAGGAGGAAGACAAGGTCAGGGGCCTGGAAATCGGTGCTGACGATTACATGAGCAAGCCTTTTTCACCCAAGGAGTTAGTCGCCCGTATCCGTGCGGTGTTGCGCAGGAGCGGAAAAATAAACAATTTGGGGCAAATTACTTTGGGCGACCTGGTTTTGGACATCGAACAACATAGGCTCTGCATCGGCGACAAACAACTGGATGTGAGTCCGACCGAGTTCCGCTTGATGCAGTTTTTTATGAGCCACCCCGATAAGGTGTTTAACCGCTCCCAATTGCTGGATCAAGTTTGGGGGCGTAGCGTTTATATTGAGGAACGCACTGTTGATGTGCATATCCGGCGTTTGCGGAAAATTTTGGGCGAACACGGGCGCGAGGATTTGGTGCAAACCGTGCGCGGGTTTGGCTATCGGTTTTCGGTGGCGGAACCGGCAAGCGTCGTCCTATAACTACTATGGCTATTTGGCAAAAAGAGCTGGCTACCGGTCTGCTGCTGCTGTTGGCCGTGTCTGTCGTGGGCGGCATGACCGGGCTTTTTATGCCTTTGGCGCTGCTGTTGGCGTTGGCGCTGCTCATGCGCCAGTTGTATCAGATTAACCGTTTTGAAAAATGGATACGCACCGGTGGGCGTGCCGAATACCCGAAGACGACCGGTGTCTGGGAAGAAATTTATTACCATGTTTACCGCATTAAAAAGAACGAAAAAAAACGCA
>JBLRXA010000005.1:0-45075 GCA_047920955.1 Methylobacter sp. | reverse complement strand
AATAGGCGTTTATTTTACTTGTTTCGGTATATGGGTTCACGGAAATAGCCTAATCCCAAAAATGGCATGACAGAGGCGATCCCTCGACACTCCGAAATCAAAGAACCGTTAGCTAAAAAGATTCTTGCATTCAACTCGTAAGTGCCTGCTGACTTGCACCGGATTGTTGCGGCTTTCTCGGTTCGCGGGCTCTGTCTTTTTCAGCTTAAGGCCCAATACGCCGCACCTCCACCGTGTTCCAAATCCGATCAATAAAATCGGCATCCATGTTGGGCATACCGTCCTGTATCCATTGCACCAGTACTTTGGCGATGTTCGGGTAAGTGATATGCACGGCGCGGTTGTCGTGCAGCCAATGCTCAATGACGGAACCGCTCAGGTCGCGCATGATATGGCCGTAACCGAGTTGCTGTAATGCCGCCGCATTGGAGATTTGCTCCATTTGCGCATGTAGCGGTTTGGCCAGGATTTTTTTGCCCAGTTGCAATGATTCGCTGGCCAGTTCAAAGCCGGCATTGCTGATCATGCCGACGCAATCGTAAAAATCTTTTTGAAATCCGTCGCGTGACAATGGGTTGCAGGTAATGTGGCCGAAGCTGGAAGTCACCGGTTCCGGGGCATACAGATGAAAGTCGAAATTTGTAAACGGCGACAACAGCCGGATGACTTCGTGTTGGTCTTCAAACGGCAAGTAAACGATGATCTTGTTTTTGACGATGTTTTTAGGCATGTCCGGGGTATCGATAATCGGCGGCAAAATGGGCTGGCCGAAATGGTGCCAGTGCAAACCGACGCCGACATTGGCCGGGGCAAAATATTTCATCACTTGATCGGCGATAAGGTCGGAACCTTTTCTGGGAATGTCATGGTTAAACGCATATTGATGGCCGATGCCTAACACCGGTATTTTCTGGCTTTTTGCCGCCCACGCGGTGACTGGTTCAAAATCGCTGATGACCAGGTCGTAGGCGCTTAAATCCAGTTGTTTCATATCTTTTATGAAAGTAATGGGCTTGGCGTCCAGTGCTGTTTTCAAATAACTGACTTGGCCTTTTTCGGTATGGAAGGTAAGTCCGGTGCGCGATTGGTAGCCGTTAAAAATCGCCATATCGAAATATTTTTCCGCAGGACGGCCGGTAAATTGAAAATTCACTTCAATGCCTGCGGCCTTAAGTTCCCTTGCCATGACCCGTGCGCGGGTTATGTGGCCGTTGCCGGTACCTTGTACGCCATAAAAAATCTTCATTATATTGCTCCTAAGCTGAAAAGTGCGGTAATGACCATGCTTACGCGGCTTCGGCAAGTTCGGGTTCAAGTGCCTGATCCAGCAAGTGCTGACTTTGTTCCAGCCAATGCACCAGCGACAGTTGGCCGCTTGTGTCTTCGACCAAGGCCGTGCAACTTTCCACCCAATCGCCGCAATTACAGTAGGTTTTGCCAAATTCCATTTCGGTGATGTCGGCATGATGGATATGCCCGCAAATAATGCCGTCTACCTGTCGCTTTTGTGCTTCCAGGCTGAGGATATGCTGGTAGTTGTCCATGAAACTGATGATGTTTTTGACCTTGTGTTTCAAAAAGGCGGAGATAGACCAGTATTGGTAACCCATTTTGGTGCGCAATACATTCAGCCAGCGGTTGACCACTAGCAACGCCTCGTAGGCCTCGCCGCCAATGTAAGCCAGATTTTTGTTGTGGCAGACGATGCTGTCGAATTCGTCGCCGTGCAGCACCAAAAATTTACGGCCATCGCGGGTGGTGTGGATGGCGTTAAGCTGTATGTCGATGCCGTTGACGTGCATCCCGGCATGTTTGCGGAATTGTTCGTCATGGTTGCCGGGGATATAAATGACCCGCGTGCCTTTTTTGGCCTTGTTCATGACCCGTTGCACGATGTCGCCGTGCAGGGCGGGCCAGTAAAAGCCGGATTTGAATTTCCATAAATCAATGATGTCGCCGACCAGATATAAATAGTCGCAGTCGATATGATCGAGAAAATCGCGAAGCTGTTCGGCTTTGCAACCTTTGGTGCCGAGATGGGTGTCGGAAATCCAGACTGAACGGTATTTCAAGCTCATAACACCCTCCCTTTTTCAGTTGCTGGGCGGGGTTGGGCGGTATTGCGGCCGTTATTTATTTTCATGGGTATCCACCGGGACTTAATGAAGATGGCGGCTACTTTAAGCGGAAAAAATGTCAGTTTCGGGTCAATTAGATGAACGGCAAATGACGGTGATATGACGTTTTGATGACGGTGCATCAACCGCAAACGAAGCGCCGGATTTGACGCGGGGGGCGGACAAAAAGCCCCGTCAGCTGGGGTCTTTTTTTTTGCGGGGAATGTTGTTGGTTTGAGGGCTCTCCCTTCAGGGAGGTCCGTTCAATGTTGGCAGTAGCCTCGCCATTTACGGCGAGGCAATTCACCGGCCCCTATCTGTCGATGGATTGACGTAAGACAAGTCATTTGGCAGATGCGGCCAAACGTGGATTGAAACATGGCAATAGCTTAAATCAGCGGCTAAGCAGTCCGGTTAATCCGCCAACCAGTAGGCGCGAATATTGATGCGGGTCGTAATGATGGTCGTTGCTATCCGCATTTAGCAGATCGGCTTTGACGATGCTGTGTTCGCCCAGCGAAATGGCGTCGAGCATCAGGTAACGGATGCCGTTTTGTTGGCAAAACGACTGCATTGTGCGGTTAAATTCCAGGGTCAGCGCGGTTCTTTCCGCTTGCGATGCGGTCACTTCCCGTCTGGCATTGGCAATGTCGCCCCAGTCGTTGCCATCCTGTATGGTCGGTAAGGGGGCGCTGATGCAGATGACATCGAAGCCTCCGTTTATTTCCACCAAAAACCGGGCATAGCTGGAGATGGCTTTATCCATCATGGCCGCGACCGATTCCTGATATTTCTGCGCCCGGTACCAGATAACAAAGCCGGTATCGACTTCGCCCAGCATGGTAATGATTTGCTTGGCCGCTGTCTTTTTTAGCGCCGCCCTAAAAATGGGATAGGCCATCGTTTTTGAATTGGGGTTTTCCAGTCCTGAGGCGGTCGCACCGATGACGGTGACGACATTGAAATGCAAATCCGGAAATGTTTCCTTAAATAGCGGATGGTTGAAAATGGGGCTGTGCGAATCGCCCAGAACTAATATTTCTTGCATTGTTTGCCTCATTTTTTCTGATTCAGGCAAGACCTAAGGCGACGTGCAAAAAATAACACCCGCCGCCCCTGTCCCGCGTTACCTAAGTTGATAGCCCATCCTATAGCGTTCTATTCAAGCCCGTTATACTTTGCAGACAGTTGCAGCAGTACAAAAACTGCGCCGGTGCCGCCGTCTTTAGGGGCGGTGGAACAAAAGGCCTGTACGTCTTTGTGCTGCCTGAGCCATAAGTTGAGGTTGTTTTTTAACACGGGATGGTTGTCGGCTGAACGGTAGCCTTTGCCGTGGACGATATGGATGCAGCGGCAACCGTCTTCGACGCAATCATGCAGAAAATGCAGCAGTTGGCGTTTGGCGTCTGTGCTGTTTAGGCCGTGCAGGTCAATCTGGGCATCCAGGCCGAAATGGCCTTTGCGCAGTTTTTTGAGTACGCTGTATTGCAGTCCTGGTGCCATAAAACTCAATGAGTCTTCAAGTCCCACTTTTTCTACCTCACATTCGACCTGCGCGCTTAAGTGTTCCTCAATGTTCACGGTTTGTTTTTTAGGATAGGGGCGGGGTTTGTCCGCCGCCGTTAAGGCCACTTTGTCGCTTTTTACGCTGCGCACTTTGCCAATGGCAAGGCGAAATAAATCGCTGTCTTCTGGGGTGATGGTTTTTTTTGTCACGGAAGCTGATTTTGTTGTGTTTTGTTGCTAATATGTTTGATTTTATAGCTTATTCTGCTTCAGGGCGAATTGATAATGCACATTTTGTTAAGCAATGATGACGGTTACTTGGCGGAAGGGCTGACGGCATTGGCCGATGCATTACGCGAACATGCTGACATATCGGTGGTCGCACCCGATAGGAACCGTAGTGCGGCGAGCAATTCGTTGACGCTGGAAATGCCTTTGCGGGCTTATCCGGCCTCAAACGGTTTTATTAAAGTGGACGGTACGCCGACCGATTGCGTGCATCTGGCGATAACGGGCTTGTTGGAACAGGAGCCGGATATGGTGTTCGCCGGAATTAACCACGGCTCGAATTTGGGTGATGACGTGCTGTATTCGGGCACGGTGGCGGCGGCAACGGAAGGCCGTTTTTTGGGCTTGCCTGCGGTTGCCATTTCCTTGGTCGGCAGCAATCCGGTGCATTTCGATACTGCTGCGCAGGTCGCGGTGACGCTGTTACAGCAATTAATTAGTAAGCCGTTGCCGCACGATACTATCCTTAATGTTAATGTGCCTGATGTCGCCATTAACGCGTTAAAAGGCTATCAGGCGACTCGGCTCGGCCAGCGGCATAAGTCGGAGCCGGTCATTAAGGGTAATGACCCACGCGGGCGCATCATTTATTGGGTGGGGCCGCCGGGCGCGGAACAGGACGCAGGGCCTGGCACCGATTTTTATGCCATTAATGCCGGTTTTGTTTCGGTGACGCCGTTGCAGCTGGATTTGACCTGGTACGAGCGGCTGAATGCCTTAGCCGATTGGTTGCCTAAGGAGCCGGGTTTATGATGCAAAGTTTGCAGGGCATAGGGATGACGTCTTTGCGCACCCGTGAGCGTATGATTAGCCGGTTGATGGAGCAGGGCATACGCAACCATAAAATCCTGGATGTAATGCGCAATACGCCCCGGCATATTTTTATGGACGAGGCCTTGTCCAGCCGCGCTTATGAAGATACTGCGCTGCCGATTGGCTTCGGGCAAACCATTTCGCAACCTTATATCGTCGCCAAAATGACCGAGCTGTTGCTGGCGTCATCAAGCCCATTGGCTAAGGTGTTGGAAATAGGCACCGGTTGCGGCTATCAGACCGCCATTTTGGCGCAGTTAGTTGGCCATGTGTATTCTGTGGAAAGGATTGCGCCGCTGCAGAAAAAAGCTAAAGATCGGCTGTGGGATTTAAAGCTGAAGAATGTTAATTTTTTGCACAGTGACGGCGGTTGGGGCTGGCCGGATCACGCGCCATACGATGGCATCTTGGTGGCGGCTGCGCCGCCGGAAATACCGGAAATGTTGTTGCAGCAGATGGCGGTTGGCGGGGTGATGATTATTCCTGTCGGCCAAGGGGATAATCAACAGTTACAGCGTGTCACGCGCAAGGACACTGGCTATGAGCTGGAAAAGCTCGAGCCGGTTGTGTTTGTGCCTTTTTTGTCGGGAAGGAAATAGCTATGTTTCAAAAATTATATGATAAAGCACTGCTCTGGTCTAAACATCGTCATGCAGCCAAGTATTTGTTTGCCATCAGTTTTGCCGAATCTTCATTTTTTCCGGTACCGCCTGATGTGATGCTCGCACCGATGTCCTTGTCCCAGCCGGACAAGGCCTTTCATTTTGCACTGTTGACCACAATAGCGTCGGTCTTGGGTGGGATGTTAGGTTATGCGATTGGTTTTTTTATGTTCGATGCCATTGCGCCGTGGTTACAGACGACCTCTTATTGGGGCGATTATTTGACGGCAAAAGGCTGGTTTGAACGCTGGGGCTTTTGGGCGGTGTTTATTGCCGGTTTTTCGCCGATTCCTTACAAGGTTTTTACCATTGCCGCTGGTACGCTTAGCATGATATTTCTGCCATTTGTGCTGGCTTCGGCAATCGGCCGGGGCGCACGGTTTTTTCTGGTGGCGATGTTGCTTGCCTCCGGCGGTGAAGAACTCGCATTGAAATTGCGTAAATATATGGACAGGCTGGGCTGGGTAACGGTAGTGCTGGTGATTATTACTGTTGGGGTTTATCGATTTTTGTGGCCGGATTGACTGCTATCTCTGTCTAATACGCTAATTTAAAGACGGACGGCGATGAAGCTAAATTTCGACACAAAAAATATTTTGGTCATCGAAGATCAGGCGATTATCCGGGAGACTATTAAACATACGTTGTATTCGCTGGGGGTACGGCATATCGTCGAAGCGGGAACTGGTATTAATGGTGTTGTCGAGATGCGGCGGGAATCGTTCGATATTGTCCTGTGCGATTATAATCTGGGCGAAGGTAAAAATGGCCAGCAGGTTTTGGAGGAGGCAAAGCATTTTAAATTGCTGCCGTTTAACGCCGTTTTTATTATGATTACTGTTGAGCAGAGCAAAAACATGGTGCTCAGTGCGCTTGACTGCAAGCCCGACGATTATCTGATAAAACCCTTTAACCGATTGCAGTTGTCCACCCGAATTGAGCGTTGCATTGCCCGTAAGGAGCATCTTGCCTGTATTGAACAGGAAATAGAGGCGGGCAATGTTTGCCAGGCGATACGGAACTGCGAAACTTTGCTTGAGCAAGGCGATAAAAAAACGCATTTGCATGTATTGAAAATACGCGCCGAATTAGCGCTGATTATCAAGGATTTTAAGGCGGCAAAAGCTGTTTACGAACAAGTCCTGCAAGAAAGGGAACTGCCTTGGGCCAAATTGGGTTTGATTGTTATCGTCTTTTTGGAGGGTGATTATCAGCAGGCTATTGAATCGTTGCAGGCTTTTATCGAGCAATACCCTATGCTGCTGGAGGCTTACGACTGGCTGGTAAAAGCCTATGAAGCGCTGGGTAGTGAGGAACAGGCATTAGTTTCACTGAGCCAGGCCATTGATATTGCGCCCCAAGCCATCTTACGGCAGCAACGGCTGGCGTTATTGGCGGATAAAACTGAACATCTTGATCTTGCAAAAAAAGCCTATAAAGCGGCGGTTAATTTGGGCAAGCATTCTGTGCATGGCTCATCCAGCGACTTTTCCGGCTTGGCTCGGGTTTATCTGAAATCCAATTCGACGGCTGAGGCGCTAAATGTGTTAAATGATATGAGCAAGTCTTTTGCCAATGACCCCGATTCAAAGGTCAGGGCGGCAATATTGGAGACTGATATTCAAAAAACAAGAAGTCGCGAGGCGACATCCCGGAAGTCTGACGCGGCTTCCCCAGCACCTTATGAAAAGGTATTCAGGTTGTATGAACAGTTCGGCAAGCAAATATCCAGGGAATTGCGTCTGGAAATAGCACAGATTGCCTATCTGAATGAAGCCGGTGACATCGGCGACGAAATTCTTGAGGGCTTGATTAAAACCAATATTGACGACAAGCCTTTTATTGATGACATCAACAGGATGTGTAGCGCCGCTATGAGTGCGGATTATGGACAAGCTATGATCAGCCGGATAAAACGCGGTTTGATTGATCTTAATAATGAGGGTGTTAATTTGTTTAAAGATGGGCGTACCAAGGAAGCGCTCGCCGTTTTTGAAACGGCTATCGAAGAGATGCCCAATAACCAGACCATTGCTCTAAACCGGTTGAAAATCATGATACATGATCTCAAAGGATCTGCAGCCGACCCTAAAAAAGCCATGCAGGTTCAAGCCTATATCAACAATGCGATTAAAATAGGTGTTCCCTACGAACAGATTGATGGCCTTCAGCGGGAGTTAGACGATATTCAGAGCGTGAAGAATTAAACTGATTTTTGAGATGTGCTGTAAAAAATAGCCATGAACATCACGAAAGTTTCGTATTTTGAATGACTTTTTGGCAGTCGGAATGACTTTAGGCGGGGTAGGGTAGGTCGAGCAGATGAACTGCTCGGCCTACCTTTTACAGCTTATTTCTTTTTGTTGCGTTCGTTGACTTCTTTGATGACTTCTTCAGCTACGTTTTTCGGGCACGGCATATAGTGCGAGAATTCCATAGAGAATTGACCGCGACCGGAGGTCATAGTACGCAAATCGCCAATGTAACCGAACATTTCGCTTAACGGCACATCTGACTTGATGCGAACACCGGTGACGCCAGCATCTTGCGATTTAATCATGCCGCGACGGCGGTTAAGGTCGCCGATAACATCACCGACGTGATCCGATGGCGTGAACGTGTCCACTTTCATAATCGGTTCGATCAGTTGCGGACCGGCTTTCGGAATCGACTGACGGAAAGCCGCTTTCGCCGCAATTTCAAAGGCAATCGCCGAGGAGTCAACCGCGTGGAACGCACCGTCGGTCAAAATGACTTTAAAGTCCAAGCACGGGAAGCCTGCCAGTACGCCTTTATCCAACATGCTTTTAAAGCCCTTTTCAACTGCTGGCCAGTATTCACGCGGCACGTTACCGCCGGTAACCGCCGATTCAAAAACAAAACCGCTGCCGGGTTCGCCTGGCTCAATTTTGTAGTTGATTTTTCCGTATTGGCCTGAACCACCTGATTGTTTCTTATGGGTGTATTCGTCTTCAACCGCTTTAGTGATGGTTTCGCGGTAGGCCACTTGCGGCTTGCCGACGATAACGTCAACGCCGTGAGTACGTCTTAAAATGTCGACTTTAATGTCAAGATGCAACTCGCCCATACCTTTAAGGATGGTTTCGCCGCTGTCTTCATCAGTTTCAACGTGGAAAGACGGGTCTTCCTGAATCATTTTACCCAGCGCGATACCCATTTTTTCGGACGCCGCTTTGTCTTTCGGTGAAATCGCCAATGAAATGACGGGATCAGGGAAGACCATAGGTTCTAATGTGGCAGGGAATTTTGGATCGCACAGCGTATGCCCGGTTTGCACGTTCTTCATGCCCAATACCGCAACAATGTCGCCGGCTTGTGCTGAATCTAGCTCATTACGGGTGTCGGCGTGCATTTCGACGATACGGCCGATACGCTCGGTTTTGCCGGTAAAAGTGTTCAGTACCGACGTGCCTTTTTCCAGTTTGCCGGAATAAATACGCAAGAAGGTCAGTGCGCCGAAACGGTCATCCATAATCTTGAATGCCAATGCGCGGAGCGGTTTGTCGGCATCAACGATGGCAAAAGTGCCGGTTGCGTTACCTTCCAGATCGACTTCAGGTTGTGGTTTAACTTCGGTTGGGCACGGCAGATAATCAATAACGCCGTCTAATACCAACTGTACGCCTTTGTTTTTGAAGGACGAACCGCAGAAAGTTGGGAAGAAATCCAGATTGATTGTACCTTTGCGGATACAACGCTTAATGGTGTCAATGTCAGGTTCTTCGCCTTCCAGGTATTTTTCCATGACATCGTCGAATTGATCGGCAACCTGGTCGATCATTTTTTCGCGCCATGCTTTGGCATCTTCCACCATGTCGGCAGGGATGTCTTTGATTTCGTAGTTCATTGGGTCGCCGGAATCGTCCCATATCCAGGCTTTTTGTGTCAGCAGATCGACCACGCCGGAAAATTGGTCTTCAGTGCCGATAGGCAATGTCATCACCAACGGTACGGCACCCAGCACGTCTTCAACTTGCTTAACTACACGGTAAAAGTCAGCGCCGATACGATCAAGTTTGTTGATATAGATGACACGGGCAACTTCAGAGTCGTTAGCATAACGCCAGTTGGTTTCCGATTGGGGTTCTACGCCGCCTGAACCGCAGAAAACGCCGATACCGCCATCAAGAACCTTCAGTGAGCGATAAACTTCAATAGTAAAGTCAACGTGCCCTGGGGTGTCGATGATATTGAAACGGTAGTCTTTCCAGAAACAAGTGGTTGCAGCAGACTGGATGGTGATGCCGCGCTCCTGCTCCTGTTCCATGAAGTCTGTGGTTGCCGCGCCATCGTGTACTTCACCGATTTTGTGGATTTTACCGGTCAATTTTAAAATCCGTTCGGTAGTCGTGGTTTTGCCGGCATCGACGTGAGCGAAGATGCCAATGTTTCTGTAATGCGCTAAATCTGTCATGTTTTTACTCTAAAGTTGGGCATAAAAAACTTTTTTGGTGACCGCTCTCAATAAACAAGGGGTGTTTATTGAGGACTCGTACCGGGGCGATGAGCCACACACCCTAACCGCGCAGTCACACAACCTAAGACCGCAGTAGCTGTGTCATTGGAAGGGATGAAATGCGTGGAATACAGGCAGGTAGCTCAGGCCGAGTGAGGTGCAATTATTGGGGTCACCAGTGCTGCTCACTCGTCCAGCTTCGAAAGCCCGCTATTTTAACCTAAAAACTGGGTAAAAACATAGAAAACCCATGTGTTATGTTGTAGTAACGCTGAAATGGCCTTTTAAGAACAAGCCGGGGACATTGATAATGCTGTCTTAGGTGATTTTTCACCGTGTCAGCGGGGCATTTATCTGCTGTTTTTTTGCCGCCTGAAAATACTATGTGCAACGGGAGGCGAGCCACGGGAGAAATCAAACGACCGGGGGCATTTCGTTAAAAATGCCGTAATAACAGCCGCTTTTAAACGGCTGTTATTGTAAAATGTGCTGCCTAAACTAGGGCTTTGAAACTTAATGATGACGGCCAAACCGAATTACTATGACTGCGAAAAAAGACGTGTTAAAGCTTGATTTGATAGAGTTTAACCCCGAGGTGGTGACGCCTAAGGTGATAGCGGAACCGCTGTCCCTTCATGGCTGGACGTATGTGCTGTGTAATGAGGAAATGCCGATATTTTCCAATACCGCGCTGAGTATCCACAACATCTTGAATGACAGCAGAAAAGGCGCCATGGAGTTGGCGTCGGTCATTTTGCAGGACCCCAATCTGACCGTTAAATTGTTGAAAATGAGCAATACGCCCCATTACAACCCCTCGCGGCAGAAAATGGTGACGGTGTCGCGCGCCATTGTGCTTATTGGCTCCGATATTATTCGGGAATTGACGCTGGTTTGCTCCTTTTTCGAGTCGATCCTGTCCTCGACTAACCGGCATCAGGCCAACGAGGAAATAGCCCATGCCATACATGCGGCGGTACAGGCAAAGTCTATCGCGCAGCTCATCAAGGACAGTTCGCCGGAAGAGGTGTTTATTGCTGCCTTGCTTAACCGTATTGGCAGCATTTCTTTTTGGTGCTTTTGCCGCGAGCAGGGCGAGCGTATCCAAGCGTTGGTCAATGAAGGCAGCAGCCACGAAGATGCCGAAAAAAAAGTGTTGGGCTTTACCTTGACGGAGCTGGGCGTTTGTTTAAGCCAAACCTGGAAACTGGGCCCTTTGGTTGAGGAAGCGATTAAACCTGTGCGCTTTAAAAAAAATCCCAGAGTCGATGTGGTTCATTTGGGTTATGAGATTACCGACGCCTTAAAAGAGGGCGTCGGGTCAAAAAAATACGAGGCCTGCATTAAGAAAATCGAACTGCTGACCCAGCAATCCAGGCGGGCCATTATCGAAAACCTGCAAAACAATACCGATACCGCCTGCGATATTGCCCGTCAGTTTGGGGCGGAGGATGCGGCCATGCTGATACAAAGCCGTCTAAATCGGGTTGTTACAGACGATTCGCCGCCGATTATTGATAAAAAACAAATACAGCTTGATATATCGCAGGATATAACATCAATCATAAGCGCGCCGTTCGACATCAATCTGTTGTTGGAAACGGTGTTGGAGGGGGTGCACCGGGGTGTCGGCATGGATAGGACTGTATTTTCCTTGTTGGCATCCGATAAACAGTCGCTGAAAGAAAAACTGTCCTTAGGTTGGCGTAAAGAGAGCTACGAACACAAGGTCGTTTTTCATGTCTCGGAAGTGCCGCCTAATGTTTTTTTTCATGCCCTGTCGGGAACCCAGGCTTTCTGGGCCGACCCGTCGGTTAACGCCGGGCTGTATACGCTTAGGGATATTAATGTGATGGGCAAAACCGAATGTTTTATTATGCCGGTTTTTTCCAATAAGAAGCCGATTGGGTTGATGTATGCCGATCGCGGGATTAGCCGTGAGCCGTTAACCGAAGAGGATTTTAACGCCTTTAAATACTTTGCCCAACAGATC
Source organism: Methylobacter sp. (assembly GCA_047920955.1). Taxonomy (GTDB): domain Bacteria; phylum Pseudomonadota; class Gammaproteobacteria; order Methylococcales; family Methylomonadaceae; genus Methylobacter_A. The sequence goes on along the minus strand of JBLRXA010000005.1, from coordinate 33,219 downwards.
AACATAGGCCTGATGCTTTATCGTATGCAACGCGCTTGAAACAAGCTATCGGGGCTGGTTACACTGAAATGAGTGGGCTGGTATGCCGTTCGCTGTGGGTTGAGCCGTCGGCGTCATAGGTATTGGCCGATTCCGGCTTGCCTTTTATGATATTCAGTGAGCGTTGGGCGTGGCGGGACAAAACATCAATGCTGGCGCCGTTTTCTTCGTTCTGGCGTCTGCATTCGCTGCAGACGCGCATCAGCTGCGTCCAGTTATTGGCTGATTCGGCGGTTGGCAGGCCTGCCGTTTCTGCGGACTTGAAATAGTCCTTCACGCTATCTGGGGTGTTAGGCAGTTTTTCGATGGCCAGGATTTGGGTGATCTGGGCGTTGAGCTGGTCTAGTTGGGCAACCAGCTGTTTTTTGCTGTCTGCGATTGTGCCAATCCGTTCCGCCTGTTGCATCTTTTTTAAGGCACTGGCTTCTTGGGTCAGTTCATGGTGAAGCTGTTGTGCCAATTGCAGGGCATTGGCGATCAGTTTTTCTGCGATGGGGTAGGTTTGTTCTATCATGGCTCTGTGCTGTTTTCGGGTGGGATTAATTGCTCGAATTGTATCAATTTCTTGGCAATTTTTTCAGCATTTATAGCATAACTGCCGTCGGCAACCGCTTTTTTGATAGCGCCAACGCGATCAATATCGACAGGCGCTGCGGAAGATGCCCCCAGCGTTTTTTTAATTTCCTGCGTTGCCGAGGTCAAGGCAACGCTGTCGTCTTTTTGCGTGTCTGTTGCCGTGGCAACTTTTTTTTCGCTTTCAATGCCATTGGGTTTCAGCGTAGATTTTATCGGCGTCGGGTTATTTGCTCTGCCGCTTATTTCGATAGTCATGTCAAATTCCTCGGTGTATTTTTCAGTTGGGATTTTTATCGGCGATACACGGGGAAACTTTAATTTTTGTCATGGGTTAATCGACAGAGACCAAACCACTGTTGATAACAGTGGCGCTAATGACTCGCCCCGAATTCAAGTTTTTAATTTTGATGCGCTGTCCTTTAGCGCCGTCCATCATGGCAACCCCGCTCATTCTGATGGAAACGCCCGAAGCTGAGGTGCTGATCACCACCTTGTCTTTGCGTTTAATCAGTTTAGGTTCGACAAGGTTTTTAACGCTAAGCGTGGAGCCGGCATTGAGCTGATGCGTACTTTGCTTATTTTCGGCCTGCCCAATCTGGGTGGCAAAATCGCCCCTGAGCTGGGAGACGTCCCGCCTTTCGATGGCAAGGTGTTGTGGGGTAATGATGTCGCCGCGTTGTATCGGCTGGGTCAGGACGACAACATTTTGATAGGTTTTGATTATGGCCGAGGTGAAAATGGACCATTTTTTGCCCGCGTTGCAACGCACACCTATAGTCACCCTGCCTGCTTTAAGTGCCGCCGCTGCGCTGAATGCCTCTAACGCCTCGCTGCATTGGGGCAAATTTAACCGGCTGTCCAAAGGCATCAGTTTGGCTTCATAATCGCCCGGCAGGTTTATGTTTTGCGCGATGTAATGGCTCACGGTTTCGGCAATGGAGGCGTGTGATTGCGGCTCTTGTTGTGCGGCGGCTAGGGTGGGGTAAATGAGCGCCAGCGCCAACATGAGCGGGGTCTTTTTTATCATCGTTAATGCCTGTTTTATGACGTGTATGGATTAATTAAGCATGATTAGTGCCAAGGGAAGTTTGTCAAATTATTGGCAAGCTAGGCGGGCGTTACTCCCGCACAATCCGCCCAAGTGGCCATTTTTTGCCGGACGCGTCAAAAATCAATGGGGCGGCTAATAGGAAAAATCATACCAATATGATTTTAAAGTGTTATTTGTAATTGGCATGTGCCGTGCTTTTGTTTTTGTGTAAGTAATTCAGGAGGCAATATTATGACTATTAACTTTGACACAGCATTGGGCATCCATCCTAAGGCGCTATCCGTGCGCGAAAAGCGCAATGAGATATTGGCGTCTAATTTAGCCCACGCCGACACGCCCAATTTTAAATCGCGGGATTTGGACTTCAAGGCGATACTCAAGCAAACCACCTCACACGTGGGCGTTGAGCGCACCCATGCCGGCCATATTGCGCCGCCGCAAGAAATGTTCGGCGCCAACCTGATGTACCGGAACCCCAATCAGGCGTCATTAGACGGCAATACCGTGGAACCGCATGTCGAACAGGCCAAATACGCCGAAAATGCGCTGCAGTATCAAGCCAGTTTGCAGTTTGTCAGTAACAAATTTTCCGGTCTGATGACCGCACTAAAAGGACAATAATTATGGCCAGTATCTTTGATATTGCCGGTAGCGGCATGAATGCGCAATCGTTAAGGCTTAACTTGGTTGCCAGTAATATTGCTAACGCCAACACAGTCAGCAGCACGGCGGCAGAGGCTTATAAATCAAGGCAGCCGGTGTTTGCCGCCGAACTGAATAAGGCCATGAACCGGCACGATTCCACCAGTAAGGTCAAGGTGTTGGGCGTCGTTGAGAGCCGCGATTCGCCGGTCATGGAATACGCGCCGAACAATCCGGTCGCCGATGAAAACGGCTACATCTTTAAATCCAACGTCAATACGGTCGAAGAAATGGCCAATATGATGTCGGCATCACGTTCTTATCAGAACAATATCGAAGTGTTGAACACATCTAAACAAATGATGTTGCAAACATTAAAAATGGGACAGGGGTAAACCATGGCTATTCAAGGCGCAGCTAATCAATTCAGCCACTTAACCGTTACCGACAAACCGGTATTGGCGACATCGGCTAAAAAAACCACATTGGGGCAGGAGCAGTTTTTAAAGCTGATGACCACGCAAATGACCCATCAAGACCCGACAAAACCGATGGAAAACGGCGATTTTCTGGCGCAAATGGCGCAGTTCGGCACCGTGGCCGGGATTCAGGATTTGCAAAAATCATTCGGCGACTTTGCCAGTTCCATCAATTCCAGCCAGGCTTTGCAAGCGACCAGCTTGGTTGGCCGCCATGTTTCGGTACCGCTTAACAAGGGTTTGTTGGCGGCCGGCGGCGAGATTTCCGGCAATATCAACTTACCGGACAGCACCACCAATGTTAATGTGAAAATCGTTAATTCGGTGACTGGCGAAACCGTGCAAAATGTCGACTTGGGTGCGCATAATGAGGGGAAGATACCGTTTGCTTGGGACGGCCAAAATGCCAATGGCGTCATGGCGAATCCCGGCGTTTATAAAATTGAGGCAACCGCTTCGATTGACGGCAAAAATGTGGCGTTGGAAACCGACATCAGGGCCGAAGTTGACAGCATCACCATGGCCAGCGGTTCGAGTGGCTTAAAAGTGAACCTGACCGGATTGGACAGCGTGAACTTTAATCAAATTAAACAAATTCTTTAGCATTGGAGGTGTAACATGGGTTTTTCAACAGCCTTAAGCGGCCTAAGAGCCGCCGCAACAAATTTACAAGTCACCGGCAATAACATTGCCAACGCGCAAACAACCGGCTTTAAAGAATCCCGCGCCGAATTTGCCGATGTCTATGCCGCCAGTATTGGCGGCGTCAGCAAAACGCAGCCGGGTTCCGGTGTTCGGGTCACTGAAGTCGCGCAGCAATTTCATCAAGGCAATATTGAGGCGACACAAAACGCCCTTGACCTTGCCATTAGCGGCAACGGTTTTTTTGTTTTAGGTGATCCAGCGAATGTTAATCTGCCTGATAAAAACAACCCGAACGATCCGGTTGACCCATCGATACCCAGTTCATATACCCGCAATGGTGCTTTTCAATTGGACAGTGCCGGTAACGTGGTGGATGATCAAGGCCGGTTTTTACTGGCCTTTGCGCCAAATGGCCTGACCAAAGAGGAAGGCTTCAGTGTTGGTGTTCTTAGACCGCTCACCATTGATACCTCACAAGGTTTACCGACGTCGACCGAAAATATCGATATGAAATTGAATCTTAACGGGGCGGCGGCGATACCGACAGTGGGTGTATTTGACCCTACCGATCCTTTGTCTTATAACAATACCACATCAGTTACGACTTATGATGGGCAGGGTAACGCGCATATTGCAACAACCTATTATGTAAAAACAGCTGCCGCGAATACATGGGATGCTTATTTGTATATCGATGGTTTTGGTATCACTTCAGGCGGGCCTGCTGTACCGCCCGCTGTTGCGCCGCCTTCGACTGTTGTGGCGCCGCCTGCTACTCCCGCTGCTGTATCATTAACATTCACTGCATCAGGAGCGCTAGATACCGTTGCTGGACAAGCCGCTGGAGTCACTAAAGTGGATTTTGGAGATATTGATTTAACAGCGATTAATCCGGGAATAACGGTTGACCCGATGGCATTCGATATCGACTTTTTTGGCACGACCCAGTTCGCCACGCCTTTTAGTGTGAATGCCCTGAAACAGGATGGTTTACCCGCCGGTAATTTGACGGGTATTGATGTGGATAAGAGTGGAGCGGTGTTTGCCCGCTACAGTAATGGCGGCTCCAAGGTCTTGGGGCAGGTGGCATTGGCGCGCTTTCCAAGTAATCAATCCTTGGCTAAATTAGGGGATACCTCGTGGGGGGTCACGGCTACTTCAGGCGCACCCATTTATGGCGCGGGCGGGGATAATAATTTCGGCGCCATTCAGTCGTCTGCGTTGGAAGGTTCCAACGTAGATTTAGCCGACCAGCTGGTTAGGCTGATTATTGCCCAGCAGACTTATCAGGCCAACTCGCAAACTATCACCACTGAAAAGACGCTGATAGAAACTATCCTGAGGGCGTAGTCTAGGCATTTCTCGCTCCCAAGCTGGAGTTCTCACGTTATACACAAGTCTGTTCGAAAGTCGTCATACCGGCAGGGATGCCGGTATCCAGACACAAGGATGTGAAGCTATGGCTGGCATCCGAGCTTAAATCATGTGCCAACCCACCATCCATGGCACTGGATACTGGCATCCCTGCCAGTATGACGGTGTTAGCTGAAGCATCTTGCTAATCAGGTGTTTTTAATTCAATTTAGAGTAATAAGGTAAAAAGGAGACTGTTATGGATCGTAGTTTATATATCGCCATGAACGGCGCCAAGCAAACGTTATTGGCGCAAACGGCAAATGCCAATAATTTGGCGAATTCCCAGACCACCGGCTTTAAATCGGATTTGGAACAGTTTAGCAGTCGCCCGATGTACGGAGCCGGTTATCCTACCCGGGTTTATGCGATGAACGAAAAACCCTGGCTCGATTTCTCCCAAGGCCCGATACAGACCACCGGCAACGATTTGGATGTGGCGATTAGCGGCGAAGGCTATTTGGCTGTTCAGGCGGCCGATGGCGGGGAGGCTTACACTCGCGCCGGTGATCTGCGGGTAACGCCTGAAGGTTTGTTGCAGACTGGCGCGGGATTGCAGGTATTAGGGCAGGACGGCCCGATTGTTATTCCGCCGGCGGAAAAGATGACCATTGGCAGTGACGGTACTATCAGCATTGTGCCATTGGGTGCCGGTAATGTGACCACTATGGTCGAGGTTGATCGCATTAAGTTGGTGCGGGAGGCGCCGGAAAACCTGGAAAAAACTAATGATGGTTTGTTGCATACCAAGGACGGTAATCCGGTGGTGGCTAATGCCGATGTCAGGCTGGCGCAGGGTATGTTAGAAGGCAGCAATGTCAATGCGATTAACGCCATGGTCGATATGATTGAGTTGGCGAGAAATTTTGAATTGCAAACCAAGGTGATGAAAAGTGTCGATCAAAACTCAGCCGCCGCTACTAAGCTAATGCAGCTGAGTTAGCACGTCGTTTGCAATATCAAGGCTACCAACTTAAGCCGGGACAGCCTGAGGTTAAGCCGTTCGTGGTGAGCCCTTCGGCTGCGCTCAGGAGAGCCTTGTCGAACCATGATCGGCTTAACCGTCCACCCTTCGACAAGCTCAGGGCGAACGGTTAAGCCTACCAACTTGTCCCGTTTTAAGTTGGTAGCCAATATCAATAACTCGTAAAGCCGAGCTTAGCTCGGCTTTTTTTTGTCCGGCGTTTCTAATGCAAGATGGCACGAAGTCTGCTTTATATATTATTGAAGACAATAAATTGACACTGAGGAGATTATCATGACAGAACGTGCATTATGGGTAGCTAAATCCGGTCTGGATGCCCAGCAAACAAAAATGGCGGTTATTGCCAATAACTTGGCTAACGTAAATACCGTAGGATTTAAACAGGGACGCGCTAATTTTGAAGACCTGATGTATCAGAATATCCGTCAGGTTGGTGCGCAATCTACGCAAAATACGATGCTGCCAACGGGCTTGCAGCTAGGTACCGGCGTAAGGGTGGTTGGCACCGAAAAACTGCATAAGCAGGGCAATATACAGCAGACAGAAAATTCATTGGATGTGGCCATAAATGGTCGGGGTTTTTTACAAATATTGACGCCTAACGGCGATATTAACTATACCCGTGACGGTTCTTTAAAATTAGATGCCACAGGCCAGTTAGTGACATCAAGCGGGATGACGCTGGATCCGGCGATTATTGTGCCGCAGGATGCACTCAGCGTTACTATTGCGACTGATGGTACTGTCTCCGCGTTGCAGCCGGGCGCCGCCCAACCGGCCATTTTAGGTCAAATTCAGCTCGCCAATTTTATCAATCCAGTCGGATTGGAAGCGATTGGCGAAAATCTGTACCGGGAATCTGCAGCCAGTGGCGCGCCCTTGATAGGTGTTCCCGGACAGGCCGAGTTTGGTACTGTGGTTCAAGGCGCCTTGGAAACCTCTAATGTTAATGTCGTTGAAGAACTGGTTAATATGATTGAAACGCAACGGGCTTATGAAATGAATTCCAAGGCGATTTCAACCACCGACCAGATGCTGTCCTATGTGACGCAACAACTCTAAGTTAGGCGGATAACATGAATACTCAAGAAGCTGAATTGACCGGCAATAGCCGATACTTAAGCGTTTGTACACTCGCTGTAGCACTTTTATTGCTAGGCGGCTGTGCCCCGATACCGCAAAGGGATCCCGCTTTTGCGCCGGTTGCTCCAGCCGATTTGAGGCCACCGGTGCAAAGCAGCGGTTCCATTTATCAGGCCGGTTATGATATCCGCCTGTTTGAAGACCATACCGCAAGACGGGTTGGCGATGTGCTGACTATTCAGTTCAACGAGCAGACCCAGGCAAAGAATAAAAACAATCTGATGGCCAAAAAAGATATGGAAATGTCGGTGACGGCACCGACCTTGTTTGGCATCGCGTCGTCGGTGCTGACCGGTAACGACCTTGAAACCGAAGTCGGCTCGAAAAAGAATTTTTCCGGGATGGGCACATCCGATCAGGGTAATAGTTTAACTGGCAGCATTTCTGTGACGGTGGTCGAATTGTTACCTAATGGCAATTTAAGTGTGCGCGGCGAAAAACGCGTTGCCTTAAATCAGGGTGATGAATTCGTCAGGCTGTCGGGCATTGTTAGGCCGGTGGACATTAACGCCGCCAATATGATTTCATCGGATAAGGTTGCCGATGTCACCATCATGTATGTCGGCGAGGGCGCTATGGCCGATACCGCCAGGATGGGGTGGCTATCGAGGATACTCTACAGTCTGTGGTTCCCACTTTAAAATAAGGATTTTGTAATGAATATATTAGGCAAATATTTGGCTTTTCTGCTCACACTGGGCATGGCCCACAGTGGGTTGGTGTATGCCGAACGCATTAAAGATATAGCCTCCATCGAAGGCGTCCGCAGCAACCAGCTGGTGGGTTATGGTTTGGTTGTCGGTCTGGATAAATCCGGCGATAAAACCGCCTTTACCGGGCAAAGTTTGCGCAGTATGTTGGCGCGTTTAGGTTTGACGTTGCCGCCTGGACTTGACCCTAAAGCCAAAAATATTGCGGCGGTGTCCATTCAGGCCGAATTGCCCGCCTTTGCCAAGCCGGGCCAAACCATTGACGTCACCGTGTCTTCGTTGGGCGACGCTAAAAGTTTGCGTGGTGGCACTTTGCTGATGAGCCCCTTAAAAGGTGCCGACGGCCAGGTTTATGCCATTGCCCAAGGCAGTTTGGTGGTCAGCGGTTTGAGTGCGTCGGGTCAGGATGGCTCCAGCATTACCGTCAATAACCCCAATGTCGGCCGCATTCCCGGCGGGGCAACGGTTGAACGCACGGTGAACAGCTCGTTTGCTGATGGCGATACGCTGGTTTTTAACTTACATACTTCGGATTTTACCACCGCCAATCAGATGGCGGCGTCGATCAACTCGGCCTTGGGTGCAAATACCGCCAAAGCCCTTGATGCGACGTCGGTTAGAGTGAATGCGCCGTTGGATCCTAACCAAAAAGTGACCTTCGCTTCTGTTGTGGAAAATATAACCGTCACGCCTGACGATGCGCCGGCCCGTATTATTGTCAACTCGCGTACCGGCACGGTGGTGATTAACGGCAAAGTCAGGGTGCAGCCTGCGGCGGTGTCCCATGGCAGTTTGACCGTGACGATTACCGAAGACCCGCAAGTCAGCCAGCCCGGTGCCTTTGCAGGCGGCCAAGCGGTGGTGACGCCGGACTCGAAAATAAGTGTCGAAGAAGAGAAAAACCGAATGTTTGTGTTTAACCCCGGCGTTTCCCTGGATGAAATTGTTAATGCCGTGAACAAGGTGGGCGCAGCGCCCAGCGACTTGGTGGCTATTCTTGAAGCGTTGAAATCAGCAGGCTCCTTGCATGCTGAGTTAATTGTCATTTAAAACCCATGCAGGGTGCGCGGCGCGTACCTTCATTGTTGTCATGTTGTTGAATCAAATAGACCCGGTTAAAGAAGTGGTTGGGCAGGGCGGCGGGTTATTTGGACGGAGGTTGTTATGTTAAGTACAAAAGGTGCCGATGTTTACACCGATTTTAATGGCTTGGCCAAGCTAAAAAACGAGGCCCGGAAAGAATCGCCGGAAGCGTTGAAGGAAACGGCCAAACAGTTTGAATCAATCTTTCTAAATAACGTGCTAAAAAGTATGCGTGCGGCAAAGTTGGCTGATGGTGCTATGGATAATGAACAAAGCAAGTTTTATAACGATATGTACGACCAGCAGTTAGCGGTGCATTTGTCAGGTTCCCCTGGCGTCGGCTTGGCTGATTTAATCGTCAAGCAACTAAGCCACGATAAGCCTGCCCCTAATAACAATAAACAAGGTGTTGAAGATTACCTGAATAAACCAATAGGCATGGCGCCGAGCAGTTCCGGGCAGTCGTATCGCGGTAATCCCGCCGTCAGGGTCAAGGCACAGCCGACCAACCTGCCGGACAAAATCGCTCCATTAGCGTTTAACACTGAAAATAGATTAGCAACTAAGCGCACATGGCCGACTGAAACCCGGCGCTCATTAAAGCTTGATCAAGGACAGCCGATAACGTCGGCAGAAGAGTTTATTCGACGCCTACATCCTCATGCCGAAAAAGCAGCCCGGGAATTAGGCGTAGAACCCAAGGTTCTTTTGGCGCAGGCTGCGCTGGAAAGCGGTTGGGGACGTTCATTGATCAAAAAAGGCAGCGGCGAAAGTAGTTTTAATTTGTTCAATATTAAAGCCGACAAATCCTGGCGTGGCGAACAAGTCCGGCTGGCGACACTGGAATTCGATCAGGGTGTAGCAAAAAAAGTTAATTCAGGCTTTCGATCTTACGGATCGTTTGAAGAAAGCTTTAAGGATTATGTCGATTTTATAAAAAGTAATCCGCGTTATGGTGACGCCTTAAAAAAAGTAGGCAATGCGGAACGCTATATGCATGAATTACAGCGGGCAGGGTATGCCACCGATCCCAAATATGCCGCTAAGGTCATGAGCATTTATCAGGGCCAAACCATGGCCCGGTTCGAGCCTGATGTCACCGTGGCAATGAACTAACCGCAGTTATAACCTCTATCACAGGACAAACCCATGAGCAACTTACTATTAACATCTCTCACAGGATTGAAGGCGGCCCAGCGTTCGTTAGAAACGGTGCAGCACAATATTTCCAACGTCAATACCGAAGGTTACAGCCGGCAACGGGTTGAGCAGAGGACGATGCCTGCCATCCTGACCCGGGGCGGCTATATCGGCCAGGGCGTTAATGTCACCGATGTCACGCGCAGTTACGACCAGTTTGTTAATAAGCAATTGAGTTCGAGCCTTTCCGCGTTTGGTGAGGCCGACCGTTACCATCGGATGTCGGCGCAAGTCGATAATATTATGGCCGACCCCAGCACCGGCATATCGCCGGTGATGAACCGCTTTTTTAATGCGATCAATGAAGTGGCCGATGACCCTTCGTCGGTGCCGGCGCGGCAGGTTATGTTGTCCGAAGCCGAAATTTTGACGCAAAGTTTCAATACCATGAGCGGCCGCTTTGAAAATCTAAGGACGCAGAACAATAACGACATCATCGGCATGGTCAAGGACATCAATTCTTACGCGACGGCAATCGCAGACCTTAATTTGCAAATTTCCCAGAGCCTTGGCAACGCACAAGGCATCAAACAGCCTAATGACTTGCTCGACCAGCAGGACGCGCTGATCGCAAAGTTATCCGAAATCGTCAATGTGACCGTGTTGCCGCAGCAAAACGGCATGTCCAGTCTTTTTATCGGTAACGGGCAAGCCTTGGTACAGGATGGCAGCACATCAACCTTTACCACGATGCAGTCTAAATTCGATTTGAACCGGCTGGAAATCGGCCTGGAAACCAAGACTGGCGTCATGGAAATAACAAGCCAGCTTAGCGGTGGTTCGTTGGTCGGTTCCTTGCGTTTTCGCGATGAAGTGCTGGAACCGGCGCAGCAAAAATTGGGTCGGGTTGCGGTGGGTTTAGCCCTGGAGGTTAATGCCCTGCATGAACAGGGTTTTGATCTTAACGGCGATGCAGGCGAGGCTTTTTTTAGCTTTGCCGGCGGCATACCGGTGGTTGAAAGCCCTCTGAACGGCGGCAATGCGAGCGTTACCGTTGAATTTAAAACGCCATCGGCGGCCGGGGAGCTTGATTTTAGCGATTACCGTTTGGAGTTTGTAGGGCCTGACTACACGTTAATGAGGATGCGGGATAAGCAGGTGATCAATCTTACGGCGACCGAAACTGGCGTGGGTACAAATATTTTTACGCTGTCTTCTGTGTCTGGATTGCCGGGCATCGACATAACCGTCGATCAGAATATGGGGGCGGCATTAGGAGGCGACCAATTCTTAATCAGGCCGACCTACACGGCGGCTGAAAAGATGGGCGTTAACATCGACGATCCCAGAAAAATAGCGGCAGCGACGACCGGAACGCCCGCCGCACCCGCGCCCGGCGACAATAGGAATGCCCTGCAGCTGGCCGAGTTGGCCAATCAATTGATTATGGTCGGCGGCAAAGCCTCATTTAACGATGCTTACAATGAAGTGGTTGCCGATGTCGGCACCTTGACACGAGCCTCTAAATTACGCACCAGCGCACAGGAAACTTTACTCAATCAGGCCAAAGGTACGAGAGAAAGTTTAGCCGGTGTCAATCTGGATGAAGAAGCCGCCAATTTAATAAAATTCCAACAAGCGTATCAAGCCTCTGCCCAAGCCATTTCCGTGGCCAGATCCTTATTCGATACCTTAATCAGCGCAGTGAGATAGGAGAATAGCAATGAGAGTATCAACCGCATGGTCGCAACAACTGAGTGTTAACGCAATGATGCGTAAGCAAGCCAGCTTGACCAAAGTACAGGAGCAGATAAGTTCGGGGCTTAAAATATCGACGCCTGCCGAAGATCCGGCCGGTGCCGCTAGGGTATTAGATTTGGAACGGACCATTTCAAAAGTAAACCAGCATCAAAGCAACATTTCCACAGCGCGCGGGCGTCTGGGTTTTGAGGAGTCGGCTTTAGATGCGTCAACCAGCATTGTATTCCGCGCCCAAGAGCTGACCATACAGGCGATGTCTGGCGCCTTAAACAGCGATGACCGCTTGGCCATCAAGTTTGAAATCGACCAGTTGATGGAACAGATGGTGGGCACCGCCAATACCAAAAATGCCAATGGCGAATATATTTTTGCCGGTGAGTTATCAACAACACCACCGTTTGTCAAAAATACGGTGACAGATGAATATGACTATCAAGGCGGCACAGTGCAGCGGTCTTTGCAAATCGGCGACACCCGGCAAGTGGCTGATGGCGATTTGGGGCTTAATGTGTTTGAAAACATACCGTCGAGTGCAGGCGGCAACCGCAGTATTTTCGGCACTTTAAAGGCCTTGTCCGATGGCTTGGCCGGGCCTTTTAACAACGATTTCACTGGCATGAAAGAGGTTTTGGCCGATCTTGACACCACCTTAGGCCGTTTTTTGGAAACCAGGACGAGTGTCGGCGCACGGCTAAATGCGTTAGATAACCAAGAGCTGCAAAATGAAAAATTTGTCATCGACACCCAAATAACACTGTCCGAAACCCAAGACCTCGATTATGCCGAGGCCATCAGCAAATTCCATTTGCAATCGACCGCCTTGTCAGCGGCGCAACAGACTTTCGCCAAAGTCAAAGGTTTGTCGCTGTTTAATTACCTTTGATTAATTTAGGCAATTACCGTGAAGGGCATGAAGGACGTGAAGCGTTAAATCCTTCATGTTCTTCATGGTTTAACAATAAAAAATTGCGGAAGTTGTTTCGTGCGCGTTCCTAAGGTAACGTACAAAAAAAATAACACCCGCCGCACCCTGTCGGAGTTCAAAGCCAGCTTTGGGCTCCAGCTATCGTGAGAATAGTGCGGAATAATTTTGCCCGTTAGCTAAAAGGCTATCAACGTAACACGGGAACAGACCTGGCAGGTTTTTCCAAATTCAGGTTAATCATGACTTCACCCCAATGAAAAATACATTTGAATGTGCCGAGGCGTTTTTTCGGCAGATCCCTATTGATGAAAAACTGGCGTTGACGCATCAGGCCTGGCAGGCTTGCCAATCAGGCGAATGGGCGGTTATCCCCGATTGGCCGGTGTTGCCGATAGGGCAGGTGACATTTCCCGAATGGCCGGAACTGTTGGCGCCGCGTCAGATGCCACGGCGGAAATTGACCACCCCCGATGGCGTTGCCGCTTTTTTTCATGCCATTGCCCATGTTGAGTTTGTCGCCATTTATTTGGCCTGGGATATGGTGTACCGTTTTCGCGGGATGCCCGAACAATTTTATCGCGATTGGTTGCGCGTTGCCGATGAGGAAGCGCAGCACTTTTCCTTAATCAGGGCGCATTTGCGGGCGATGCGGCTGGATTACGGCGACCTGCCCGCTCACAGCGGTTTGTGGGATCACGCCAAAGACACCGCCGATGATTTGCTGGGCCGTTTGGCGATGGTGCCGCGTTGCATGGAAGCGCGTGGGCTTGATGTCACACCGGCGTTGATTAAAAAATTCGAAGCCTTGGGCGATGACGTCAGCGTGGCCATTTTGACGCGCATTTTGACCGATGAAGTCGGTCATGTGCAGTTGGGTTCTTACTGGTTTGACACTCTGTGCCGACAACGCGGTTTGGCCGTGGAAGCCACATACCGGGCGTTAATCGGGCAGTATTATGTCGGCGGTAAGCCGAAAGGCCCGTTTAACCGTGAATTGCGTAAAGTCGCCGGTTTTTCCGATGCCGAAATCGATTGGTTGGAAGGTTAGGTAACGCGTAAAAAATGACATCCCCGCCCCTGCCGGAGTTCAAAGCTGGCTTTGAACTTCAACTAGCGTGGGAATAGTGTGCGGCATCAACGCCCAGACCTTCCAGGATTTAAAGGCCTGGAAGGTCTGCTTATATCGGTAGCCCGTAGATATTTATTTTGGGCTATAGAAAAACAGCGTCCCCGAAAGGCACGAAAATTTCGTGCTTTTCGTGGACAGCTTCGTTAACCCAGCTTGGCTTTTAGAAAACCGATAATATCCGCAAAGGCGATTTCCTCGTTGGCGTCCGCCGTTCTGGCTTTGTATTCAACCGTGCCGGAATCAAGCCCCCGGTCGCCGACCACGATGCAATGCGGGATGCCGATCAGTTCCATGTCGGAGAACATAAAACCGGCGCGGACTTTCCGGTCATCGAACAAGACATCGATGCCTGCCGCTAACAAATCTTGGTATAACTTTTCCGAGGCTTCTTTCAGGCGTTCCGATTTGTGCATGTTCATCGGGCACAGCGCGACCTGGAACGGCGCAAGATTAATCGGCCAGATGATGCCCTTATCGTCGTGGTTCTGTTCAATGGCGGCGGCGACCACGCGGGAAATGCCGATGCCGTAACAGCCCATGGTCATGATCTGGTTTTTGCCGCCTTCATTGATGACACCGGCTTTCATCGCTTCGCTGTATTTGGTGCCCAACTGGAAAATATGGCCGACTTCAATGCCTCGGGCCAGCGTGATGGTGCCTTTGCCGTCGGGGCTGGGGTCGCCTTCGACCACCATGCGGATGTCTTCAATGCGGTCTGGAACCGTCAAATCCCGTTCCCAGTTGACGCCTTGATAATGCTTGCCGTCCTGGTTGGCGCCGCAAACGAAATCGGACATTAAAGCCACGCTGCGGTCGGCAATGATTTTGATGGTCAGGCCAATCGGGCCGATGGAACCGGGTTTGCAGTTGCAAGCACTGAGGATTTGTTCGTCGCTGGCGAATTCGAGCGGCGCTGAAATGCCGTCGATTTTTGTCGCCTTGATTTCGTTAAGCTCATGGTCGCCCCTTAACAGCAGCGCCACCAGCGTATCGTCTTCGCCTTTGACGATTAACGTTTTCAGGCATTGTGTGGCGGGGATATTCAAAAAACTGCAAACGTCTTCGATGCTGTGTTGGTTAGGCGTATCGACCAACGCCATTGCTTCGGCAGCCGCAGCACGGGAACCTACGGGCATGACCGCTTCGGCTTTTTCAACATTGGCGGCATAGTCGCTGCCGGTCGAGAATGCAATGGCATCCTCGCCTGCATCGGCCAGAACGTGGAACTCATGCGATATGGCGCCACCGATAGAACCTGAATCGGCAACGACAGCGCGAAAATTCAAGCCCAGATAATTAAAGATATTGCTGTAGGCTTGGTGCATCGCTTCGTAGGTGACTTGCAACGATTCGTGATCCAGGTGGAAGGAATAGGCGTCTTTCATGATGAATTCGCGTGAACGCATCACGCCGAAACGGGGGCGGATTTCATCGCGGAATTTAGGCTGGATTTGGTAATAGGTGACTGGCAGTTGCTTGTAGCTTTTGATTTCGTTGCGCGCCAAGTCGGTAATAATTTCCTCGTGCGTCGGCCCTAGGCAAAAATCGCGTTGATGCCGGTCTTTTAAACGCGCCAGTTCGGGGCCGTACTGTTCCCAGCGCCCGGTTTCCTGCCACAGTTCCGCCGGTTGCAAACCGGGCATCAGCACTTCCAGCGCACCGGTTTTTTCCATTTCCTCGCGGGTGATTTTTTCGACTTTGCGCATGACCCGTAGCCCTAACGGCAACCATGTGTAAAGGCCGGCGGCCAGTTTGCGGATTAGCCCGGCGCGGATCATCAATTGATGGCTGGCTATTTCAGCATCGGCTGGTGTTTCTTTAACGGTATTGAGCGGGAATTGAGTAGTACGCATGGTGTTTTAAGGGGATGGTCAAAAAAACGGCTATTTTACCGATTTAATGCGCGTTTAGTCATCAGGTTATCGTAAGGCTGCCCATCCGTGGGAAAAATAGTTTTTTGCAGCCTCTGAAATCCACCTAAAGTTGTCGGCCTGTTTTTTTCTTGCGCAGGTATCTGTTGATGTCATCAACCGCGAGATATAAGGACGGGATCAGGACCAGGGTAATCAGGGTGGCGAACAGGATGCCGAAGCCGATGGAAATTGCCATGGGTATCAGCATCCGGGCTTGCCTTGAGGTTTCCAGTATCATCGGCATTAAGCCGCCGAAGGTAGTCAAGGTGGTCAGGATAATTGGCCTGAAACGCTGGATGGCGGCCAATTTGATGATTTTCGCCGGCATTCCGGCGCCTTGTTTGCGCAGGCTGGTGGCGTGGTCGATTAACACCAGGGCATCGTTGATGACGACGCCGGACAAGGCCACCATGCCCAGGACGCTGATGATGCTTAAATCGTAGCCCATCAGCAAATGCCCTAAAACGGCGCCGATAATGCCGAACGGGATGCTGGCAATGACAATCAGGGGCATGACATAGCTTTGAAACGGCAGCGCCAGCAGTACATAAATGCCCAGTATGGCAAAAACGAAACTGAGTTTGAGGCTGCCCATGCTTTCCGCCATGTCGGCGGCTTGCCCTTCAAAACTGTATTGCAATCCGGGGTATTGCTCTAATAGCCGGGGCAGTTCGGTTATTTTTAGGTCGTTGAGGATTTCACCGGCCTTGCTTTTTGGCGTCACGTTGGCGGTGACTTGAATGTTGCGGCGGCCATTGCGCCGGTCGATTTCCATGTAGGCGCGCCCGCGATTGACTTCCACGACTTCGCGCAGCGGTATTTCGCGTGTCTGTAACGCTGCCGAACCCGGATTAGTCCAAATCAGCAAATCTTCGACATGGCTTTCCAAAATGCGTTCGTTTTCAGGCAGCCTGACCATGACCCTGATTTCGTTACGGCCACGTTGCTGGCGCAACACTTCGGCGCCGAAAAAGGCGTTGCGCACTTGCCGTGCCACATTTTGCGCGGTCAGCCCCAGGCTTTTCCCTTCCGGCAGGAGGGTAAAATCAAGTTGCTGTTTGCCGGGGCTAAAGCCGTCGTCAACATCTTTAACGATAGGGTAGGCGCGTAAGGCGTCGGCCAGTTCCCGGCTTGCCTGCGCCAGAATGGCCGGATTGGGATGGTTTAGTTCGATGGTGATGGCGGCGCCGCTGCCGGGACCACCTGCGTCGGATTCAAATAAGATTGATTTAATGCCTAGAATGTCGCCGGTTTGCTGGCGCCATAGCTGGTTAAATTGCTCGGTGCTGATGATTTTTTCGCGTATTTCCGGCGCTGCCAGATAGGCCCTTATTTCCGCTTGGTTGCTGTCGCGTCTACCCGTTTCTGTAAAAATACCCAAAATCAGCCGGTCGCCGCCGTTAATCTTTTCCGTGGTTTTTTGCGCATCGGCGACGATTTTTTGCACCACCGCCTGCGTTTTCGCAATCGGTGTGCCGTAGGGCATGGTGACGGTCACTTTGGCGTAATCCGATTCAGTTTTCGGAAAGGCGGACATGCCCATGCGCCCGCTTAAGGCGTAGGCGAGTGTGCCGACCAGCAAGGCAATGGCGATAACAATGGTCAAATAACGGTGCTGTAAGGCTTGGTCAAGAAAGCCGCCATAACGGAATTCCACCCAATGTTTGAAGGCATGGCTAAAACGCTGTTGATGATGGTGTATCCATTGCTGCGCGCCTGTTCTATCGACCGGGTTCAAGTGGCCTAAATGGTTGGGCAGTATGAAAACGCTTTCTATCAGCGAAAAAGAGAAGACAGTGATGATTACCACCGGAATCATAAAAAATATTTTGCCGATTTCCCCCGGAATAAAAAACAGCGGGATAAACGCGGCAATGTTGCTCAGTATGCTGAACGTAACCGGGGCGGCCATTTCCCGTGCGCCTTTGATGGCCGCCTGCAGCGGCGCCATGCCTTGTTGGCGGAAGTGGTAGACGTGTTCGCCGACCACAATGGCGTCATCGACGACAATGCCCAGCGCAATAATGAAGGCAAACAGGGACACCATGTTCAACGACACGCCCAGCAGGGGCAGCAGCAAAAACGAGCCGAGAAAGGCAATGGGTATGCCCATCATTACCCAAAAGGCCAGGCGCAATTCCAGGAACAAGGCCAGCACGAGAAACACCAAGACCAGCCCCATTGCGCTGTTGCGCATCAGCAGATCGATGCGCTGCCCGTATTGAACCGATGAGTCATAACGTATTTCGGCGCTCATGCCTTGCGGCAGCGATGCGTTTACGAGGGTCAAATTCCGTTTAACGGCATCGGAAATCTGCACCGGTGTTTGTTGGCCGACGCGTAACACCTGTATCATCACCGCCGGTTGGCCGTTGTAGCTGGCGGAATAGTCGGTTTCTTTATAGCTGTCATTAATGGTCGCTATCTCGCCCAGTAGCACCACACTGCCGTTGGCGGCAGTAATAACCGGTATTTGCGCGAATTGGCGCCCGTAATCCTTACGCTCTTTCATGCGGATCAGTATTTCACCGACGCTGGTTTTGACACTGCCGCCGGGCAAATCAATGCTGGAATTTTGAATGCGCTGGGCGATTTCCGCCAACGACAACTTGTAACGGCGCAAGTTTTCCTGGGGCACTTCAATGCTGATTTCCAACGGCCTGATGCCCGCCAGTTCGATGCGGCTAATGTTGGGGTCTTGCAATAGCTGGTCGCGGAATTGTTCGGCCAATTCATGCAAAACCCGCTCTTCGGCCGCGCCGTGCAGCACCACCGATACCACTTGCGAGCTTCTCGACAGGATTTTTATTTTGGGCTCTTCAATGTCGGTCGGGAAGGTGGTGATGCGATTGACCTCCTGCTGAACATCCTGCGCCAGTTGTTGTATATTGGCGTCGCTGGCGACGTCAATGACGACCAGGCCAGAGCCTTCGCTGGCCGTGGCTTTCACTTCATCAATGCCGTCCAGCCCGCTAATGGCGTCTTCAATGACCAGCAAAATGCCGTTTTCCACTTCTTCGGGACTGGCGCCGGGGTAGGCCACGCTGACGGTGATGGTGTCGATTTCAAAATCGGGAAAAACTTCCTGTTTAATCGACAGCATCATCAGAAGACCGCCCAAAATGCAGGCTGCCATCAACAAATTGGCCGCGACGCCGTGTTGTGCCATCCAGCTTATGGCGCCTTTAGCTTCGTCGTTTTCTGTAGAGTGCATGGCTTAAAAGATTAAAGGTAAAAAGGTGATTGTGGGAGCGACGCCCACGATACTGGTTTTGATTAGTGCGCTGCTTGAATTTTAACGCTCATGCCCTGCACCGGCGCTGGCAAATCGCTGATAATCACGGCGGCATTATCGGGCAGCTGGTTAAGGCTCAGATAGATACGGCCTTGCTCCGACCACAGCGGTTCAACCTCGCGAATATCTAGCGTCTGCTGTGCGCTCATCAGCCAGATTTTTTGCCCGTCATGGATAACGGTTTCCGGCAGCTCAATGACATCGTCAAGGCTGTTGCCCTCGATTTCGGCACGCACATAAGTCCCAAGCATCAACGGCGGCACTTGTTTGTTGGCCGGTTTTTGGCTGAGCGGGTCGTCCACTTCAATAATGACTTTCGCCATCCGGCCTTCCGGCTCAATTTCCGCTTGCAGGCGTTTAATGACGCCGACCCTGAACACACCCTTGCCCCAGGCGGTTTCGTAGGTTATTTTCACCGGCGAGCCGGTTTCACTGTTGATGCCGGGGATTTTAAACCAGCGTAATTTGTCCACCGGGATGGAGGCATTGATCCAGAAACTGTCGGTGCCGACTAACTTTGCCAGCGGCGTACCGGTTGAAAACGCCGACATCCAAGCGCCAAGGTTGGCGTTGCGCGTAGTGATAATGGCATTAAACGGCGCCACCGGGCGGGTACGTTCCAAATCCAGATGGGCTTGTTTTAGCGCCGCTTCGGCGGCCGTCAATGCCGCTTTGGCGGCAGCCAGATGCGGCTTGCGCAGCACCAGTTCCTGTTCTTGTTCATTGAGTTCTGCGCCCAATAATTGGAATTCCCGCCTGACGATAGCCTGTTGGCCCTGTTCCAGTTTTAGGTTGAATTTCGCTTTGGCCACTTCGTTTTCGCTACGTTTGATCGCCAAAACATAGTCGGTAGGGTCGAGTTCCACCAGTTCCTCGCCTTTTTTCAACATGCCGCCTTCAATAAAATGCGGGCTGATGTTGACCACCATGCCGCTGATGCGCGGGGTCAAATTGACGCTTTGCGAGGCAATCACCGTGCCCATGGCAAAAATGGCGACCTGATGCTTAATGGCGACCGGCTTGACCACTTCGACCAGCGGCGCAGTCTCTTTAGGCGGGACGCGGGCTGCACGCGGTTTGTTGGTCAGCCAATAATAGGACAGGCCACTGACCGCAATAATAATCAGCAGCGCAGGCAACAGTTTTAGCAGTTTTTTAATCATGCTGAAGGCATCGGAGAGTAAAAGTTCAAGGTTCAGTGCCTGCCGCTGGCCAGCGCACGGTAAAGGCTGATGCGGTAGTCGATCAGCTGTTGTTGCGCCAACAAGCGGTTGCGTTCAAGGCTTTGCTGGCTGAGCGTGGCCGACAGGACGCGCAAAAAATCCATCGCGCCGTAACTATAGCGCAAACGGATTTGGGCGTTGGCCTGCTGGGACAGCTGCACTTGCTGGTCGAGGTTAAGCACCAGCAGGTATTGTTGGTGTTCCTGAATCAACGCGTTTTCAACTTCCTTAACCGCATTGACCAAGGCCGCCCCGTAATGGTTCACCGCTTCCGCAGAAACGGCGCGGCTGCGCTCCACTTCGGCGACACGGCGGCCGCCATCAAGCAGTGGCGTCACCAGATTACCGGCAAGGGTCGCCATCCAGTTGTTAAACAGGGATTGCAAATCCGGCGCGTTGGTGTCGACGCCGACAGCCAGACTGAGTTTGGGGAAACGGTCGGCAATGGCCGAGGCCACGCGTTGGTTGGCGGCCTGGATGCGGAAATAGGCTTTGCGCAAGTCCGGTCGGCGTTGCATCAAATCGGCGCTTAAACCGGTTTCGGGGATAGGCGGCAACGCGGGGAAGCTGTCCTGCGCCGGTATGGCAACCGTGCCGGGCGCTTTGCCGAGCAAAATGGCCAGTTGGTTTTCCAGTACCTTGATATTGGCGATGACACTGAGCCGGTTGCCAAGGGCCGATTCCAACAACTGCCGTTGCTGGAACACATCGGCGGCGGTCGCCTGTCCGAGCCTAAAGCGGGTGGTGACCATGGTCACGTTGTCGCGGTTAATGCCAATCTGGCTGTCGAGCAGTTTCACTTGTTGCCGCTGTTCAATCAGCTTGTACCAAGTGCTGGCGATTTCCGCCGACACCGAAATGGCGGCACTGGCAATGTCTTCTGCGGCGGCTTGGGTATCGAGTTCGGCGGCCTGGATAGTGGCGCGGATACGCCCCCATAAATCCACTTCGTAACTGGCGGCAAAACCTAAGGCAAAACTGTTTAGCGTGGCGGCGGTATCGGAACTTCTTTGTGCTGTGTTGACCGTGTTATTGATCGCGGGGATCAATTCGGCGCCGCTTTTTTGGGCAAGCGCCTGCGCCTGTTGCAGCCGGTTAAAGGCCGCCCGCAGGGTGAAGTTTTCATCCAGCGCCTGCCCGATTAAACGGTTCAGCGCGGCATCATTAAAGCTCAGCCACCACTGATTTTGCAGTGTTGCCTGGCCGCTGACGGAAAACTTTTCCGCCAACATCACCGGCGCGGCAACCTCTTTAATCGGCACCGAACAACCGGTCATCAGCGCCAGCCACAGTAAGACGGCTGGTTTTGCCGTGATTTTCATAGCTTCAGGTTGTCGTGTTTAATGGCGGCAATCCCGGCCAGTGAAAATTGCACGATGTGTTCGGCAAAGGCTTTAGCGTCGTTCAAGTCCATCACATAGCGGCGGGTTTCGCTGCTGAGTTTCATGTTTTTAACTTTCAGCAGATGAAAACATTGGCCGATGATGCTGGCATGGCAAAACTGGATTTGTTTGTCGGTTGCCTTGTCGCCGAGCAATTCCTTGATAATCGCAATCAACGCTTGGCGTTCGGGATTGATTTCCTGCGCCATAATTTTTTCCAGCAGGCTGGTTTGATGCGCCATTTCTTTATGAACAATGGCAAAAAAACTGGAATTGGGATCGCTAATGCGGGTAATCAGCGAATGGATACGGCCCGCCAGGCGCACTTCGGCGGAGGCGTCGGCATCAATGCCGCCGTCAGAAGGATGGTTGCGCAAGTCCTCCTGAAAAGCATGGCGCCAGGCTTCGAGGTACAGACTTTCCTTGTCACCAAAATGATAATTGACCGAGGCGATATTGGTTTTGGCCTGTTCGCAGATTTCCGCGATGGTGGCATCCTGATAACCTTTTTCGGCAAAAACACGGCTAGCGGTGACAAGCAGGCGTTGGCGGGTTTTTAACGGCGCCAGATTGTTATGGGGCATGGCAAAATTCTAATGACTATTTGAAATAACAATTTGAAATATACATTAGAAAAAATAGTTTGCCAACTAATCAAGATGCGCCAAGCAGGCACTAATGGGGATTTGGATACCATTTACGGAGCAGCTTAGGAATGAGCATGAAATAATTTGAACAATTCGCGTCCTATATTTACAGCAGGAGTGCAGGCTTCGCCTGCAAGCGCAAGCAAAGCTTGCACTCCGGCTATTAGCAACTTGCCCAAGTTATTCCGTACACATTCCTTAGGAGCCGGTACGAAATAACGTGGGCGCGTTTTGCAGCCTTCCAGTTTTTTAAAACCTGGAAGGTTTATTGTGCAATGTTTTGAAACAGAAAGTTTAATCGCACTTAAAATATAGCCTTCGTAGGAAATCGCCTTAACTGAAAGCCATCATGCAAAAAAAACAGCGTCAACAAACCTTCAAAAAACCGTCCCCAGACGAACCCGGTTTGCTGGAACAGCAATACAACGATCTGGTCGCGCACGGCCATATCCACTACGAACCGGCGCAAATTGCGGCTATACAGCATCTGCAAACCTTGCTTGACAATCTGGGCAGGACTGTTGAATACGAACAAAAATCCGTTTTGCATAAACTGTTTTTGGCCAAACCGGCCGATTATCAAAGCCTGTACCTTTACGGCAATGTAGGCCGGGGCAAATCGATGCTGATGGATTTGTTTTTTGATGCCTGCCCCATCCGCGAAAAAAAACGGGTGCATTTTCATGCGTTTATGCAGGATGTCCACGCCTTCATCCATCAATGGCGTCGGCAAAATAACAGCGACGCCATTGCCGCCTTGGCCGAACATATCAGGGCATCGGAACTGTTGCTGTGTTTCGACGAGTTCCACGTCTCCGACATTGCCGACGCGATGATTTTGGTGCGGCTGTTTAACCGCCTGTTTGAACTGGGCATTGTTGTCGTCATCACCTCTAATTGCCATCCTAGTGAGCTTTATCACGACGGCTTGCAACGGGATTTGTTTTTGCCTTTTGTCGGGCTGTTGCAGCGTAAAGCGCGGGTCATCGAGTTGCTTGCCAAGCAAGATTACCGGCTCAGCCATTTACGCGCCTTGAAGACCACTTATCATTATCCGTTGGATGGGCAGGCGGCGGCATTCGTGCGCCAAAGTTATAATGAATTGACCCATTTTGCCCCGCTAAAACCGGGCGTTTTAGACGTGTTGGGCAGGAAAGTCGTATTGTCTGCAGTGCATGGCAATGTTGCGCTGACATCTTTTGACGAACTCTGTATGCAGGCTTTAGGCCCTGCCGATTATCTGGAAATAGGCCGCTGTTTCGACATTGTGATTTTGGCGGGCATTCCCAAGCTGACGGTGGAAAAATGCAATGAAGCCAAGCGTTTCGTCACGCTGATTGATGCCTTATATGAGCATAAGGTCAAGCTGATTTGCAGCGCCGAAGTCCCGGCCCAAGAACTGTACACCGCTGGCGAAGGCTCGTTTGAATTTGAACGTACAGTGTCGAGGTTGATCGATATGCAGTCGGAGAGTTATTGGCTCAGTGAACATGCCAGCCGTTGATTACTTAATTGGCGGTGGGCGGGATGTTTAGGGTAGAAAGTGTAATTGTTCACGAAAGGTGCGAACTGTTCGTGGCTTTCGAGGCCTCTATTTTTCTGCCGCCCAAAATCATCAGGGGGCATTCTTGCTCGGAAATCACCTTTGAGGATACTTTCTGATCTTTCGCACAGATCATCAAGCTCCTCAGCCAAATAGCGGCTTCGGCAATGGTTGCACTCAAGCGGTTGTGATTTGCGGGTAGGCTATAGTTGGTTACACTTTAGGCGCATTAGCATATTGCTCATAACGCGTTGTGATTTGCGGGTAGGCTATAGTTGGTTACACTTCCAAAGCCTCTGGCAAGACAACAACATTAGTTGTGATTTGCGGGTAGGCTATAGTTGGTTACACTAAAGGCAGGCCAATGGTGCCGTCGGACGAAGTTGTGATTTGCGGGTAGGCTATAGTTGGTTACACTCAGTTTGTCAGTGTCGCCCTGCCTGATTGGGTTGTGATTTGCGGGTAGGCTATAGTTGGTTACACTTCAAATCTCGCCTACGTTGCAACGTAAGGGTTGTGATTTGCGGGTAGGCTATAGTTGGTTACACTTTTGATTCATTTTCGGTTTTCTTGTCGCGTGTTGTGATTTGCGGGTAGGCTATAGTTGGTTACACTGCCGATGCCGAGATCGCCGCGCGCACCGCGGTTGTGATTTGCGGGTAGGCTATAGTTGGTTACACTGCGAGATATTTTTCATCATCTGGCCTGGCTGTTGTGATTTGCGGGTAGGCTATAGTTGGTTACACTCCACGATGACAGCATATCTTCGGCCATATGTTGTGATTTGCGGGTAGGCTATAGTTGGTTACACTTAAGTCATTGGGCGCTAAAAGCCTGTCAATGTTGTGATTTGCGGGTAGGCTATAGTTGGTTACACTACGTAAGGACAGACCCCTGCACACCCTGCAGTTGTGATTTGCGGGTAGGCTATAGTTGGTTACACTAGCCTTATTCCAATAGCTTGTTTTGTAATAGAAAAGCTGTCACTTTGGTGGTTAAAAAAGTGACAGCTGCTCTGGTGCTTGTTCAATCTTCTTGTGTTTTTTGCCATAAAAAACCTCAATCTTGCCAAATTGTTTATCGGTTATTTTAATAATCCGTACTTCCCCATCCGGCGGCAGGCGTGATTTTATCCGCTTTGCATGGACTTGCGCGTTTTCATCGCTGGCGCTGTGGCGCATATAAACCGAATACTGCATCATACAAAAGCCATCATTCAGCAGGTGTTTCCTGAAAATGGTGTATTGTTTTCTGGCTTCTGCTGTGTCCGTTGGCAGATCAAACATGACAATCACCCACACTGAATTCAGTCCGCCAAAGCTCATGGCTGCCGCTGGCTTAAAATCGTTGGGTAGTCCAGCCTGATGGCACTGTTTTCATAAGCGCGTTTAAGATTGGCCGTCAGATAATGGCAGGCAACCATTAACGGCATGTTTTGCTGTTCCCATAATACCGTTTCCGACAATAAGTTAAGCAGGGGGATTTTGGATTCTTTATCCACCTGAAGCTCTGGCTTGCTTTCTGCCATTTGATAGACTTTCAAATCCACCCAAGGCCGAAATGGCTCCATCAAATCATCGGCCAGACACAGGCCGTTATATTGATTGTGGTGATGCAGGCCGATAGTGGGGTGCAAGCCGCTGCCGACAATGGCGCGGGCGACCATGGCCCGCATAATCGAATAGCCGTAATTTAACAGGCTGTTGACGCCGTCCAAGTCGGTATCGCGCCTAAAGCCATCGCCAAAAAGCAGTTTCCAATAGGCTTGGGCGGCTTGTGCCTCCAAATTGTCCGGGTCGCCTGCTTTAACACGTTCAGCCAGCCGTTCCAATGGCTTATGATTTTTGTCCAGTTTTTTCAGGGTGTCGGCTTGTTCGGTAATTTTGCGCTTGACGATTTGCTGCCATAACCGTTTTTTGGTCGGCAGTTTTAAGTCAATTTGCTGCTGCAACACTTTATTGTGCAGGTTGTTGCCTTCGCTAATTGGCAATAAAACCGAATAAGGCAAATGCCGTTCGTCACAGAACACCAGCACCACGTTATTTTTTTGGCAGGCGACGATGACCGCTTGCGTGATAACAATGGCCGGGTTTTGCAAGATAACGACGCCTAAATCTTCAATGGGCATTTGGGCAATGGTGTCGCCCTTTTTATCAATCAATAATTGCTGATGTTTAAGGTGCAGATAAGCCGGTTCGCTGATGTCTACGGTGCGCTTAATCATGGGACAGTTTCCCGATGGCGTTTATCGAGTGTTTTTGCAATTGCCAAGTGTTAAATAGGCTGTCATTAACAGTCAGACGAAGCTCCTCGTTTTTATTGTCCAGCACTGTTGTTGTATGTAGGCGAAACATCATTCTGTTATCTCCGCCTTTCAATTTCTGCACACGATAAAACGATCTCTGCCCATTTTTCTCAATACTGACCAAATCGTTAATATGCAGCGCCATAATGAATTCATGGTCTGCACCGTGATCGGTTTTAATAATCGGCTGACGCTGCATTTTTATGCCTTTGGCGCGATGCGACGCTTCCATAGTGGTGACAAACTGGCCTGAATATTTGCCGGTTTCCTTGTTTTTAATAATTTCGACATGGTGCATATTGCCAAAAGCCAGCCATTTGAAAACCTTGCCGTGCTTGTCTTTTACGCCAAATTTGGTTTTTTCGAGTTTCTCCAAGGTGGTGACAGACTGCAAAATACGCACCCGTTTTATCGGGGTTTTGCCGTCTTTATGGTAAACGGTTACGCCTTCGGCAAAGGCAGCCTTTGGGTTGTTGTTATAGTTTGCCAAATGCAGTTCAACGTGTTCTTTAACAACGGGGTCAATAATCTTTTTGACTTGGGTAAAGCTGCCGTCCAGATTTTTGCGGTTAACATTGCCTATGCCTTCAATAAACCCCGCGCCGGTTGTTTCGTGCAATTCGCCGGTCAATTTGCGTTGCGGCGTGTGGGCAATAATCACGTTATCGAGCGATTGCTCCAAATCATCACGCAAATGTTGCCAAGGCGGGTCGATATAAATGTCTTTCATATCAAGCCCCGACTGCCCTCGCTCAAGCTCTTTGGCAGTCTTTATTAAGGTTTGGTACAAACGCCTATCGACGCAGGCGATGACCACGGCATCGATGGCATGATGGCGATGATCGGTGCGCTCTTTTTTATCGGTCTCGCCAATTAAGCTGTTCAAGCCCCATTGGTGCCTGAGCCAAGCGGTGGTAATGCCTTTGCTGACGGAAATATCCGCGCCGAGTTCAGCCAGATAGGTTTGCGCAATGCGGCTGATGTAGCGGGTGTCGTTAAGCTGGGTGCTGATAAAATCCCGTTTTTGCAGTTCGGCGGCGGTGGTAAAAAAGCGGGCTTTTTTGGATTTAAGCGATCTGTCCCAGCGGCTGATGGCGCCGGTAATCTGGTTCCATTTTTCCTCGTTGCCGCCAAACGCATCAACTGGGGTTTTTTGGCCTTTAAAGCGGTTTTCACTGGCGTAACACACCACTTTGTTCATGTAGGAATCATCAAGCGATTCGCTGTAAGGCAGGATATGGTCTATTTCGATAGTGGCGCCAAACAGCTCGGACAGGCTGATTTGTTTGCCGCTGTAGGCACAGCAATTTTTTTGCTCTTGCCATAAACGGTATTTCAATTTGTCGGTTTTGCTGGGGTATTTTGACAGGGCAAGGTGCGGATTTTTTTGCCCCATTTCTTGATATTTGCCGGTGGCTTCATCGTTGGCCTTGGTGTTTTTGCTTTGCTGTTTGATAAATTCTTGGTAACGCTTGGTATTCATTTCCAAGTCACGCGCCATTTCCACCCGAATGGCATCGGGTTTGCCGTATTCGGCGATGATGGCGTTAATGAGCCGCCGCAATTCGTGCAGGGCTTTTTGTACGATGGGGTTGGCGATTTCCGGCGGTGCGCCTAATGTGTCGGTGGCAATGATTTTTTCGACGTCATAGCCATAACCTGCGCTAACCCGTGCATCCGAATAAATCTGGCCTTGTTGCAAAAAAGGCAGCATTTTACTGATGGCTTTTATGGAGTGGTTGCCATGCCCCGGCTCAAATTCCAGTAAGCAAAGTTTTGCCGCTGTAGTGGGGGCAAAGTCCCAGTAATTGACCAGCCTGTTTTTTAGCACCGATTTTTTAGTGATGGTGAGCAGGTCTTCAACTAAGGCGTGTTGTTTGGCGTCATCAAAGGCATCCCAATCAGGCAATAGCCTGCGGATTTCACAGGCGGTAGTGTTGCCTTTTAGTTTTTTATTGCCGTTCTCCAGGTTGAATTCTATGGTTTTGTCAAAGCCCAAGACTTTTCTTATGCCAGCAAAACTGACAGTGGCGGTTGTTTCAAACAGCCGCACCAGCTTTTGTTTGGCAGGGTCATCAAGCGGCACTGATTTTTCTGTATAGACGTCGAAATATTGCAGGTTGTTAATGTCCTGAAGATAGCGGAATTTTTGGCTTTCCAGTCGGGCCATTTTGGCGCGTTTTCGGGTGGGCTCTAAAGAGCATTTGCCAATACGCCCGGCGTTTAATTTTAACGGCCTTTGTTTAAAAATAATCGCTTCGATTTGCCCTTTTACCCCGTCAGTTAAAACGGCATGGTGTTGTTTTTGCTGTTCCCAAATTAAATCCAGTTCGTCGCGGTACATTTGGCGGTCTGTGCGCAAATGGCCGCCATCTCTGGAACGGTTGCGCTTGCAGTCATGCGGGTCTAATGAAGCGAGATATTCGCCCAGTGTGCGAAAATCCAGTTCTGCGATAGTCTTTTTTAGTTTGCTAATGTCCGCTTTAAAGGCCGTTTCTTCTTTGGCGCGTTCTGTGCTGTTGTCATCCTCGCCTTCAAGTTCGGCTAAAATATCTAACACATCAGGGTCGTCTGCCATATCGCCTAGCAAGGTTTTCCTGTTGCTTAAAAAACCGCGCCGTTGGACTAGATGCAATAATATGCGGCCTAGCTCAAACGCAGTCAGTGGTTCATCAAGGGCTTTGGCGCGTAATGGGTAAGGATTACCGAGTTCGTTGAGTACAATTTCCGGGTTTGGGTTAGCGGTGAGTTCTTGCGGCAAGAGCTTTAGCTGAATCAGATAATTGAGCATCCGTAATTTGCGCCTTGCCCGCCGTTGGGTAATTCGCCTTGAAAGCCTTGCATTCCGTCGTTTGACATTTTTTGGTGTGGGTGTTTTTTCTTCGACGGCTTTGGTGAAGATTCGGCTGCCGATGTTTACGATTCGACCCGGCCTGCCATTGTTTTCTTCCAGCAACGCCCAGCCAATTGAATTGCTGCCTAAATCCAGCCCTAAAATTTTCTTGCCCATTTGAGTCCTTGTCTATACCCTATTAACCATAGTGTAACCAACTATAGCCTATTGTTTGCTTTTCATACCAATGGAATTGTTTTCCGTAGGCACCGCTTTCAAGCGACCAAAGCCCTCGCAAAGTTAAAACTTAAGGGGGCTTTTTATTGCCTATTGATTTGGGCTTTCAAGCGGATACTTCGGTAAAAATAAAGCAGGATTGGCGCGTTGTATTTTTTACGTGTTAGCTGATATAAAGTAGGTTATGGTTCGTTTGTGTGCGTTGTGCCGAACGGGCTTATTTTTTTAATCAACCGGAGAATCACGATGAACGATCAAGAAAAACAACGGGCTGTGGAAATCCTTAACAAGATTATGGAGCTTGAGCTGGCGGGCGTTGTCCGTTATACGCATTACTCGCTGATGGTTTACGGCTATAACCGCATTCCTATTGTGTCCTGGCTCAAGGATAATGCCAGCGAGAGTTTGATGCATGCGCATAAGGCGGGCGAACTGGTGACCTTATTGGGCGGGCATCCTTCGCTTAAGATTGGGCCTTTGTTGGAAACGGCCAAGCATGATATTGGCGATATTTTGAGGGAAAGTCTGGAGCATGAGAAAACGGCGGTAGCGGCTTATGTTGAATTGCTGAAAGCGTCGGAAGGCGTTTCGGTGCTGCTGGAAGAATATGCGCGGGAGATGATCGTCGGGGAAGAGCTGCATCTTGATGAGGTCAATAAGATGCTGCGCAAACCGGGTGATGTGCAGCCGTTTGATCTGTAGGCTGTTTAACTGCATCAGATATAAGGCAGGTTTTGAACTCCGGTTTTTGACCTTCTCTGGGGTTCAATACGTGCTTTAATCCGTTCTAAAAGGGCGTCGATTTGTAACCTGCGGGTTCCGCTTCGCCAAGGGCCGCTGTGCTTAAGTCGGCAGTATTGGCGGCGTTACAGGCTAGCAATATCACGGTTTAAACCATTAAGGCGATGGTACGACAATAACGGTGCCGCCCGTCGATTTTCCGCTTGCGCCGGTGTTGCCTTTTGCGCCGGTGTTACCTGTAGCGCCCGCGCCGCCAGTTGCGCCGGTATCCCCTGTTGCACCCGTACCGCCTTCGGCGCCTGTATCTCCCGTTGCCCCTGTGTTTCCAGTAGCGCCGGTGCCGCCTGTTGCACCAGTACCGCCAGTTGCACCGGTGAATCCGGTTGCGCCTTGTTGTCCTGGAGGCCCAGCAGGAAAGGTGCAAGCATTGATTGCGAGGATTGCCAGTAATACAGCCGATATTTTCAAATACTTCATCATGGTGTCCTTTATGTTGCTAATGAGAAGCCTGAAGATTACGCGTGTTGTCTAGTAAATTCGGTACGTTAGCGTACATAACGGCTGGCGGGGAACTGTCTGTTTATCGGTTACTGCTCCCAGCCTCCACCTAATGATTTGTATAGCGCCGCCAGTGCGGTTGCGGTGGCGGTTTCGCTTTGCGCTAACTGGGTTTGGTCTTGTAATAGACGCAGTTCGGCATCCAGTACGGTCAGAAAATCGCTGACGCCTTCTTGAAAGCGCAGGTGCGCCAATTCATGCGCCCTTTGGCTGGCTTGTGCCGCTGCGCTGAGCAATTCGCGCCGGTTGCGCTCGCGGTTGTAATTGACCAGGGCGTTTTCGGTTTCTTCCAATGCGTTCAGCACGGTTTGTTCGTATTCGGCCAGATTGGCTTCGGCACGGGCATCGGCGGCTTTAATGCGCGCATAAACACGACCCAAATCCAAGGCTGCCCAGCTGATTTTGGGCCCCAAAGAATAGGCGTCCGAACGCGCCGCACCGATGACCGAAAAAGAGCTGGCTTCCAGCGAGACGGTGCCGACGAAGGTGACCCGTGGGAACAGGTCGGCGGTGGCGACGCCGATACGCGCAGTCGCCGCTGCCAGTGTGCGCTCGGCAATGCGGATGTCGGGGCGGCGGCGCAGCAATTCTGCCGGTGCGCCGATGTGGATAGGTTGGCTCATGATGGGCAATGGCGCGGGTTTGGACAGTTTTTCTGTCAGTGCATCCGGCAGTTGTCCGGTCAGTACACTGAGGCGGTGCATGGCTTGATGGATGGCGCTGTCTAACAGTGGCATGGTCGCCCGGGTGGCGTCCAGTTGCGCGCTGGCCCTTGCCAGGTCGAGTTCGGTGCCGCGTCCGTTGTCCAGCCTGACTTGGGTTATTTCCAACGTCTGAAGCTGGTTTTCTGTGTTCTTTTTTGCCACCGCCAGTTGGTTTTGCAGGCCGCGCAATTCAAAATAATTCCTCGCCACTTCGGCGATTAGGCTGACATTAAGGTCGCGCAAACTGGCTTCCTGCGCGTCGGTTTCATCGCCGCTCGCTTCGACGTTCCGGCGTACCCGGCCAAACAAATCCAATTCCCAAAACGCATCGAAACCGGCGCTGTAGATTCTCAGTTCGCGTGGTGCGAACGACAGGTTGTTTAACGCCGCCGCGCTGCGTTTTTGGTCGGTAAAGTTGCCGTGTGCGGTCACTGTCGGCGCCAAATTCAAACCGGCATCCAGATATAAAGCCCGTGCCTCGCGAAGGTTGGCGCGGGCGGCCTGAAGGCTGCGGTTGTTGCTGACGGTTTGTTCGACCAGCTCAGTTAGGCCGGGGTCTTTAAACAGTTTCCACCAGGCTACGTCAACGCCCTGTGCAGAGAATTCAGGTTGGCTGGCGTTGGCAAAATTCAGGTCGGTATTTGTAGTCGGCGGCACATAGTCAGGGCCTACCGCACAGGCGCTAAGGGCGGCAGCAAGGAGAGCCGGGGCAGCAAGCCGCTTACGTTTTGGGGGCGTCATAAATCGGTACCGGCAGCAGATTTGTGTTTGCCCAAGCCTTGCACGATCACGAAAAATACCGGCGTTAGCAGCAGGCCGAACAGGGTCACGCCCAACATGCCGCTGAACATCGTCGTCCCCAATAAGCGCCGTGATTCCGCCCCCGCGCCTTGGGCGACCATCAGCGGAAACACGCCCATAATGAAGGCGAACGAGGTCATCAAAATGGGGCGTAGCCGGATTCTTGAGGCTTCTATAACGGCGTCAAAGCGGTTAAGCCCGGCTTCTTGGCGGCGTTTGGCAAATTCCACAATGAGGATGGCATTCTTACTGGCCAGCCCCACCAGCACGATGAAGCCGACTTGGGTGAAGATATTATTGTCCATATCGCGCAACCACACGCCAGCCAAGGCCGACAGGATGCACATGGGCACGATCAGGATGACCGCAAACGGCAACGACCAGCTTTCATATTGGGCTGCCAAGGCCAAAAATACGAAGATCACGCTTAGCGGAAACACCAGCAGGGCGACATTACCCGCCAAGACTTGTTGCAGGCTCAATTCAGTCCATTCAAAATCGAAGCCCTGTGGCAGTTCTGCGTGCAGCAGTTTATCCATGATGCCGATGGCCTCGCCGGAACTGACGCCGGGCAGGGTGCTGCCGTTGATTTCCGCCGCCGGATACAGGTTGTAATGGGTGATTTTGTCGGGGCCGGTGATGTCTTTAACCGACAACACTGAACCCAGCGGCACCATGCCGCCGTCAAGGTTACGCGCCTTGAGTCTGGCAATGTCGTCCGGTTTCATCCGAAACGCCGAATCAGCCTGCGCCACGACCTGAAAGGAGCGGCCAAAGCCATTAAAATCATTAACATAAAGCGAACCCAAATAAATCTGCAAGGTGTCGAAAATTTCTTTCAAGGGCACATCCATAGCCTTGGCGCGGCTACGGTCTACATCGAGAAAAAGTTGCGGCACTTCGGAGCGGAAGGTGGTGAACAGGCCGACCAGCCCCGCTTGTTGGTTGCCTTTGGCGATAAGCTCGTTGACCGTGTTTTGCAGTGCGTCGATACCGGCATTGGAGCGATCCTGGATTTGCAGCTTGAAACCTCCGGTCGCACTCATGCCCCGGATCGGCGGCGGTGCAAATACCGCAATGCGGGCATCTTCAACACGGGCAAGGCGTTGCTTGAGGTTGTCGATGATGTTATCGGCATGGAGTTCAGGGTGTCCGGTGCGCTCATCGAAACCTTTCAAGCGGGCAAATAGTGTGGCGACATTGGATTGGCTGGAGCCGCTCAAGATTGAAAAACCGGCGTAGGCATTGACATGATCGACGCCGTCGGTGTCCAGAATAATGCGGGTGGCTTGCTGCACTACTTCTTGTGTGCGCGC
>JBLRXA010000004.1:0-45402 GCA_047920955.1 Methylobacter sp. | reverse complement strand
AGGTGATAGCAATAAGACCCGAATAATGGGTGTCGTTGTCGATTCGGTTTCCGATGTTATCAATGTTGATAAAACTGAGATTCAAAGCGCACCCGATTTTGGCGCTAAAGTCAGCAATGAATTTATTAACGGTCTGGTTTCGGTTAATGAACGTATGGTGATGTTGCTGGATGTGGACAAGCTGCTGAAATTAGAGGAATTGGATCAGGATGAAAGCTAATAATTTTCTAATATTCCCCCAGGTAAACGTATTTGGTATAGCCAGTGATATTTTAAGAGGTAGCGTAGCGTGAAAATTAATATGCCGGTAACAAACAACGAACTCGTTTTGAAAAAAGGGCAAATCCTGGTTTCAAGAACCGATTTGATGGGGCGTATTACTTATGTTAATGATGCGTTTGTTGAAACGAGTGGTTTTACCCGTGACGAATTGATTGGAGCCGAACACAATATTGTCCGCCATCCGGATATGCCTTCAGTCGCTTATGAAGATTTATGGAAAACATTAAAGCAGCTTAGACCTTGGCAGGGATTAGTGAAAAACCGCTGTAAAAATGGCGATTATTATTGGGTTGAAGCCAATGCGATGCCATTATTTAAAGACGGCAAAGTCTATGAGTACCTTTCTGTTCGGCATCCGCCAAAGCGTGATCGGATTCCTGCTACCGATTTGTTGTACAAGAAAATAAGTGCTGGCGAAGTCAAATTAAACCCGACCGGTTTAGCTTCGATGGCTAAATCGATTAGCGAAATTGCCATAAAGAAGAAGAACGCCTTTGTCGTGGGTGCTTTTCTGACGCCAATCATTTATTTGATGTACCGGTTGTTCATGGAGCAAAACTACATTTTGTTAGTGGGCGTTGCCTTGTTGGCTACGGTGGCGTCGGCACTTAGCATTAACATGACCAAGGTAATAACCGATACGTTGGAAACGGCCATTACCATTTGTTACCGGTTGAGCAGCGGCGGTTTCGGCAATAAGGTGGATTTGAAGCGGAACGATCAGCTCGGCGATTTTTTACGCGGCCTGTATTGTATGGAAGTTAAGCTGGGCGTTGATTTGGCTGATTTTAAGCAAGGTCTTGCAGAATCCAAACGGATTACTCAGGCTTTGGATAATGTTCAAAATGGCGTTATGGTGGCGAACAAGAATCTTGAAATCATTTACATGAATGACAGCGTTAAGAAGATATTCAAGGCCGCAGAAAGCGACATTCGTAAACAGCTACCTAACTTTTCAGCTGATAATTTGCTGGGCTCTAATATTGACATATATCACAAAGACCCTTCTTTGCAACGTGGACTGTTGGATAAATTGCAAGGCGCATACAGGTCGGAGCTGGTGATTGCTGGTCGCTATATGAATGTTATTGCAAGCCCGGTTAATAACGAAGGGGAGCGTATTGGTTATGTTGCCGAATGGCAGGATAGGACCCATGAGGTTTTAGTTGAACAAGAGATTGATCATTTAGTGCAGGGTGTTAAATCAGGTGATTTGAGTACCCGTATAAAATTAACCGATAAAGAGGGATTCACCAAAGCACTGTCTTCAGGTATCAATGAATTAACTGATATTATTGAAAGTGTGTTTAGCGATGTCAACCGGGTCATGGAAAGCATGGCTGAAGGCGATTTAACCACGTCGATTACTAACGAATATCAAGGTGTCTATGCCGAATGCAAAAATAATATTAACGACACGTTGGCAAAGCTTAGCGAGTTTATTATTCAAATCAGGGACGCCGCCGATTTTATCGACAGTTCATCGCAAGAGATGGCCAGCGGCAATAATAATCTCTCGCACCGGGCCGAACAGCAGGCCGCGAGTCTTGAAGAAACGGCTGCCAGCATGGAAGAGCTTGCCAGTACGGTAAAAAATAATGCACAAAATACAGTGCAGGCAACTGAAGTCGTTAATTCTGCCAGCCAATTGGCGCAAAAAGGCGGCGGTGTCGTGAAGTCAGCTATTGTTGCCATGCAGGAAATTAATGAGAGTAGCAATAAAATTGCTGAAATTATTGGTGTGATTGACGAAATTGCTTTCCAAACCAATTTGTTGGCATTAAACGCGTCAGTAGAGGCGGCCAGGGCAGGCGAGCAGGGACGTGGATTCTCGGTTGTGGCAACAGAAGTCCGTAATTTGGCGCAACGCAGCGCAACGGCGGCACAGCAAAGTAATGAGCTGATTCAAAATAGTGTACAGAAAGTTCGTGCGGGTACGGCGTTTGTTAATGAAACGGGCGCGGCGCTCAATGAAATTGTTGAAAGCGTTGCCAAAGTTGGCGATATTGTCGCGCATATTGCCAGTGCCAGTTCAGAGCAATCGGCGGGTATCGAACAAGTCAATCAGGCGGTTTCCCAAATGGATGACATTACCCAGCAAAATGCGGCTTTGGCAGAACAGGCAGCGGCAGGCAGTATTGCTATGAGTGAGCAGTCTACCAATATGACCCAGTTGCTGAGTTTCTTTAGGGTCAATTCAAAAAACGGATCGGCTGCGGCTAGGCCGGTTGCTCGTAGTAGGGCGCCGGCAGCACCGGCAAGGCCGCCAGTAAAAAAAGCTGCAACTTTGCCTGTGAGTAAGCCCAAAGTAGAGAGCAGTGATGAATGGGAAGAGTTTTAAAATTGCAAACCATATAACCGGCAGGAAACTATAACAATGACAACAGATGCGCAGTCAAATAATAGTCGGGTAGAGCAATTTCTTACCTTTCAACTCGCCGACGAAGCATACGGACTTGAGATTTTGAAGGTACAAGAGATTCGCGGCTGGGAAGCTGTGCGCGTGATACCGAATACGCCCGCTTTTGTTAAGGGGGTGTTGAATTTACGCGGCTCCGTCGTGCCCATTATCGATTTACGGGAACGATTTTCTTTGGAACACTGCGAGTATTCGCCAAAAACGGTCGTGATAGTGCTGTGTGTTGATCATGGGGAAAGCCAATTTGTAATGGGTATCGTCGCTGATGCGGTGTCTGATGTATTGGATATTAATCTGAAAGACATCAAAAAAGCGCCGAATTTCGGTTCAAAGATCGATACCCGTTACATGCGCGGTATGCATGTCTATAAGAAAAAAATGATTATGCTCCTGGATGTGGACAAATTGCTCAATCCTGATGAGGTTGAGGGTATTGACAATTTGGTGTGATGGTGAAAATTGTCGCGATAATTAACCAGAAAGGTGGTGTTGGCAAGACCACAACAACTGCAAATTTATGTCATGCCATTGCAGAGTCCGGCTTAAAAGTGACGGCTATCGATCTTGACCCGCAAGGCCATTTAGCTGTTTCTTTAGGCACTACGGCGCAAAATGTTGGTGGCATTGATGAGGCTATGCTGAAGCAGAAGAATATCCAACAGCAACTGATTCCGGTCAGGGACAATCTGCAATTAATTACAGCCGGGGCCAAACTTAAGGAAATTGAACATTTAGTCGCTAATAATTCGCCTCGCGGCGCGTTATTAAAAAATGCGTTGCAGGGCACACTTGACGATCAGGATTTTGTTTTTATTGACTGCCCGCCTTCTTCAGGTTTGCTGGTTGCCAATGCCCTGATTGCGGCAGATGAAATATTAATCCCCATGACTAGCGATTTTCTTGCTTTGCAGGGGTTGTCCCATCTGATGGGGACGATTAAGCGGTTTGAAAAGGCTTTGCAGCGGAAATATAAAACATTATTAGTGATGTCGCGCTATTCGCCTAATAGGAGAATATCCGTTCAAGTATTGAATGTTTTGCTTACGCATTTTCCAGAGCAAATATTAGCGACAGTAATTAGGGAGACGGCGTTACTTGCCGAGTGTCCTAGTTTTGGCAAAACAATTTTAGAATATAGTCCAAAAAGTCGTTCAGCAAGGGATTTTCGTAGTCTTGCTCATGATTTTCTTGAAGACAAGGTGATGTATGGCAACAAGTGAAGAAAATGATTTAATTGGTTACGACCCTCTGGCTTGGATGGAAGGGAGTGCTGGTAACAATGAGGATTCAATCAGCGATGACGCTAGTCAAGCCGAAGAGCCCCAGCTTATTGATGATGAAGCGGGTATGGCCGATGAAGCCGGAGATGATTGGGGTGATACTGATTGGGGTGGTAATGAACAGGATGTGGCTATAGAAGATGAGGGGGATGGCGCTATTGTGGATGAGGTCGTTGCCGAAGTCTCGGTAGTAGAAGAGGAAACAGAGGGATCCCAGATTGATTTAGACGCGACCTTGACTATTCAGAATGTTGTCAGTTTGCATGAAAAGCTTAAGCAAATTTTGGCGGCACACGATGAAATCGAAATCAATGCCTCCGATGTTGCATCAATAGATACCGCCACTTTGCAATTATTGGTTTCATTGAAAAAAGATGCCGTTAAACTGAAAAAGGCAGTGAGCATTATTTATCCGTCACCACGATTTGTTGAGTCTGCCCGCTTATTAGGTTTATTGGAAGTGCTTGATGTTGATGATGTGTGATATTTGACCACGAGGGAAGCAGCTTAAAATGGCCATTGTTGAGAAAGCGCGAGAATTTAAATTCACTGCCGATGATTTTAATTTTTTAAGGAAGCTATCTAATGAGCATTCGGGTATTCAGGTACCGGATGAACGTTTTGACATGTTTTATTCCAGGCTGTCCAAGCGGGTAAGGAAACTTGGTTTGGCTGATTTTAAGGCTTATTGCCAGTATCTTGGTGATTATCCCGATCATGAGTTTACCGAGTTTATTAATGCCATTACAACTAATTTGACGGCGTTCTTTAGGGAAATGCATCATTTTGATTATGTCCGTGATGTTGTTATTCCTGAACTGTTAATCAGAAATAAAACCTCCAAGCAAATTAAGGTTTGGTCGGCCGGTTGTTCCACCGGTGAGGAACCTTACTCGTTAGCGATTACCTTGTTGGAAAATGTGCCCGCTGATTGGGACATTAAGATTTTAGCGACTGATTTGGATACTAATGTCTTAAAAACAGCATCCGAAGGCATTTATAATGAAGACCGTGTGAGTGATTTGCCTGAAGATGTTCTTAAGCAATGGTTTATGCGCGGCAAATCATCTCAGTCGGGGCAGGTTAAAGTCAGGCCCCAATTGCAGCAAATTATTCAGTTTAAAAAATTAAATCTAATGCAAGATTGGCCTATGAAATGTCATTTCGATTTTATATTTTGCCGTAATGTTTTGATTTACTTTGACCGTGAAACCAAAACATTGTTAGCAAAAAGATATGCGCAGATGTTATCTAGCCGGTCATGGTTATTTATCGGGCATTCGGAATCGTTAAACCAGCTTTCAAATGAGTTTGAGTTGGTCGCATGTACCAGTTACAGGAAAAATACATAAATACTCATGAGTGCTAATAATGATATTGGGCCGCCTTCAATTGAAGGATTCGAACATATTAACCGGTATTTGGATAAAGAGCGTGGTGTCATAGCCGCGAAGATTTTGCCCGGCGAATATTATGTGACCCAGGAAGACGAATTGATCACTACGGTGTTAGGTTCTTGTATATCGGCCTGTATCCGTGACAAGGTATCGGGTTTGGGCGGCATGAATCATTTTATGTTGCCGGAAACCACAGCCGATAAATTAAGGCAAGGTAATGAGGCTGTGGTTGGTAATGCAACCCGTTATGGGAATTATGCTATGGAGCATTTAATCAATACTATTTTGTTTAATGGCGGTAAAAGAAAGAATCTGGAAGTTAAAGTATTTGGCGGCGGTAAAATTATTCCAACCTTAACTGATGTGGGCCTCAAAAATATCGACTTTATTTTGGAGTATATCGATACCGAAGGCTTACCTTTATTATCGCAAGATTTAGGTGATATTTATCCGAGAAAAATAATTTATTTCCCAAAAACAGGGAAAGTCGGAATGAAGAAAATCGAGCATTTACATAATGATACCATTATAAGAAGAGAACGGCAGTACTTTAACAATATTAAAAATGCGCCTGTCGAAGGTGACGTTGAGCTTTTTTAAGAGCATGCAATGAAGAAAATACGTGTATTGATTATCGATGATTCATTGTTAATCAGAAAAGTGTTGACGGAAATACTCAATTCATCTCCTGATATTGAGGTGGTTGGTACTGCCGAAGACCCTCTTATTGCCAGAGAAATGATTAAGGAATTAAATCCTGATGTATTAACCCTGGATATTGAAATGCCGCGTATGGACGGGATAACCTTTTTACGCAATTTGATGCGTTTAAGGCCGATGCCTGTTGTGATGATTTCTGTATTGACAGAGGCCAATGCTGAAGTGACCTTGACGGCCTTGG
This sequence comes from Methylobacter sp., assembly GCA_047920955.1. GTDB lineage: Bacteria > Pseudomonadota > Gammaproteobacteria > Methylococcales > Methylomonadaceae > Methylobacter_A. The sequence continues at coordinate 39,123 of JBLRXA010000004.1, read as the reverse complement.
AATTGGGCGCGGTAGACTTTATCGCTAAGCCTGCAGTTGATGTGGAAAACACATTGAATGATTACGCCGAGGATATTATTGCCAAAGTTAAAGTCGCGTCTCAGGCTAATATTAGAAGGCTGGCATAAATGGAACTATACGGCCTTGTTTTCAGTAGTGCGGCAGCAACATAAAAATGTGTCCGTTGGCGTGGTGGCGACGGGTTTCTTTTAGAGTGGAGTTATGGGTAAGATACGCGTATTAATTATTGACGATTCAGCACTAATCAGAAAAATACTGACTGAGGTTTTAAATTCGTCGCCGGAGATCGAGGTTGTTGGCGCGGCGGCTGATCCCCTTATTGCCAGGGAGATGATTAAGCAATTAAATCCGGATGTGTTGACGCTGGATATTGAAATGCCGCACATGGACGGGATAACTTTCCTAAGCAATTTAATGCGCTTAAGGCCCACCCCGGTTGTGATGATTTCTACGCTGACTGAACATGGTGCCGAGGCCACGTTGAATGCGCTGGCACTGGGGGCGGTCGATTTTATTGCCAAACCCAGAGTTGATGTTGTTAATACGCTGAATGACTATGCCGAGGAAATTGTTTCCAAAGTCATTAGTGCGGCGCAGGCTAAAGTTGGCAATATTTATAACCGGGCGGTCAAGCCGCCTAAAGACCCTAAACCCCCTGCCGCAGCAACAGTTTCTGAGGTGTCGGAAAAGCATTCCGTCGATGTGATTCTGAAAGCCGCGCCGGTAAAAACGCATATTAGCCCAACCAGTAAGATTATTGCCTTAGGCGCGTCAACGGGGGGGACTGAAGCCATTAAAGCGGTTGTTAAAGGTTTCCCGGCGGATACGCCGCCTATTTTAATTACGCAGCATTTGCCTGCTGCATTTAGCGAATCGTTTGTTCGCCATATTGACCTTGCGACGGCAATGTCGGCCTCTATCCCTAAAGATGGGCAAGTGGTTGAGCCCGGCAATATCTACCTCTCACCGGGCGACAAGCACATGCTGGTGGTCAGGGAGGGCGGCAAGTATATCATTCAATTGAATGACGGCTTGCCGGTAAACCGCCATAAACCTGCTGTCGATGTGCTGTTCCGTTCGGTTTCGCAATGCGCCGGTGCCAATGCGATTGCCGTGTTATTGACAGGCATGGGTGCAGATGGCGCAATGGGCATGAAAGAAATGCATGATGCCGGTGCCAAAACAGTGATTCAGGATGAGCAATCTAGCGTGGTTTGGGGGATGCCGGGCGCCGCATTCAAGTTAGGCTGTACGGACTATGTGGTGTCGTTGGATGAAGTTGCGCATAAAGTTTTAAGTTTGGTCAAGCCGGGTGGCGGCAAGGGTAATTGACATTATATTGCCGACTTTTGCGGATATGGTTGGCAAGGTTATGCCAGATATATTATTTAAAAAAATATTACTTTTCACGCGGTGTAATTAAATATGACTAATCAGACTAAATCACAATTTATTGCGGTCGCTTCGATTACCTCGGAGTTAAGTGCGGTTATGGTGGTCGCCAAGGAAATATCACTGGCAGCGGCCAATGCCAAGGCTATTGCCTTCAGGGCGGGCGATAAAGCCAAAGGCTTTCAACCGATTACTGATTTTATTAATGAACTGGCTAAAGAAACCATAGAGTTGGTCACTAACATTAACATTTATGCTTTGGTGTTATATCGGTTAACTGTCGATGAATTTCAAAAAACAGTGGCTTATAATAAATTCGAGTCGGCAGCAAAAATGGCGGGTGATGCTGTTTATGCCAAATCGATGCAGGAACCGGTCGAGCATGCGAAGCTGTCGATGCAGGATTGCCAGCGGCAGTTTAAACGGGATGTGTCGCAACTGTTAGGCCAGCTTGAAGCGGTTATGCACCATGCCCGCGCAGCACGCGTTATTGCTGCAAACTCAAGGATTGAGGCGTCACAGGCGGGGGAGTATTTGCAAAGCCTGCAGGCCGTTGCTGAAAGTGTGGATAAAGCTGCACATACCATTCATGATAATGTGCAGCGTTGCCGAATCGCATTATCCATTTATCGCAATAGTTGAATAGCTTAACTCAAAAGGTATTGTTTTTTATGAAAATGACCAAGATATATGAAGGCTCGCACCAATGGATTATGTTTGGTAGGGATGAGGGCAAACCTGGCAATATCATCGACACCAACCAATATGTCGTGCGCACAGCTAACCGTTGCTTGTTGTTAGATCCGGGTGGTGCCGAACTGTTTGCACCGATGATGGCCGCTGTTTTGCATCATGCCCCGGTCGACCAAATAACTGATTTGTTCGCCTCGCATCAGGATCCTGACGTGATTTCTTCATTGGGTTTGTGGGATCAGGCTCTAACCAATGCCAAATTGCATGCACCCGCCTTTTGGGAAGGTTTCTTGCGCCATTACAGTTGTGAATCAATAGAATATGTGCCCATTCCTGATAATGGCGGCACGATTAAATTAGAATCAGTGGAGTTACAACTGATCCCCGCGCATTATTTGCATTCTTCTGCGAATTTTCATGTCTATGACCCGCAAGCAAAAATCTTGATGACCGGTGATGTTGGCGCGGCTCTTGAAGGGCCAGATACGCCGGTGTTTGTCGAAAATTTTTCCGCTCACGTGGAGAAAATGCGTTATTGGCATCAGCGTATTATGCCGTCAAATCAGGCTAAAAGGGTCTGGATTGAGCGGGTAAGAAATATGGATATTGATATTTTGGCGCCGCAACATGGTCGGATGTTTAAAGGCGATGACGTCAAACGCTTTTTAGACTGGTTTGATGCTTTACAGGTTGGTATCGCCGTTTAATTTCCGCTACCTAAAAAGCCCTCGCAGCTTTCGGCTCTCCTTGTCGAAAGCTGCGAGGCGGCTAATTAGGTTATTTCCGAAAAATAATATCCCCTGATGGCCTTGCGCTGTAGAAAAGCAGAGTCCACGAAAGCCACGAAAAAAAGCAACGAAAATAACAGCATTCCTTATTTTCGCGTCGCTTGGGGATGCCTGCTTTTTTGTTAAGCGTGCTTTTTGTGCTAAGCGTGGACAATTATTTGGGTATGCTTTTTTCAGGAAATAGCCTTATTTGGCGTCATTCCAGCCATACCTGATAGGTTTTTTTGCCGTCTTCAAAAACAAACAATTGCTGGGGGATAATGCCGTTAGTGCGGAGTGAGTCGGTTAATTGTTTAAGGTCGATGAGACCCGATGCCACGATATGCGCCAGCACATCTTCGGGGATAAGATGTTCCAAATCCAGCACCGCTTCGGCAGGCATTTTGACTGAAACCCGTTGCTCGCCATTTTCATTGACACGCACACATAACCAAGTTGCCTGTTGGTCAAAACTCAACGCCGTTATTGTCGGCTGCTCAATGGCTGGCAGTTTATAGTCTGTAGCCTGCCTGATAAGTTCGGTGCCAACGGCTTGTTGCAGCAGCGGCCACCACGGCACATTGACCTCTAGCTGTTGCAGTTGCTGGGTTAAACCCTGAAAAGCGCGCATCAACAAGAATAAGTCGGCGGGCCCTGCCGAACGGAACCACCAGCGATAATCGCCCAGCAGTTCGTTAACCGATTTCCCCAACTGCCATTGGGCCGGATCAAACGCATGATTGACCAAAAAAGGCCGGAATAATAACTGGCACAAGGCGGGCAGGGCGCCGCTGATATAACTCAGCTTGTTGCTGTCAAAACCCAATGCAGCAAAGCATTCCAGCGGTTTAGTTGGGCTGCGTTCGCGGCAACCGATAATCAGTTTGAGCAGCGCCAATCTGCGTGCCTCGCTAATACGGATAGTGCAACCGTAATCGAGCAAGCTGACTTGCGCCTGGCCGTAGTCGTCATAAGCATAAAAGATGTTGCCGGGATGTGGATCGCCATGCACTTCACCGGCAACAAACATGCTTTTAAACAGCGTCAATATTAGTATTTTTCCGACGTCCAGGCGATCTTGTTCGGGCCAGTGAGCAATCTTGTCAATCAATACGCCCTCCGCCCGACTTTGCACCAGCACCCGTTCAGTGCATAAATCCAGATACACGCTAGGCACTTTTAGCCCAGGCACCTGTACCATCCGGCCGAAATAATCCTGTCTTTGCGCTTCCGAGCGGTAATCAAGCTCGCGTTGCATATTGTCATGCAGGCAGGTTTTATAGGCATTGAGATCAAAGCCCCAGCGTTTGGCAGGACCGACGCCCGGCAATAAACCGACCAAACCTAATTCGGCATCGATTGCATCGGCAATGTCGGGATAACGGATTTTTATCGCGACTTTATCGCCGTTTTTAAGTTCGGCCAGATGCACTTGTCCCAAAGAGGCGGCGGCAATGGCGGGTTCGATAGTGCGAAAAACGCTTTTGGCTTTTCGCCCCAGTTCTTTTTCCAGTAACGGAATCATGGTTTTTAACGGCAGGGGTTCTATGCCTTCGACCAGCGGCTGAAATGGTGTGCTGCCGTCAGTACCTGCAAACAATTGGCCGATTTTCATGGTGATGCCGCGCGCATCGGCAAGCAGCGCCGCAAGTGCCTGTTTGGCAAGCAGACGCTCGGTTTCGTTCTGGCTACGTTGGAGTTTTTTTGCCGCTCGCCCAATGCGGAAAAAGTGCAGGGCGCGTTTTAGTGTTTTGATGATGGCCATGTTTTAGTTTTGGCAATGCTTAAGCATTCACATCATTTTAATGATCAGTTTCTTGCCGCAGGCATGAGCATATTTTTTCAGCGTCGAGAATGATGGCGAATAATGCTCGCTTCTAAGTGATGATTCCAAACGTGAAACCGCATTTTTGGTCGTTCCCATACGGATGGCAACTTCTTCCTGGGTCAAACCCGCTAACTTGCGCGCCTGAATGATCTCATTTAATGCCGTGTATTCTTCCTCTAATGCTTCCCATGCCGCTTGAAATCCTTCTCGGTGCATAGCGCGTTCTAATTCCTCTTTGGCATTGATTTGAATGGGTTTGAATTGTTCAGTATTCATTTTTTAACCACCTTCAGTCGTTTACGTGCAATTTTTAATTCCCGGTCTGGTGTTTCCTGTGTCTTTTTGATGAAGCTATGCAAAATCACAATGTGCCGCCCAATCATAGTGCAATAAAATGCGCGGCCAATGCCTTCATTACCTTTGCAGCGTAATTCGTAGAGTCCATTACCCATAGCGCGTGAATGTGGTAAACGCAAATCAGCGCCTTGTTTTTCTATCAAGAAGATTAAACGCAAAAAATCCGCGTAAATACCGACAGGCCATTCGATAATGCGTTTTTGTACATTTTCATTAAAGTAGCTAACTTTCCAGTCCATTATCAAATATTAGCGTGTAGGCTAACTTTTACCAACGATTTCTCCAACAACACAACCCTCTTTAACAGCTGTCATCACGCAGTTTAGCGTTTTGTTTTCCACCGATTTATCGCTATCAATCACGCAGCCGACCCGAAGATAATTCGGCGTATAACCGAATACCCGCTGCTTGTTATCGGCCAAGGTTTCGCTGTAGCCTTCCCATAACACCGGGAATTCATGCCCTACATTAGCTTCAAAAAACGTCTGTTTCATGTGTTCGGCCAATTCATGCAGCTGCCGGCTGCGCTGTTTTTTGATGTCATTGCTCAGTTGATCCGGCAGGCTGGCGGCTTTAGTGCCTGCCCGGCTGGAATAGGTGAAGATGTGGATATGGCCGAAACCGGTCTGTTTGATGAAGTCAAAACTGTCCTGCCATTCCTGCTCGGTTTCGCCGGGGAAGCCGACGATAATATCGGTGGTGATATTAAAATACGGGATTTTTGCCCGCAACTGGCTAACAATGGCGGCAAATTCTTCGGTTTTACAACGCCTTGCCATGCGGCGCAGTACCGTGTCTGAACCGCTTTGCAACGGCAAATGCAAATGCGGCATCAGGCGCGGACTGCTGAACAACCCGAAAAAATCATCCGGCAGTTCCCAAGGTTCCAGCGAACCTAATCTAAGCCTTGGAATGTCGGTTTTCGCCAGAATCGCTTTGATCAAATCGGATAAGTTATTGCCCAAATCACTGCCGTAACCGCCTAAATGTACGCCCGTTAAAATGACTTCGGTGATGCCTTGCCGATGTAGCGCATTGATTTCATCGATGACCGCCTGTACCGGGCGGCTACTTTCCTCGCCTCGCGCCACGGTGACGATGCAAAAGGTGCAGCGGTAGCGGCAGCCGTCCTGCACTTTAACAAAAGCGCGCTGCCTGCCGCGTGTGAACAGCGAGATTTCGCCCGGTTCGGTAGACAGGGCGGGCATGGTGTCCATGTTCAATTCGGCCAGAGTTTTTTCGACCAGCCGGTCTTTGTCCTTGTTGCTGACGATCAGATCAACGCCCAATAAAGACGCGGCTTCGTCTTCATTCAAGGTGGCGTAACAGCCGCTGACCACCAGTTTGGCTTGCGGATTATCGCGGTGAATGCGCCGTATCAATTGGCGCGATTTTCTGGCGGCATCTTGTGTCACCGCACAGGAATTAAGCACGATAAGTTGGGCGGTTTCAGCTTGCTGGGTGATGTGATGGCCGGATTTTTGGAAGGCTTGCGCCCAGGTTTCCAGTTCGGCTTCGTTCAGGCGGCAGCCGAGGGTTTTAAGGTGAACTTTCATGATGAAAAAGTATATTTATCAATACTATCGAAGTCTTATCGATAAAAAAGAGGGTGAAAATTAAACAGTCCCGACCCATTTCAATAACAAGCCGGTAATAATGGTTAACTGTAACAGGCCAACGCCGACGACCCAGCGGATTAATTCCGCTTTAGTTTCGGCAATTTCTTTTTTGACGGTTTCAATGTCGCGTTTCAAATCGGAACGCACCAGCTCAATTTTTAGCTCGGTTTCCTTAATGCGCGCATCCAAGTCTTTCTGAGTGACCAGATTGTCCAGGCTATGCTCTTGTTTAACATAGTCAATCGTTGCATTCGCGGTTTGCCTATGTAATCGGGTAATGGCTTCGGCCTGTGATTCACTAAACCCGGCCTGTTTTAATTCAGTGACAAACTCATGGGTATCAAAGGTTAATGTGGTCATTTTTATGCCTCTATTGATGAGTTGAATAAAAGTAAGGTTTAGCCAAAAAACCAGTAGGTGACAACAATGGATGCAATGACGCCCGCTAAGTCGGCTATTATCCCACAGGCGGCGGCATGGCGAATACGTTTGATGCCGACCGCGCCGAAGTAAATCGCCAATACATAAAAAGTGGTTTCGGTGCTGCCTTGTACAATCGATGACAGGCGTCCGGCAAACGAATCGGCGCCCAATGTTTTCATTGTATCAATCATCATCGCTCTGGCGCCGCTGCCGCTGAATGGCTTGATCAAGGCGGTCGGCAGCGCATCGATAAAGCGGTCGTCGAGCCGAAAATAATGCACAATGGCGCGCGCTAAGTCGGCCAGTAAATCCAGTGCGCCGCTGGCTCTGAACACGCCGATGGCCGCTAGCATCGCGACCAGATAAGGAATAATAGTAATCGCAGTTTTAAAACCTTCTTTAGCGCCTTCAATAAAGGCGTCGTAGGCATTAATCTCCTTGTTAATTGCACCGAGAATAAAAGTGATGACCAACGAAAACAGGATGAAATTGCTGATGCTGGCCGATTGTTCGAGCATCTGCTGTTGCGGCAAGCTGGAAAAATACGCCAATATGCCGCCGATCAGCAGCGTAAAGCCGCCCAAATAAGCCATGATGATTTTATCCAGCAGATTGATCTTTTGCACGAAGGCCACAGCCAGCAAACCGGCCAGCGTCGATATATAAGTCGCAATCAGAATCGGGATGAAAACATCGGTGGGATTGGCCGCACCCAGTTGGGCGCGGTAGGTAAAAATTGTGACCGGAAACAAGGTTACGCCGGAAGTATTGAGCACCAAAAATAGAATTTGCGCGTTGTTGGCGGTTTCGGGATTCGGATTAAGCGTTTGCAATTCCTGCATAGCCTTGATACCCAAGGGCGTGGCGGCATTATCCAGACCCAACGCATTGGCGGAAATGTTCATCACCATGGCGCCCAAAGCGGGATGATTTTTGGGGACTTCTGGCATTAGTCGGCTAAATAACGGCGTCAATGCCTGGGTTAATAAGCGGATAAAGCCACTTTTTTCACCGATGCGCATGATGCCCAACCATAAAGCCAATATGCCGGTCAGGCCGATGGAGATTTCAAAAGCCGATTTCGACGAGGCGAACAAGGCGGCCATGATTTGCGCAAAAACCTGCTGGTCGCCCAGAAAAACCAGTTTGAACAGCGCCATACAAAAGGCGGCAAGGAATAAGCTTATCCAGATAATGTTTAGCACGGTAGCGGCAACATAATCATCAAGCTAAAAACACAAAAATGAAGGCAATGGAGAAACTCAGCGTACCGAAAAATAAGGGGTCTTTTAAGAATCGGTCAAAAATCCCAATCAATATGACGCCTCCTAGTAGATAAAAAGGGAAGACAAAAAGAGTGGTTAAATGCCAGATATCGCCGGGCAAATAATAAAATATAAAGGTGTCAAGGAAAAAAAGGCTGGAAAGGTTTACAAATATCTCAAGCAACAACGCATCTGCAGAAAGCACAAGGGCAAAGATAGTTGCTTGATGTTTAAAGTTAAACGATTGGAGTTTTTGCTCGACATAATAAAGGTGGTAACCGTAAAGCGACCACTGGAAAAACGCAAACGTTGAGGTGTCGCCGCCATGTATAGGCGTTACCTGATAGACCCAAAGCGGCGTGTCGAAAACGGCTCTACAGAAACTATTGATGGCGACTTCGCTGATACAGCCTATCAGGGCGAGTGTTCCCGAATACATATAGACATCTTCGATTCTTGTTTGTGTTGAATCCTTGTTTAGGGCAAAGCCAGCGCAATAAACAACGGTCACTAAATACAAGAAAAAAAGGACGAGGTTTGTATCCATAAGGTGCTTCTCTAAACTGATTTTAACTGTCAGAGCCGGGCGGCGAATGTCGCTGGCTTAGGTTTTAGTATATCAAATCGCACTGGCGCTTAACTTGATTGTTTTAGCCGGATTGAAGGCGTTTTCGTAAAAATAGCGGTGCTATCGCTGTAAAAAATTGCTGGTCGGGCGTAGAATTCTCGGTTCGGATTTCCCCATTATTGGCATTCAGGACAGATTGACAAAGGCACTTATATGCGACCATTTAAACAACACTTAAAACGAAATTTGACGCTGGTTTTTTTCAGCATTCTGCTCCCTGCTAATATGGCAATGGCGGCAACAGACCAGGCAGACCAAGAAAAGCTGCTGAGGGCGAGGGTAAAGGTTCTTGAGAAAAATACAGACCATAGCGCGCATTTGGCGCCTATCGACAAGAGCCTGGAGTTCCATGGCGTTTTTTACGGCTACCTGCCTTGCAAGGATTGCGATGGCATTAAGGCGACATTGTCGTTAAAGCAAAATAACAATTATTTATTGGTGACCCAGCCGGCAAAAGATTCTTCAAGGGAGTTTTATGAAAAAGGGAAATATAATTGGGATGATAAAAAACAGACCGTGGTACTGACGCCGCGTAAGGAATCCATCATCCGGCACTATTATATTGAAGATGAAGGCACGCTGATCCAGCTTAACAGCGAGGGCGCACGGATAGCAGGCGATGCAGACCGCTATACCTTGCGCAGAAGCGATACGGTGAAGTCGCGTGAGGTTCATATCCACTAACTTATTTCCGAAACGATAAACTTTAAGGCGGATTATGGACAACTATGAACAAGGGAAAAAAGCCAGGCGCATTGCTTCCGTGGTTTATGTGCTGGTAATGGCGATTATTATGGGCGGCACTTATTTGTCGCAACAGCAAAAAGCCGCGCAACAACTGACCGGCGATGCGAACGGTAGCCGGTAAAAATAATGCTTTTTATTTCACTGGGACGGCGGGCGGTTTTTTCGTGCGCTCATGCCGGTACGGCGCATAAGGCGATCGTGGCTGATAGCCGCCGGGGTAAGGGTAAAGTGGATACGGCGGATAGGTTGGCTGCCGGTTTTGCAGTTCCAGTGCGTCGGCCTGCCGCTTCGCCTGTATTGCCTGCCAGCGTTGATATTCCGCGCTTTTTTGCAACGCTTCAACCGAGGCTTGCCTGTCCCGTTCGGCTTGAAGGGCTTTTTCGGCTTCGATTCTCGCCGCTTCACGCTGGGCAAAGTTTTCATTCCACGCCCTTAATTTGGCCTCCGCTTCGGCAACCTTGGCCGGGTCGGGTTTTTTCAGCTCAATGATGTCTTGTTTTAGCGCCGATTGGCAGGGCATGGGCTGATAAATCGTTTTGCCCGATTCCAACTGGCATTTGAAAACCTCGGCGTGAGCTGGTGAGCCGAGCAGGAGCCCTACAATAAACACTGTTTTTTTCATCGCCGCATACCGTCTCAATTTGAGTTGCGAGGATGATACAAACAATTTTGTCGGGCGTCATTTAAATTGCTGCTGTTGCGCCAAAGCCCAGACGACATGCTCTTTGACCAGCTCGGAACCCTGCGCCAGCATCGGTTTTAAGGCATTGACAATCAGCAGCGATGCCGGTGCATTGCCTAAGGCCACGGCGATATTTCTGAGCCAACGCTGGTGGCCGATCCGTCGTATGGCCGAGCCTTCGGTTTTGGCCAGAAATTCGGCTTCGCTCCAGGCAAATGCGTCAAGCAATTGCTGTGTGTTAAGCCGATGCCGGGGATGGAAATCCGTTTCATTGCTGAGCTTGGCAAAGCGGTTCCACGGGCAGACCAGCTGGCAATCGTCGCAGCCGTAGATGCGGTTGCCAATCAGCGGCCTTAGATTTTCGGGTATGGCGCCGTGCAGTTCAATGGTCAGGTAGGACACGCAGCGCCGCGCATCGACCTGATAGGGCGCAATAATCGCCTGGGTCGGGCAAATGTCCAGACAGGCGCGGCAGTCGCCGCAGTGCGCGGTGGCCGGGGTGTCGATTGGCAGCGGCAGGTCGGTGAACAGTTCGCCCAAAAAAAACCACGACCCGGCCTTACGGTTGATGACATTGGAATGCTTGCCTATCCAGCCTAAGCCGGCTTTTTCGGCCAAGGCTTTTTCCAGCACCGGGGCGCTGTCGACAAAAGCCCGCATCGAACCTGGATGAATCGGGCCGGTTTCAGCTTGAATCCTGTCGGCCAATTTTTGCAGGCGGCCTCGCATCAGTTTGTGATAATCGCGGCCTAACGCATAGCGGGAAATATAGGCGGCAGCGGGATCGGCCAGCGTTTGCTTCATGGCGCTGGATGATTCCGTTTGATAATCCATGCGCACCGAAATGACGCGCACCGTGCCCGGATGCAATAATGCGGGGCGGCTGCGTTTAAGGCCGTGACGCTGCATGTAGTCCATGTCGCCGTGGAAACCATTGTCCAGCCAGCTATGCAGGTGCGCCTCGGCGTCCTGCAACGCGGTATCGGTGATGCCCACTTGTTGAAAGCCCAGCTCTTGCCCCCATTGTTTAATCAGCAAGGCGAGGGCGGCCAGCTGTTGATTGGTTGCGTCAATGTTCACAAGGTATTGTTTCAGGTTGGTTGGCGTTAGGGCTTGGTTTTTTCGCTGTTTACTCATTAATTTAATCACATACCATGAAAAATTTACCGATAAAACTTTATCGTGCCGCACAAGTCAGGGAGCTGGACCGTATTGCCATCGAGGAATACGGCATTCCCGGTTTTGAATTAATGCGTCAGGCGGGCGCTGAAGTATTCCGGCATTTGACAAAACAATGGCCGGAAGTGCGGTCAGTAGCGGTTTTTTGCGGTTCCGGCAACAATGCGGGCGATGGCTATATTATTGCCGACCTGGCTTTGTCGGCGGGCTTGAGCGTCCGCGTTTATACGCTGTCGGATCCGGAACTGCTCACCGGCGATGCGCTGATGGCTTATCAATATTACAAAGGTATCGTCACCACATTTCAATCCGGGCAAGTGATTAATGCCGATGTGCTGGTTGATGCGTTGTTGGGCACGGGGTTGGATAGGCCGGTCACCGGGCTTTACGCAGAAGCGATACAGGTTATTAATGCGAGTCCGGCGCCAGTGATAGCTGTGGATATTCCGTCGGGTTTGCAGGCTGACACCGGCAGCGTGATGAGTTGCGCGGTTAAGGCGGCGTGTACCGTGACCTTTATCGGCCTAAAACAAGGCTTGTTTACCGGCCAGGCAGCCGATTATTGCGGCGAAATTTTCTATGCGCAGCTGACAGTGCCGGATGAGGTGTTAGGCAGCGTCAAGGCCTCGGCGACGCGTGTTGTTAAAGTTCCGTTGCCGCGCCGCGAGCGTTGCGCGCATAAAGGCCGTTGCGGCCATGTGTTAATCGTTGGCGGCGACCTGGGCTATTCCGGTGCCGCTAAAATGGCGGGTGAGGCGGCTTTGCGCGTCGGTGTCGGTTTGGTCAGTGTGGCGACACGCGCCGAACATGCCGCGCTGATGAACCTGAACCGGCCTGAACTCATGTGTCATGGCGTGGAAAACGCCGAACAACTTGCCGCGTTGCTGGCAAAAGCCGATGTTGTGGTGATCGGGCCGGGTTTGGGGCAGAGTGCTTGGGCAACTGCGTTATTTAATGCGGCAATCAGTGCCGGAAAGCCTCTGGTCGTCGATGCCGACGGGTTAAATTTGTTGGCGGCGGCACCGCTAAGCCAAGCGAACTGGATTTTAACGCCGCATCCCGGCGAAGCGGCGCGTTTGTTAAACTGCTCCACTTCCGAAATACAGCAAGACCGCTTTGCCGCCGCCTTGTCCATTCAGGCCAAGTACGGCGGCGTGGCTGTTGTTAAAGGCGCAGGCACTCTTATTGCTTTTGAACAGCAGCTTTGGCTGTCTAATACCGGCAATCCGGGCATGGCTTCCGGCGGCATGGGTGATGTGTTGGCGGGGGTGATTGCCGGTTTGTTGGCGCAGGGTTTAGCGTTGCCGAATGCCGCGCAGCAAGGCGTTTATAATCACGGTCTGGCTGCCGACTTGGCCGCTGCAAAAGACGGCGAAAGAGGTTTGTTGGCCAGTGATTTGATGCCTTACCTGAGACAATTAATGCAGGGTTTTTAGTTGATACTTGATAACCTATCTAAAGTTAATTATAGTTAACCATTATGACTAATTTATTAACGATAAAACAAGCCGCCGACATATTAGGCGTTTCTGAATCCACGCTTAGGCGCTGGGAGAAAGAAGGCAAACTATTGCCCGATGGGCGCACAGAAGGCAATCAACGCCGGTATCGTTTAGAGTCGATTAAGCCGGAATCAGCCAGAAAATTATCCTCTGCAAGCCGCAAAACAGTCGCTTATGCCCGTGTGTCCAGTCATGACCAGAAGTCTGACTTAGAACGGCAAAAACAAGTGCTGGAGCTTTATTGTGCAAGCCAGGGCTGGACGTTTGAGGTTGTTTCAGACCTTGGCTCAGGCATGAACTATCACAAAAAAGGCTTAAAGAAGTTATTGAATGACATTATAGGAAATAGCGTCGGCAGGCTTGTCATTACGCACAAAGACAGATTGTTGCGCTTTGGCGCTGAATTGGTTTTTGCGCTATGTGAAGCCAAGCAAGTCGAAGTCGTGATATTGAACCAAGGCGAGGACAGTTCGTTTGAAGAAGATTTGGCAAAAGATATACTGGAAATTATAACCGTTTTTTCTGCCCGGCTGTATGGCAGCCGTAGCCGGAAAAATAAAAAACTGCTGGATGACATGAAGAAAGTGGCCGATGATGCGAATAGCTTATGATTATTGCCCACAAAATAACCCTGAACCCAAACAACAAACAAGCCACCTATTTTGCCAAGGCATCGGGTGTGGCTAGGTTCGCGTATAACTGGGCATTAGGTCAGTGGAAACTGCAATATGACGCCTCGAAATTAGCCGCAAACCAACCTAAGCCTTCCCAGTACAGCCTACGGAAGCAGCTTAACGCCATCAAGGCGGTCGAATTTCCTTGGCTGTCAGAAGTGACAAAATGCGCACCGCAAATGGCGATTATTCAACTGGGTGATGCGTTTAGCCGGTTCTTTAAAGGCCAAAATGACTATCCTACCGTTAAGAAAAAAGGCATTCATGACAGCTTCACCCTCAGTAACGACCCGTTCCGTATTGAAGGCTCACGCATACGCATCCCCAATCTAGGCTGGGTGCGGATGCGTGAATCTTTACGTTTTACCGGAAAGGTTCTATCGGCAACCGTTTCCCGCCGTGCGGATAAATGGTTTGTAAGCATGACCGTCGATACCGAAGATAAACCCAAACGAGCCGCCGAAAACCAAGGCAGTATCGGGGTTGACTTAGGCGTGGCCACGCTTGCAACCTTATCAACCGGCGCGAAAGTTGCCAACTGTAAGGCATTAGGCAGCTCACTGGAAAAGCTCAAACGGTTAAGCAGGCAGCTTTCACGCAAAGTCAAAGGATCGGGCAATTACCGGAAAGCAAAACTAAAACTAGCCAAGTTGCACGGCAAGATTGCTGATTTACGCGCCGACACCCTGCACAAGCTGGCCAGTGACTTAACCAGCCGCTTTGACACTATCGCCATAGAAGATTTAAACGTCAAAGGCAGGGTGAAAAACCGTTGCCTAGCCAGGGCCATTTCCGATGTAGGTTTTGGCGAGTTTAGGCGGCAGCTGGTTTACAAGTCGGCCCTGCGCGGCAATGAACTGGTTGTTATTGACCGCTGGTTCCCAAGCAGTAAAACCTGCTTATGTTGTGGGCATAAGCTAGATTCATTGCCCTTGTCAGTGCGGGAATGGACGTGTCCGCTATGTTTTTCAGTGCATGACCGGGACATTAATGCCGCAAAGAATTTGCTTGGGTTAGCGATAACCCAACTGCAAGCTACCGCAAGCTCTGCGGGAAGTAACGCTTGTGGAGAAGTAAGTGCTGGCAGGGTTTGCAAGAATCCTGTGAAACTAACTTCGGTGAAGCAAGAAAATAACGCTAAACTTAGCTTTGGCTAAGTTTGGATAAGTTTATTGGAGCGGCTGTTGTTTTGTTACCCCATCCCCTGTCACCCAAGCCATTGACCCTATGAAAATACAATGCCGGCTATTCTGTTTGCCTTTGTTGCTGCTTATTTTAAGCGGTTGTAGCCAAACTATCGCCACGGCGCCAGAAGTGATATTTACCACGATCACCGGCGAAAAAATAGTGCTGAACGGTTTGCGCGGGAGGCCGGTTATCGTTACCTTCTGGGCCACTGACTGCCCGTCTTGTATCGAAGAAATTCCGGATTTAATCGGCCTTTATAGCCAATACCATGACGCAGGCCTTGAGCTGATTGCGGTGGCGATGTATTACGACCCGCCCAGTCACGTCGTCGATATGACTAAAGCCAAGCAACTGCCCTACAAGGTCGCACTGGATTTGGATTCGGCACATGCGCAGGCGTTCGGCGGCATTATGTTTACGCCCAGCACTTTTTTGATTGCCCCGGACGGTTCGGTTGTGAGTCAGGACATTGGCCTTTTTAGCGTCGCTAAGATGAAAACAAATATCGAATCACTACTAAAAGGATAGCCCATGCTCTGGTTAAAAGCATTACACCTGATTTTTATGGTCACCTGGTTTGCCGGTCTGTTTTACCTGCCGCGCCTGTATGTTTACCACGCCATGAGCGATGACGACATCAGCAACGAGCGTTTTAAGGTGATGGAACGCAAGCTGTTTTTCGGCATTATGACGCCGGGCATGGTAGCCACTTTGCTGTTCGGCTTTTGGATGCTGATTGTTTACGACTGGACGCTTTATGCCCATGCCGGTTGGCTACATGCAAAACTACTGCTATTGCTATTGACGCTGGTTTATCATTATCTTTGCTATCTGTGGCTGCTGGAGTTTAAGTATGACCGCAACCGGCGCAGCCATGTTTTCTATCGCTGGATGAACGAAGTGCCGGTTTTGTTTTTGGTCGGCATTATTATTCTTGCCGTTGTTAAGCCATTTTGATAGTCAGCGCCTTGAAAATCGCGCATGATGGCCGCACTTTGGATGCCACATTAACTATATAACCCACCACTAACTCTATGAATCCATCCGATGTTATGCCCATCAGCGACTATATCTCCGGCCTCGCAGGCGGCTTGATGATTGGCTCTGCGGCGGCCATATTGATATTGCTCAATGGCCGCATTGCCGGTATCAGCGGCATTGTCGGCGGTTTGCTTCAGGCCGGTCAGGGCGACAAAAGCTGGCGGGCTACGTTTGTACTCGGCCTGATAGCGGCGCCTTTTATGTATCGGTTTATTTTTGGCTTGCCCGCTGTGACCATTGATGCCGGTACGATAGAGCTGATTATTGCCGGGCTTCTGGTCGGCATCGGCACCCGTTATGCTTCTGGCTGCACCAGCGGCCACGGCGTGTGCGGCATTTCCCGTGGTTCAATCCGTTCGCTGGCGGCTACGCTTGCGTTTATGGCGGCGGGTTTTGTCACTGTTTATCTGACTCGTCATATCTTGGGGCTTTAATCATGTTAGCTATCAGTGCATTTTTTGTCGGCCTGTTATTCGGTTTCGGTCTGATTTTATCCGGCATGACCGATCCGGCTAAAGTCATCGGCTTTCTGGATTTGGCCGGCGCTTGGAATCCAACGCTGGCTTTTGTGATGGGCGGTGCTATTTTGGTGGGTTCTGCCGGTTTTGCCTTGGCCAAAAAACGCCAGCGCAGTGTGTTGGGCGCGCCCATGCAGTTGCCCAGTGCAACTCAACTGGATAAACGCTTATTATTTGGCAGTGTGGCTTTTGGCGTTGGCTGGGGCATTGCCGGATTTTGCCCCGGCCCTGCCATTGTCAGTGCGGCGGCAGGCCAACCTAAAGCCGTGATATTTGTTGCGGCCATGCTGGCTGGCATGGCGTTGTACAGCTTCATTGAAGCGCGCCGGACATGAGTTGTTCAGCTTAGATTTATCCGTTCAACCTTACACTTTTTCGCCCAAAACCAAAGAACCAAACCGGCTTCATCAGAAGTTTTACATACACCAACCCAAGGTTATTTTTATGAGAAAAAAATTATTAGTTATAGGCATCAGTTCAGCGTTATTGACCGCTTGCGTTACCGATCCGAACACCGGGCAATCCGGTTTGAGTAAGGCGGCCATGGGTGGCGGTGCAGGTGCTGTAATTGGTGCCGGGGCAGGTACGCTGTTTGGCGGTAACGACCTTAAAAATGCAGGATTAGGCGCTTTAGCGGGCGGCATTGTCGGTGCGGCAGTGGGTGCTTATATGGATCATCAAGAACAAGAAATGCAGCAATCATTGCAAGGTACTGGTATTGAAGTGCAAAGGACGGCAGAAAATACCCTGAACCTGACTATGCCGAGCAATGTGACCTTTGCCTTTGATTCAGCTAATTTAACGCAGCAAGCGCAAGGCGCATTGGATTCGGTCGCGCATGTCTTAATTCAATATCCTGACTCTACCATCAATGTCACCGGCCATACCGATGATGTGGGCACCGACAGCTATAATCAGGCCTTATCTGAACGTCGCGCCGCCAGTGTCGCCGGTTATTTGTCCCAGCATGGCGTCAGTTATTCCCGATTGTCGCAACAGGGCATGGGCAAAAGAATGCCGAAAGTGCCTAATGTGAATGAGGCGAACCGGGCGCAGAACCGGCGGGTGGAATTGGCCATTGTCGCCAATAACAATGCCGGGGCTCAGCAACAGGGAGCGCCGCAACAGCAGCAAGGTTATCCACAGCAACAGGGCTACCCTCAGCAACAAGGTTATCCGCAACAACAAGGCTACCCTCAGCAGCAAGGTTATCCACAACAACAGGGCTACCCACAGCAGCAAGGCTATCCGCAACAACAGGGCTACCCACAGCAGCAAGGTTATCCGCAACAACAGGGCTATCCACAACAACAGCAGTATCCCCAACAACAAACCTATCCGCAGCAGCCCTACAATTACACCCGATAAATCAGCTGCATGAGCTTAAACCGTCCTGTCGTATTGTCATTTTCCGGTCATGACCCCAGCGGAGGCGCTGGGGTGCAGGCTGATATTGAGACCTTGGTCAGTCATCGCTGCCATGCCGCTAGCGTCATCACCGCCTTAACCGAGCAGGATACCCGGAATGTAAAAAATCTCATTCCGCAAACGCCTGAAGCCATTATCAGTCAGGCCAACACGGTGTTGGATGACCTGCCGGTCAAGGTGTTTAAAATCGGCTTGATCGGCCATCACGAAACCGCCGCCGCCATTCATACGGTATTAAAACAGCATCCGCATATTCCGGTGATTCTTGATCCAGTCTTAGCGGCGGGCGGCGGTGCCGAGTTGTCGAACGACCGCCTTATCGCAACGATTATTGATTTGCTGTTGCCCTGCACGACAGTGTTAACGCCGAACAGCGAAGAAGCGCGAAAGCTGACGGGATTGACTGATCTTAACGATTGCGGCTTGGCTTTGTTGGAAAAAGGCTGTGATTATGTGCTGATTACTGGCAGCCATGAAGATACGCCGTCGGTCAGTAACCGGCTGTTCCATGACCGGCGCAGCTGGGAAAGTTACACTTGGGACAGGTTGCCGTTTAGCTATCACGGTTCCGGCTGCACACTGGCTGCCAGCATTGCCGCCTTAATGGCGCACGGTTTGGCGCCGTTGCAGGCGGTCATGGAAGCCCAGGAATACACCTGGAATTCATTACATGCTGCTTACCAACCGGGTGAAGGCCAACACATTCCCAACCGTTTTTTCTGGATGGATGCCGAGTGATGCAATTTCCTAAACGCGGGCTGTACGCGATTACCCAAACCGAAGGCAAATCCGGCGATACGGTCATTAACGACGTGGCAGCGGCGATTAGGGGCGGTGCTGTGGTCGTGCAATACCGCGATAAAAACCCGCTTGATGCGCCGTGGCTTGCCCGCGAGCTGGTCAAAATCTGCCATCAGCATCAGGTGCCGTTATTAATTAATGACGACATCGAATTGGCAGCGCTGGTGGGCGCTGACGGCGTTCATCTGGGCAGGGAAGACGGCGCAATTGCCCAAGCCAGGCAGCAGTTGGGCAATGACGCCATTATCGGTGTGTCCTGTTATAACGCCGTTGATTACGCCCTGGCTGCCCAAGCGCAAGGCGCCACTTATGCCGCGTTCGGGCGGTTTTTCCCGTCCTCGTCAAAACCTTTGGCAGCGCCTGCGGAGATTGATACCTTACGGCAGGCAAAACGGGTGCTGACCATCCCCATCGTCGCCATCGGTGGCATTGTGCCGGAAAACGGCGCGGCTTTAATTGCAGCGGGTGCGGATTTACTGGCTGTCATCGGCGGCATTTTCGACCATCAGCCGGAATCAGCAGCGCGGGCTTACCAAGCCTTATTTACCCGCTAAACGCCATGATCCGAGACCGCCGAACTTTCATCAAAAAATCCGTTGTGTTGGGTGGTTACTCACTGGTTGCCGCCAGCAGCTTGTTGAACTCCAGCGAAACTAATGCAGCCTGGCCTGCCGAAACCGACATCCTGCAACAAACTTTAAAGCGTTTATTCAAAGACCAACATATCGAAACATCCGATAAAATCGACATCCAGATAGCCAAAATGGTGGGAAGTGGCGCTAATGTGCCGATTACTGTCACCAGCACACTGAACAATGTCGAAAGTATCGCCATATTGGTCGAAAAAAATCCCATCTCGTTGGCGGCCAAATTTGAATTGTCGCCAAACTTGGAACCCTGGGTATCGGCGCGTTTAAAGATAGCCGAATCCTCGACCGTCATGGCCATCGTAGAAACAGACGCCGGTTTTTACAGCGCGGCAGAAAAAATCATCATCTCACCGGGTAGCTGCTAGCAGATTTATGTCGAGCATTAAAATCCGCACTAAACGCATTGATGGCAAGCTGCAACTCAGGATGCTGATCGACCATCCCATGGAGCATGGGCGCAACCGTGACAGTAAAACCAGAGCCTTAATTCCGGCGCATTTCATCCAAAAGCTAACGGTCAAGCATAACAATAGCGTTATTATGAACGGCAATATTGGCGCCAATATTGCCAAAGACCCTTATTTTGCTTTTATGCTTAAAAGCGGCGCTGTCGGCGATAAAATCAGCGTCAGCTGGTTGGATAATCTGGGCAATACCGATAGCCAAGAGTATACCGTCACATAATCACTCTATTACCTGCGCCTGTTGCAGTTGTGCGCGCAACATCTCCACCCGTTTGCGGTTGACCCCAAAATCGCCGTAACCGATACGCGATGCCGAACGGATATGGATGATCCTGGCTTCTTTATCGAGTAGCGCATCAATGTCGTCAACAAAACGAAACACCAAACTGCGCGCTTCGGCATGAAGCGTGTTTTCAGTCTCGCGGGTCATCACCGTGCGGCCTTGGCTGATCAGGGCTTGTTTTAATGCCGCCCAGGCATCTTCAATAGAACCGGTGATTTTAAACGGTGCAATAAAATGGCTGTCGTCTGTGGCCTGGCTGGAAACACAGTTAGGGCTGTTAGGGCAGGGGGGCAAGCGGTTTTCTGCGGGCGTCGGGGCGCTGAATGCCATAAGGGTCACATAAAAGATAAGGTTAAGTTTCATCTGTGCCGTCCTAAAAAAAATGATGGTATTCCGATTCACGGCTTCCAAACTGCTACGAGGAATAAAAAGTGTGTCATATCACGCACTTTTTTAAAAGCCGCTTTAATCCGCTCCCTATTTTTCAATAACTTAAAAATGCCGATCTAAGAAATAGGTCATATCACCTGGCTTTGCGTGATATGACCTATTTTTTTGCCTAAAGACATCGAAAAATAAATTTAACTCATTAAAAAATAACAACAAATAAAAGTGGTTCAGTAATTGCTTATATAGACTTGCTATCAAGTTCGTTCGGTTCATGGAAGGCCACTAAGAAGACTATGGGCAGGTTCGATACGGGCATGGAGTGAATTTTTTCTTTTTTTGCAAGGCGCTACATGAAAACACATCAATCTACTTTTACAACCTGTGAGAAATCATTATGTCCCGATATTTAACCTTTCTAATCCGTTTAATCTGGCTCAGTGTTGCTTTGTACGGCATTAATGTCCATGCCGCACCCAGTAAGCCAGCGGCTAAAGACACCACGCCGGATCAATTTGTTTTTGCCGACCAAACCGGGGTTGCGCTAAACACACAGATAACGTCCGCACCGATTACCGTCACCGGCATTAATTCCGGCTCGTCAATCAGCATTAGCGGCGGCACTTATTCGCGCAACAATGGCAACTTCACTTCGGGCAAAGGCACCGCTTATAACGGCGATTCCATCCGTGTCCGCCATACCTCGTCTACGAGCTATAACACCACCATTAATACGGTGCTGACCATCGGCGGCATTAAAGACACCTTCAGTTCGACGACACAGGCAAATATACCAGCGGACACCACGCCGGATGCGTTTAGCTTTACCGCGCAAACTGATGTTGCCCTCAGCAGCCCCATTACCTCCAACACCATTACCGTCAGCGGCATCAATGCTGCAGCGGCGATCAGCATCAGCGGCGGCACTTATTCGATTAACAACGGCAGCTTTACCAGCAGCGCCGGTACGGTAAACAATGGCGCCACCGTTAAAATACAAGTGCAATCTTCCAGTGCTAACAGCACAACCACCACGGCGACATTGGACATCGGCGGCGTAGCGGGCGCTTTTAGCGTCACCACGCTGGCTGTTGCGGTTGACACCACGCCGGATGCGTTTAGTTTTAGCGCGCAAAACGGCGTTGAACCGGCAAGCACATTGACCTCTAACGCCATCACGGTCAGCGGCATTAACGCCCCGGCCGCAATCAGCATCAGTGGCGGTTTATATTCGGTCAATAACGCCACCTTCGTGGCCAGCGCAGGGCAGGTCAATAATGGCGATAATGTGCGCGTACAGCAAATTTCATCGCCCGAATACAGTGTCACCACGACAACGACGCTGACGATTGGCGGCGTAAACGGCGCCTTTAGCACAAGCACCAAAGCCAACACCAACGGCAATTTCTTATTGCCGCCCGCATCACCGGGCAACCCGGCTTTTACCTCGGAACATTTTTCCGGATCGGCCAACTGCACGATGTGCCATAACAATATTCAAGACAGCACCGGCAAGGATGTGTCGATTGAAACCGATTGGTCATCGACGATGATGGCAAACTCGGCGCGCGATCCGTTTTGGAAAGCCAAAGTGCGCAGCGAATTGAACCGTAACCCGCACTTGGCCGATGTCATTAACGACAAATGCACCCGTTGCCACGCGCCGATGGCGAATTTTGAGGCAAAAAAATTCAACGAGCCTAAAGGCATTTTAGACGGCGGCTTTTTAAGCGCCGGCCATCCACGCCATGATGAAGCAATGAACGGTGTCGGTTGTACTTCATGCCACCAGATTCAAAATGCGACGAATCTGGGTACTTTGAGTGGCTTTACTGGTGGCTATCAAATTGGCGATAACAAACTTATTTTTGGCCAATACACCAATCCCTTCGCCAATCCGATGATTATGATGACCGGTTACACGCCAACTTATGGCGAACACATGGAGTCGTCAAAATTGTGTAGCACTTGCCACAATTTAAAAACGCCTTTTGTCGATCAATCCGGCAAGCTGTTAAGCACCACGCCAGAAAGCGAATTTCCGGAACAAATGCCGTACAGCGAATGGGAACACAGCAGCTATCCAGCTACTGGAAAACAATGTCAAGACTGTCACATGACCCATCTTGATAACGTGAAAATCTCCAACAGACCGATGATGCTGGGCAGCCGCGATAATTTTGGCCTGCATGAGTTTGTCGGCGCCAATAAGTTGATGCTGGATATTTTTGACAAAAACAAAAATCAACTGGGCGTATTGGCGAACAACTTTGCCGAAACCATCGACAAGACGCAAACCATGCTGAATAGTTCGGCCACTATTACTCCGGTGAGCCCAACTTTAGCAGCCGACAACAGCTTAAATTTCACTTTAAAAATCAACAGCAACACCGGACATAAACTGCCCAGCGCCTATCCTTCGCGGCGGGTGGTTTTGCATGTCACGGTCAAGGATGCGCAAAACAACATTGTGTTTGAATCGGGCAAGATCAACGCCAACGGCAGCATTATTGGCGTCGATGCCGATACCGACAGGACTACATTTGAACCGCATTATGAGTTGATTACCGACCCTGAGCAGGTGCAAGTGTACGAAGCGATTATGGGCGACAACCTCAACCAGGTCACTTACACCTTGCTACGCGGCATGGTTTACCTGAAAGACAACCGCCTGTTACCGCAAGGTTTCAACAAAGCCACCGCGCCCAACGACATCAAAGTGGTTGGCGATGCCTTGACCGATGCCAATTTTGTTGGCGGCAGCGACGACATCAGTTATCGCATTAGCGGCCTGACCGGCAACAGCTATCAAGTCGAAGCGGAATTGGTGCATCAACCGATTGCCTACTCCTTCGCACAAGACTTGTTTGTTGAAAGCGATGCCGAAGTTGAGGATTTCAAAACCATGTTCAATGCGTCCAATGCCAAAACCAGCCGCATTGCCAACAGCAGTTTTAGTGTCACCCGCTAAGGATTATCTGGGCACAGGGACGTGCATTTTTTAACTTTTTTTTAATTGAGGAATAACACCCTATGAAACAAACCTTAACTTTATTCAAATTGAGCGCAGTGGCCGGCTTGGCCTTGTTTGCTGCGGCTGATGTTTATGCGGCAACGGTTAGCAGCGGCGCTATTGAGGGTGCTGACCTTAAAGCGGCTGTGCGTTATCGGCACATGAATGGCAATGGTAATGGCAATCCGAGAGTGTATTTAGGCACATTGCCCTTAGCGACTACCGGGCCGACCAATATCAGCTGGGGTACAGAAAAACATATTAAACTTAGTTACGATGCGACAACAAAAGAACTGACTACTATCGTTGGTATGCCCGGCATGACTCCTGCACCGGTTACTGTAACTAAAAACGTGGGTAATCTTGGTGAGCTTAATTATTTATTGTTGAATATTCAGGCTTATCATCCTATGGGACATGCAACATCGGTTGAATTAAAGCATCTCAAACTTAATGGCGAGGAACTGCCAACTAGCAGTTTTGCGGGAACCGCATCCGGTGCCAAATGGAATTTGACAGGTGAAGATTTAAGCAATGGTTTTACTTTGGAAGGCCATATTATGCTGTCCGGTATGCAACCCGGTGCTGATAATAATCATATCCAAATCAATTTGGGTTATGCAGACCAAGCCGGGCCTAAAATTGACGGCATTGGTGTTAATCCGAATCCGGCAATACTCAACGGCAGCACCACACTGAGAGCCACCGTGTCCGATGCCGACACCGGCAACAATAACATCAGCAACGCCGAATACAGCTTGAACGGCGGCGTCTGGGAGCCGATGTCCGCACAGGATGGCGCTTTCGACAGTGTCAGTGAAAATGTGATTGCCGACTTACCCGCCTCGCAGCTAGGTTCCAACGAAGTGTGTGTGCGCGGCACCGATGCCAAAAACAATGTCACTACGCCGCCGACGTGCGCTACATTTTTGGTGACTTATCAGGTCGAAGGCTTTGCCGCACCGCTGAACAACGGGTTAATCAACAGTGCCAAAGCAGGACAAACCGTGCCCGCCAAATGGCGTTTGACCGATGCTAATGGCCTGCCGATTGAAAATGCCGCCAGCTTTAAAGGCTTCTATTCCTACCCAATCGATTGCGAAGAAAGTATCCACAGTCCGCATGATGCCGTTGAAGAAACCGCGCCGGGCAACAGCGGCTTGCAGTACAAGGGCAATGGCGAATGGCAATACAACTGGAAAACGCCGAAAACCTATTGGGGAACTTGCCGCGCGATGTACATTGAATTCGACAGCGGCGCGATTTCACCGATTTTGCAGTTTGACTTCAAATAGTTTTTAACTAGATAGTGTGGGAGCACCGCCCACGTCGCGCTTTGAGTTTTTTAGTCGCGACTGGGCGTCACTCCCACCTGTATTGCCCCCTTAAAGAGTCATCAAGCTCGCCATGACACCTTCAGAAACCATTATCGGCAATGACCCTGCATTAAAAGCAATATTGGGAGCCATTAAAAAAATTGCCCCGACCGATGTCACGGTATTAATTACCGGCGAAACCGGCACCGGCAAAGAACTGATCGCTAACGCCATTTTAAAAAACAGCCCGCGTAAAAATAAAGCCTTTATCCCCTTAAACTGCGCGGCATTGTCCGAATCGCTGATTGAATCCGAATTGTTCGGCTATTGCAAAGGCGCTTTTACCGGCGCGAATGCCGACAAACAAGGCATTTTAGCCGCCGTCAATGGCGGCACTTTGTTTTTGGACGAAATCAATTCGCTATCCTCCTCGGTGCAAATTAAATTGCTGCGCTTTATTGAAGCGGGCGACTATATGCCCATCGGCAGCGTTAAAACATATAAAGCCGATGTCAGGATTATCGCTGCCTCCAATGCTAATTTGGAACAACAAGTGGAACTGGGCGCATTCCGTAAGGATTTATATTTTCGCTTAAACATTGTGCCGCTGGTACTGCCGCCACTGAGGGAGCGCAGCCAGGACATTGAATTATTGGTTAATCATTTTATGCGCCATTTTGCCAAAAAATATGGCATTCAAGCGCCGATAATCAGCGCCGAAGTTTTAGCCAAATTTCAGCATTATTTCTGGCCCGGCAATATCCGTGAATTGCGTAATTTGTGCGAAAACCTGGCTATTTTTCCGCTCGGCAGGCCTGTGGAAATGGCAGACCTGCCGCGTGGCTATTGCCAGCTTGGAAAAACTGAACTTGAACAGCAGTTTGAATTGCCTGAACACGGTTTTAATTGGCCCGAACAGGAGTTAAATTTAATTCGGCAGGCGATGGTAAAAACCAATGGCAATTACCAGCAAGCCTCTTTGTTATTGGGCATGTCCAGGGATGCCCTTTATTACCGCGTCAAAAAGCGCGGCTTGGTTTGATCAAATTCAGAGTGCTAATGCAGCCTTCAGCTTTGCCCATGCAATAACTGGGCAAACTCTTCCGCCGGCAGGGGCTTGCTTCTGATAAAACCCTGATAGCTGTCGCAGCCTTTTTCCTTCAAAAAGGCCAGTTGCTCAAGTGTTTCCACGCCTTCGGCCAATACTTTGAAGCCTAAAATATGCCCCATGGCGACGATGGTTGCGGTAATTTCCATATCGTCCTGCACGGAAGGAATGTCGTCGATGAAGCTTTTGTCGATTTTCAGCACATCCAGCGGGAAGCGTTTGAGATAGGACAATGACGAATAGCCGGTGCCGAAGTCGTCAATCGCCAAGCGCACACCTTGGGCGCGCAAGCTGTTGAGCACTGCGACGGCTTTCTCTTCATTTTCCATCAGGCCGCTTTCGGTCAATTCCAATTCCAATAGTTGCGGCGGAAAGCCGGTTTCGTGTAATACCTCGGCCACTAATGTGCTGATGTCGCTACGGCGAAATTGATGTGGCGACACGTTGACGGCCAGTGTTACCGGCGGCAATCCGGCATCCAGCCAAGCCCGGCCTTGGCTACAGGTTTCCCGTAACACCCAGGCGCCTATTTCCACAATTAGGCCGCTTTCTTCGGCAATGTGGATAAAGCTGGCCGGTAAAATCAAGCCTTCGGTCGGGTCTTGCCAGCGTACTAAGGCTTCGGCACCTGTTATCAAGTTGCTATTAATATCTATTTGCGCCTGATAATAAACGCATAATTCCCGATGCTCGGTGGCATGGCGCAGGCGCGATTCCAGGGCGATACGTTCGCGGGCGACAATGGTGAATTCTTCGGAAAAATAGGCGAAACAGCCACGGCCTTCGTCTTTAGCGCGGTACAGCGCAATATCGGCGTTATCCATTAAGGTTTCAGGCCTGTCGCCATGCTGTGGGAACAGGCTAATGCCTATGCTGACTTGTTTGCTTAATTCCGGATATTTTTTGCTGCTTTTCAATAATTGGAAAGGACGGCTCAAGTCGGCGACGATATTTTCGGCGATTCGGCCTGCATCTTCAGCGCGGGTAATATCTTCGAGTAGCACGACAAATTCATCGCCGCCCAAACGTGCAACGGTGTCGACATCGCGCAATTTCGATTTGATACGGGCGGCCACTTGTTGCAGTAATTCGTCCCCAGCCAAATGCCCCATGCTGTCGTTGACGGCTTTGAAACGGTCGAGATCAAGCATCAATAAGGCCAGTTGCTTATTGTCACGCCGTTCCACTTCGATACCGTGTTTCAGGCGTTCCCATAACAGGCGGCGATTGGGTAAGGCGGTGAGTGGGTCGTAATACGCTAGGTTGTGAATGGTTCGTTCCGCTTCCTTGTCTTTGGTGATGTCGTTGAAGGCGGCAACATAATGGGTGGTTTTCTGGTTAGTGTCACGGACGGTGGTGATGCTGAGCCATGCGGGATAAATATCGCCATTTTTGCGTTTGTTCCAAATTTCGCCCTCCCAGTACCCATCCTGTTTTAGTTTTTGTTGTAGGGCATCGTAAAATTCGGCATTTTGGCGACCCGAATTAAGTAAGGCATGTGTTTTTCCGACCACTTCATCTGGACTGTAGCCAGTAACGCTGGTGAACGCTGTGTTCACCTTTAAAATAATTTGTTTGGCATCGGCAATGGACATGCCTTGTTGCGCTTCAAACGCAGTGGCGGCGATGCGTAGTTCGGCCTCGGTTCGTTTTTGTTCGGTAATGTCGCGAAAACTCCATACTCTGCCGACAACTTCGTTATTGATGACTTTGGGGATGGAATAGCGCTCAATGATTCTTCCATCTTTAAATTCAATAATATCGAAGGAATTGGCTTCGGGAGTTGCATACAATTTGGTCACTTTTTTTGAAAAAGCGGCGGCATCCTTGATTTGATTGAGGCCATATAACTGTTCCGGATTGCTATTTTTATCAGCCAGTTTAGCGGCGATAACGTCATCTGGAATTTGCCATAAATCGACAAATTTTTGGTTATGCAGTAGCCAGTTGTTGTCCAGGTCGACAGCCAGAATCGCCTCGCCGGTCGCTTCCAGGGTTGCCTTAAGTAGGGATACGGATTCTGCTATTTGTTGCCTAGATCGGTTTTTCTCAATCGCCAACTGTGCCAAACCCGCATAATAGTTGATTAGTTCGATTTCAGCGGCGCTAGGCCTCGCGGGTAGTCGGTGATAGATGGCAAAGGTGCCAAGTACGCCTCCCTGGTTGTTTTTAATCGGTTGCGACCAGCAAGCCTGCAACCCGGCCTGACGAATAAGCTCGCGATACGGCTCCCAATAAGGATGCTGCTGCACGTTTTCAACGATGACCAGTTCACCCCGATAGGCTGCTGTACCGCAGGAGCCGACGCCGTCACCAATGGCAATGCCGTCGACGGCGCGGTTGTAAAAGTCGGGCAAACTAGGTCCCGCGCCATAGCGTAAATACTTGCCCTCTTCATCCAACAATAGGATTGAACACAACATATCCGGATGTAGCCTTTCAGCTTGACAGGCTAATTCATGCAGTATGATGGACAGTTCGGAGTCTTCATTAATCAGTTGCAGAATCCGGTTCTGCAACGCCAGTTCATCGGTTCGGCTGCGCAAATTATGTTCAGCTGCCTTGCGCTCGCTAATATCTTGCACAGTACCGACCAGTTGCACGGGTTTACCCGCTTTATCGCACTCAATATCGCCATAAACACTGATCCAGCGCTCTGCCTTGTCGTCGGCGCGGATAATGATGTATTCCAGTGCAAAACGCTGGCGTTTAAGCACAGCATCCTTGTAAGAATCAAGCATATATTGGAGATAATCGGGATGTACCAAGGTCATGCCATTGGCAGAGGTCCGCTCAAAATGCGCGTCAATGCCGAAAATCCGGTCGAATACGCTTGAACTTTCCCAGCGTCCGGTGGTCAGGTCGGTGATGTAATAGCCGATACCGGCGGTTTCGTGCGCTAGGTTTAACAGTTTTTCATTGCGGGCGGCTATTTTGTTTTTTCGTTTCAGCGACCGATAGGACATCAGCAGTATTAACGCAACAATGACGGTCAATAGCGTAATAACAGCGGCGATTTTGACATATTGGCGCAGTTTTTCCTTGTCGATTTTAGGTTCTGGATCATAGCTAAAACCGGCTAAAAATTTATCGTCTGCAACCAGTTCCGCTTCGACAAATGTTTCTGCCATGTGCCGCCAGCGCCACGGATTCATGTGTCCTAAGTCGATGATATCGGGAATGATTAACGAACGTATTGCCTCGGCTTCAAATTCAAGATGATCTTTGCTTTTGGCAACTTTGTACTTATCAAGCAATAAATTGATGATTTCGTGCGGGTGGTTCATCGCGTAATACCAGCCTTCAAGGCTGGCTTGGCGGAAGGCTTTTACTCGCTCGGGATTTTGTTTAAGTTCATTTTCGGTGGTGAACAGGATGTCGCTGTAAAAATCGGCGCCGTAGTTGCGCGGATTAAGCACGGTAAATTCAACGCCCTGCTGCTTTAACACATAAGGTTCGTTGCTCAGATAGGAATTAAACGCGTCTACTTTGCCATTGATCAGATCGTTAATGTCATAACTGCTGGGAATGGCCTGAATACGGCTTGCATCGACACCTTCGTTATAAAACATGGCAATAAAATCAGCATCGACCGCTTGATCTAGCAACATGATTTTTTTGCCGACCAAATCGTCGGGTGAAGAGATACCGGCATCTTTGCGGGCAATGAGTACCGAAGGGGAGTGCTGATAGATAGCGGCTAAAGCGACCAGTGGTGCGCCGCGTAAGCGTTCTAACAATAACTCGCTGTTGGCAACGCCATAATGGGCACGGCCTTGCAGGACTTCTTGCACCGGTTTTTTGTCAGGGCTGCCTTCGTCGATGATGACATCAAGTCCGGCTTCGTTGTAATAACCTTTTTCTAACGCCGCATAATAACCGGCGAATTGGAATTGATGATGCCAGCGAAGTTGCAGGCGGATTGGTTCGGCTGAGGTGGAAAAGCAGCTGCAGACCAGTACCATAGCAAGTAAGGTACGGGTCAGCATGCTATTGGCGTCATCCTTATGTTTTGTTCGGCGGTCATATCCGGCTCATAATAAAAGGCTAGAGGTTTAAAATTAATTCCCTGCTCATTTTTAAAGCGATCCCCCCGGGAACGTAGGCATCCTGTCCGCGCTCCCGAAGAATAGTGTGATAGGGGCTGAATAATTACACATTTATAGCGTTTTCAGATTGCCTTAATAGCATTCATCAGTACAAGATGTGGAGTACAAACCTAGGTTTGTACTCCATTGTCTAACTAATCGATATTAAAACTGCTGTAAAAAGCGTCTAAGGCTATTTTTTTCCTAAATAATTGCCCACCAAAGGCACGAAAAAACACGAAATTTTCGTGGCTTTTGTGATAAGCGTGGACTCTATTTTTTACAGCCTAAGATAATTTAGTGCGCCCTTCCGTTTGTGAAAAAATCCAGCGAATAGCGTTTTTACTTATTTAGCAGTTTACGGCTATGCTCAATAACGAGTTGCCGCTTAACAAACAGTGTGTAACTTAACAAACCCAGTATCAAGCCGAACACTAATTTTCCAAAAACGGAGCTTTCCTGTTTGACTGCCGCAGCCTCTGGCGTCCATTGTTCTTTGACAGTTTGTACGGCAACCTTGGACGGTTGGTAGTTCGCTTTCAAGTCAGGCAGGCCTAAGCTGTGCCAGGCATCGTAATCCTGCCAAATAGGATAATTGCGTTTCCACATCCCTTTGGTGAAATAAGGTTCAAGGCTCATGCCGTGCGATTTGGGGATGCCTTTTTCATCCAAAAAGTCTTTATAAACCACAAGGCTGATGTCGCCGCCTTCACCGGCACCGTCAGTGGTAAACGATTTTTCAACATGGTCATGGAACATCCAGATGCCTTGGCCGAAGCTGTTTAAGCCATCGTCAGTACCGTTCAGTTCCAGGTCGATACGCTGCGCCGGCACCATGCCATGCACGTCGCGCTGAATATAGGAGCCGGGGCCGTTATCGACGCCGTCATAATGGGTTATCGTCGGCTTGTGGCCGTGGATATGCACACCCATGGCTTCGGTGTGGCCATTCAGAATCCGCAATTTAACTTTTTCGTCCTTTCGCATTTCAACTAACGATTCCCTTAGGGTATAAGGGAAAGACCGGCCATTGAGCATAAAATAATCGTCAGTGGCGTCGGTGGTGTCGTATTCCATGTTCATGTGCTTGGCAATCAGGCGCGGGTCGTTGGCGGAGCGGGCGACCAGCTCATGCAGTTCCTTATCGACCGATTGGTAATGCAGGTCGTATTCACGGGCATATTTTTCCAACACCGCGACCGATGGGTGGCGCACTTGGCCTGCACCGACATTCAGCGTTTGCGGCCAGTTGTTAGGGCGGTTCTCCTCGACGATAAAAATGCCCTGCAAGCCCATTGGAATATGGGTATGCGGTTGGACGTGGCAATGGTAATACATAGTGCCCGGTTGGCGCGGCTTGATGACATAAGTCTTACTTTCTCCCGGCATAATGTCCATGTTGCTGCTTTGCGCAACACCATCATTACCGACCCCGGCATGATCCATAAACGGATGGTCAATGCCGTGCAAATGCAAGGAGTGCGGCAAATAATGGGTATTTTCCACAACCAGCCAAATCACATCATCCTGTTCCACGCGAATCACCGGCGACGGTGCGCGCAGCAACGGATTGGCAATAGGCTCGTAAATGCTCAAGGTTGACATATCGCGGGTTTTTGGCGCAAACACCCAAAACGTCGGCTGTATGCCCGGTGCAATGTCGAACGTCGTGGTGGGGTCTTTCATGTCCGGCGAATGGCCGTTGAGTTCGGCAATTTCCAGTTTGATAATGATTTTGTCAGGGTCGCCGTCGCCATCGACATCATCCGACATGGTAATGGCATCGGCTGCAAGCTGGGTTTGCATCAAGGTGGCCATAGAAATGCCGTTGGTACCTTTGACAAAGGCGGCAATGTCAGCGGGATTGTCAGGGTTACATAGCTGCGAAGCCTGTATTTTCACCCCATCAATGACTTGTTCTTTACGCCATTCCGGCGAGGTAAAGTCGGAGCAGACTTCTTCAACCGGCCCCATGTCCACCTTGGCGGTAGGAGGTAAATCGCTGGATGCTTGACTCCAAGAATGCATCAGGAGCAGTACGGCGCCCCAAATGAAGGTGAGAATAGTTTTGCGCATAGGATGACCTCAGAAAAAACATGAAACGAAATGACATGCCGCTAAGCCACAGCGGGATGTTTATTGGCGGCGGGTATTTTAACTGAATATCAACGAGAATTCATTTTTAACGCGGAAACGGGGTAATTGTTAAGCGTGGGCACGGCGTCCACATCTGAATAGGGGCACATATCTGGATGTAAAAAAGGAACCTTATTTGTGTGTGTTTTCGGCTAAAAAATAGGTTATTGCCACATCGCAAGAGCCGCAACCGGAGCAGGCGCCGGTTTCCCTTGAAATCGTATCCAGGTCATCAATTCCCTGGGCGATAAGCGCCTTGAGTTTTTCTTTGGTTGTCCCGCTACAGTAGCAGATGACGTTGTCGTCTTTTATGTCGGCCATATAGCCTCAGGTATCGAGTATCACTATCAGTTTTACGCCGGGGACAAGATTGTTGGCGGTTACCGGTGGGTTCCATTTGCGCAGGTCGGCGATTGAGACATTAAACTTGCGCGAAATCTGTGCCAGCGAATCGCCTTGTTTGACGACGTAATGGATAGAACGGGCCGGCACAGAGGAGGCGCGTTGTTGGTTGGCACTTTTAATCATCAGTTTCTGCCCTAAAAGTAAGGCCGATTTTGCCGTCATGTTATTCCAATCTTGGAGGTTATTGACGGTCACTGAAAACCGCTGGGCGATATTCCAAAAAGTGTCGCCTTTCTGGACAACATAAACTTGGGTTCTCTGGGTATCAGGTTGAACTGTTTTAGAGGCATTGGCTGTTTTTTCAGCGACCGGCATTTTTAACAACATGCCTGATTTGACCGTATTGCCCGCCAAATGGTTGGCTTCACGAAGTGAATTGACTGTTGTGTTGTTTTTATAGGCAATCCCCGAAAGCGTCTCCCCAGGCTTAACTTTGTGCAGGCCGTAAGCTGCCTGGGATTGCTCAGGCCGGGTTTGCGCGGCAGATTCGTAGTGGTGACGCTGTTTGTCGATGCGTTGGTCGTAAGGCAGTTGGGCCAGTTTTTGTTTAAAGGCTTGGGCGTTGGCAACCGGAATCAACAAGTGATGCGGGCCTTCCGGCGCAGTGCTTGAGCGGTTGAAACCGGGATTCAATTTTAAAAATTCGTTAAGCGGTGTGCCCGCCAGTTCCGCCGCCTTGCTTAAATCCAGCTGGGATTTGGCGTCGACAAGTTCGCAATACGGCTTATTGGGGATATATTTTAAGTCGATGTTATATTTTTCTACATTGGCGAATATCTTGGCTATGGCCAGCAAACGCGGCACATAATCTGTCGTTTCTTTGGGCAGGTCTAACGACCAGTAATCGGTCGGCCTGTTCAGCTCCTGATTTTTTGCGATCGCCTTTCCTACATTGCCTTTGCCAAAATTATAAGAGGCCAACGCCAGATACCAATCGCCATTGAAATGTTCACCCAAGTGCTTAAGGAAAGCGGTTGCCGCCCGGGTCGAGGCATAAATATCGCGGCGGCCATCGTACCATTCATTTTGTTTCAGGCCATATAAACGGCCAGTCGCCGGTATGAACTGCCAAAGGCCGGAGGCATCGCTTTTTGAATACGCATCCGGTATAAAGGCGCTTTCAACCACGGGCAATAAAGCCAGCTCACCGGGAATGCGTTTTGCTTCAACCTCGTTGAGGATAAGGTGCAGATAAGGTTCTGCCCGCTGCTGGATTCTGGCAAGATAGGCCGGATGCCGCAGATACCAGTTTAATTCGCGCTCAATCCGTTCATTTTCAATTTGTGGCAGCGAATATAACGATAATAACCGCTCCCAGACCGAATTTTTATACCTGACAGGCAGGGTGTGTTTTTGCTTGCCCAGGTTCAGGCGTGAAAATCTCACATAACTGCCATCTGTTTTGGAGACGTTAGGCGGCCTATCGTTAAGGACGTTTTTGGGCGTCGTCGAACAACCTGTGGCCATTAAAAAGGTCAATAGTGATAAAGATTTAACCGACCTGTTAAAGTTAACGCGCATCATATAAACCTTATTAGGAAGTGAAGTTTGTTATTAGAATGTTATCATTATAGCTTGTTTTTATTGAAAATCATCAAAGACAGACAGCCTAGAGTTCGCCTATGAAACGTAATTTCTTATTTGCCTGGTACCAAACGCCACGGGGCAAGCTGCTGCAACAGCTTGAAGCGGACTATTTACAACGCGCCATTACCGTCAGTTGCCAGCAGACCGTTTTGCAGATTGGCGGCTTAGGTTGGGAAAGCGAATTCATCGACTGCACCTTATACAAAAGTTTCACCATACTTGACGCCAAAAATCTGGGCTGCGATAAAGCGAGAAAAATCCAGGCTAAAGCCTATTTGCTGCCCTTGCAAAGCAACTCTGTCGACATGGTTGTCATGCCGCATTTATTGGAATTTGATGCCTTCCGGTTTCAGACTATGCGCGAAGTGGAGCGGGTGTTAAAACCCGAAGGCATCTTATTGGTGCTGAATTTTAACCCGTGGAGTTTGTGGGTCAGATACCAATTTTTATGGGACAAAAAAATGGCCGATTCATGGGGCGGGCATTTTATTTCCCGCCCAAGAATTTTGGACTGGCTAAAATTATTAAACTTTGAAGTGACCGTGTTCACCGAATTCGGCTTGGATACGGTAAAATCAACGCATGGAAAATTTATCACCCGCAGCCATTCGTTCACCTCGACCGCCTATGCGGTCAGGGCCATCAAACGCCGTTACAGCCTGATCCCATTAACGCCGGTATCGATACTGAACCCACGCCTCATACTGACAAACCCACTCAATTCACCGACCACACAAACCAACAGACATGACTGACACCGTTATTATTTATACCGATGGTGCCTGCAAAGGCAATCCGGGGCCAGGCGGCTGGGGCGCCTTGCTTCGCTACAAGGGCAACGTTAAAGAACTTTACGGCGGCGACCCCGCCACCACCAACAACCGCATGGAATTGATGGCGGCCATCCAGGCGCTGGAAACGTTGACCCGGCCCTGTGCCGTGCAGCTCAATACCGATTCAAAATATGTCATGCAGGGCATTACCGAATGGATGGTCAACTGGAAAAAACGCGGCTGGAAAACAGCGTCTAAAGCGCCGGTCAAAAATGAAGACCTGTGGCGCCGGTTAGACAGCGCCATACAACAACACACCATCGAATGGGCTTGGGTCAAAGGCCATTCCGGCGACAAAAATAACGACCGGGCCGATGAACTGGCCAACCTGGGCATCACCTCTTTAAAATCGGGCCAACCTAAACCATGTTTATCCGGCGCTTAATTCCGCTATTGCTGCTATGCAGTTACGCTACCACCGTTTACAGCAATGAAAACCACCTGAGGTCATGCCGTTCTTTCTTCGGCAAATTGGATAGCCTCCCCTTGCAGCGCCCGCCTACGCGGGTGCTATTGGTGCCATTGTTGAGCAAGGAACCGCATAGCAACGAAAGCCCACGTTGGTCGGAACAACCCGCACGGGCTTTGGCGGCCTTTTACCGGAACCGGTTTAATGCCAGCGTCACCCAGTTCCGCGATGTCTGGAGCTGGGCCGATTATTACCGCCAAGTTGAGCAAATACAGCAAGAGTTGTCGTATTTCGACCGGGTTATTTTTATCAGCCACGGCGGATTCGACGGCCCGGTACTCAACAATGCGGTATTTTCGCAGGATTTTAAAATAACCAACGGCAAAGCCAAGCTGCTGCAACTGTCCGAATCGCAACCGGGGCTTAAAAATACGCTGTCGATTACCTACGAGCCCGAAAAAAACCGCCTGTTCAGCGACTATATGGCGACCCGCTGGGGCGAATTGGAAGAGCTGGCTCCAAGCATCATCTGGCGGCGGCTCAAAGACCTTGAAAAACAGATACAGCCGCTAGATCAAGCCTGTTTTCAGCAATATTGCTCGCCGAACCAGTTGGCCACCAGCCCGATACAGCAACATAGCTACCGCCTCCAGCTCTGCGAACAAATTTGCCGGGAACCCCTGTTTGAGCAAAAAGTATCGGCAGCCATATCCCCGGAACGCTTCCTGCATTTCGCCGAATCATTGAGTTCACTGACAACAGAGGATGGCCTGATTTTTTTCGGCGCCTGCAATCCAGGCAGCGCGGCCCCGGTAAAAACAGTCGAGAAAGATGAAACCGGGCTGTTAATTAATTCCCCGTTGGCGGGCGGCCCGCACAGCAGCTATGTGCATCTGATTAGCGCCGCAACCGGGCGTATTACCGCAGGCCCAATAGGCAACAGCAGCGCCGAAGACATCGTCAACCGGATAGTCATGTTTGAGAATGGCCGTTCCCAGCAATATTTATGTATCGCAGCCCCTACCGCGAATTGATCAGGCTAGGTTTCAATCCACATTCGGCAATTAAACATCATGATGACTGAAACGCAACTCCTCCTTAGCGGCTTATTTTTTAACCTAGCTATTTTGATTCTGATCTTGCTTGTTTTAAGGCGCATTAACGGCTTGGCTAAAACCAATCCCGATGCGGCCTACCAAGAATTTGCCCGCCTGCTGCAAAACGGCTTTTCCGAGTCCAGAAAGGAACTCAGAGAGGTTAGCAGCGAAAACCGCCGCGAAATTCAGGAGGTCTTTAAAAACCTGCAAGACACACTGCTCAAGCGGATTTCTGAAAACAGCGCGATACAGATTCAACAACTCAATATCTTCAAAACCGCCTTGAATGAACTGTCCGAAAAACTGATCAACAATTCCAGTGATTTCAAGCAAAGCGTATCGCAATCATTCCAGGCCTCCAGCGAAGCGCTGAACAGCAAGCAAGACCAGTTTAGGGATAAAACCGGACAAAAACTCGACAGCTTTGAGGCCACGCTAAAAAATGATGCGCAAGTCAACCGGCAAGAACTCAATAATGGCTTGAAATCGTTTGAAGAGCAATTACGCGCCCATTTCAGCGAATTGAACAAACAGCAAGCCGATAGCAACGTCCAGGCAAAAAACAGCATCCTGGACATCCGCCAAACCATCGAAAACCAATTAAAGGCCATTCGCGAAGACAACAGCCAGCAACTTAACGAGATGCGCAAAACCGTTGACGAAAAATTGCACGATACCCTAGAAAAACGTCTGGGAGAATCGTTTAAGCAAGTCAGCGACCGGCTGGAGCAAGTCCATAAAGGCTTGGGCGAAATGCAAAATCTGGCGATTGGCGTTGGCGACCTTAAAAAAGTGTTATCCAACGTCAAAACCCGTGGCATCTTGGGCGAATATCAATTGGGCAACATCCTCGAACAAATCCTGTCGCCCGACCAATATGCCGTCAATGTTGCCACCAAGCAAGGCAGTCGCGGCAACGTCGAGTTTGCGATTAAATTACCCGGACATGCGGACGAAAAAACCGTTTGGTTACCGGTTGACTCAAAATTCCCGCTCGAAAGCTATCAAACCTTACTGGCCGCCTGGGAAGACGGCAACATCGTCACCATCGATACCGCGCAAAAACTACTGTTAAAAGCGGTGGAAAGCTTTGCCAAAGACATCAGCAGCAAATACATCGACCCGCCGCATACCACCGATTTTGCCATCATGTTTTTGCCGATTGAAAGCCTGTACGCAGAAATATTGCGCCACCCCGAACTGTTCGAGCGCCTACAACGCACCCACCGCATCACCATTACCGGCCCAACCACCTTGTCGGCCTTGCTCAACAGCTTAAGTATGGGCTTTAGAACCCTGGCCGTACAAAAACGCAGCAGCGAAGTCTGGAAAGTGCTGGCCGAAGTTAAAACCGAATTCATCAAATATTCCGAACAACTGGCCGCCGTCCACAAACACATCAACTCAGCATCCACCACCTTGGAAACCCTGCAAACCACCCGCACCAATGTGATGGCGCGCAAACTTCGCAGCGTTGAAGTCATGGAGCTGCATAGTGATAGCCCCACTTCTGCGCTATTGGATGACGACTAACAAAGCCGCGCCCGGTACACGCTGTTAAAAATACACTTTTATCGCCATCTACAGGATTTACTTTTTATCATTCCCACGCTCTGCGTGGGAATGCCTGAGTACCGCCACGAGCCGGACGGGGCATGTTGCCCCCTCGAAACGTTTTGCGAAAGTTAAATTAACCGCCTCACTCAGATTTACAGAAACGTTAGGGACGGGGTTGCAAACCACGTCCCGCTTTGGGAACCTATCTGATATTACCGCTTGATGTCTCGCCTATCGCATCGCTGCGTAACTTGTTTATCTAGCGACCATTGACCAGCACCAACGAGGAACAAATAACATGCATTCATCAACATAGCCCAATCTAGCCGGGTTTCGTGCATGAAGCTCCAAAAACCATAGGTCTTGAGTTCGCGCACATAGAAAGTGATGGATTCTGTCAACACCCAATCTCGACCCATCCATATTGGGATTTTTGTGGCGGTAATGGCCACAAGCATGGTAATAATCAAAGGCACCGTGGCTAAGCGGGTAAACAATCCCATAAGAACAAGCGATCCGCAGATGATTTCCACCCAGCCAACAAGCGGCCCCGTGAATTCGGGATACGGGATGCCCATCTTGATAAAACGGCCTGTACCGAGCATCTCGGCATAAATAAGTTTTTGAATACCTTCAGGTATAAAAACGCCTGCCAGTGACAAGCGGATAAAAATCGTCCAGCACGAGGCGTTAGTGGTTATCAGATATGTCGATATTTTATGTCTCACTATTCTTCCTTGTTAATTTTTTGGAATCTCTGAACGATTCTTAAACATTAGGTCGTAGTTGATTGGCAGTTTCGCGCAACAAACCGCCAATCAACGCACAACGGCGATGACAATCAGTCGAAATTGCGACGGATTAGCTAACGGCGAATCTACCTTACAGCGTTACTGCGTTTATTCGTTATGCGATTTACCCATAGTGCCTTTTCCTGTGACAATTGGGGCATAAAGCTACTACATATTCGATTGTATCTTCACCGCCCTGTGATAAAGGCACTATATGATGAACCTCCAAAAATGGTTCATTTGTTC
>JBLRXA010000003.1:0-47904 GCA_047920955.1 Methylobacter sp. | reverse complement strand
AATCCATGGTCAGCACCACGAGAATTAAAAACGACCCGGCTGTTACCCAGATTGCCGTTTTCTTCCAGAATGATTCCGAAGCCCATAAGGGTGTTTCATTCATAACTTCTCCTCCGTTGTTATTGTTGTTTTTAAATGGGAATCTGCCTGTGTTTTAACACACAGATGCCAAATGCCTATGGGTGCAAAAAAATAGCCGACCACCATCACCACTGAAATGATCAGCCAGTAACCTTGAAAATGTGCGGCTCGTGTTAATTCGGCCACAGCAAGCACCAACACGGCATAACAAACATAGGCGGCAATTTTTATGCGAATGGATGGATTTACTTTAGACCAGGAAAACAATAATGCATAGCCCGCGCCTGCCAGTATGATTAATGCAGATGAAAAAAAGGTAATAAAGAAGTCTTCTAAAGCGACAGGTTCTATCATGAATGATTATCCGAAAGTGGTTATTGCAAGAACTCTAAAGAGTAATTGTTCGCTCCCTTGTATTTAAAATCAAGTTAGCGGCTTGCTCGTCCCCTCGGCAACGGCTCTTGTTTCCTGAATCAGGATCTGTAACTTTCTCTACCTACATTACCGTAGGGTTGGTTTTATTTTTTAGAAAGTGTGCTGTCAAATGAACCAAAAACATATTGGTGCAAACACTTACGAGGCCTGACGAATATAATTGCTTTGGACAGTCAGGGTGGACAAACGGGGCGTCCGCCGTCTGATGCTGCCAAAACGCTGTTGCGTATCGCGGTAAAACAGGGCTTCCCATTTAAGCCGTGATAGCTCTAGGTTAAGCCTTGTCTCTTGTCCCGTTTTAAGTGGAGAGCCTGTTTTTTTAATGGAACGATAACAGTAGGCGGGGTATGGTGCGCGGACTACTTTATGCACATTCGTACATATTATAAGCCCATGAAAATTGAACCAGACTACGACAAAGCTACCGCCAATCCTTTGAACCACGAGGGCGTGACGTTTGATAAAGCCAAACCAGCGCTACTTGATCCGTATGCACTGACTCGCGAAGACATTGATGCAAATGGCGAACAGCGGTTTATAACCTTGGGCATGGGTGCAAAGGGGCGGATATTAATCGTGGTCTGGACGTTACGCGGTGACTGTGTGCGTCTTATTTCCGCCTGGAAAGCCAACCAACCACAACGGAGACGTTATGAGCAACAATTCTGATCCCTTATTTGACCGATATGCCGATATGGATTTTACCGACGCCAAACCGGTGTCTGAAATACCGGCTTTAGCCCAGCTGCAAGCTGAACAGGGCGGTAAGAGCCGCATCACCATGCGCGTTGACAATGATACGCTGGCATTTTTCAAAGCTCGCGCCGAGATGTGTGGCGGTAGTTATCAAACCTTGATGAACGAAGCCTTACGGCAATTTAGCCAAGGCCTTACCTTGGCCGAGGTAGTAAAGGAAACCATCAGGCAGGAATTGCACCGGGCGCCATGAAGTCAATCAAATCCGGCTGGTTGCGCCGATTGTTCGTATAGCGAAAAATGCGACTGCATCCACTTTAAATGCTTTGCGGGAGCTTGTAGGTGATGCCGAAATTAACTGAAGCCCAATTGCTTGAACGGGATGCGCAACGCGATCTTAACGAAGAACTGTTGGACTCTGTACGCCAGATGAAGGCCGGTCAGTTTGGGCGTGTTTCCGTGGTCACACAGGATGGCGGCGTGATTGAATCGCCCATTGCTAAAGCGCGGATCTGTGCCCATTTGTCACAAGCGCAATTTGCTGATCTGCTGGGCGTATCTGTACGCACGTTGCAAGAGTGGGAGCAAGGCCGCGTTGCCCGCACCCATCGCCTAATGCTGATAAAGGCGCGGTAGCATCGATTAGACAATGGCTAAATGACCACGGGAGCAAACCATGATTAACCAAATGACCATCAACGGCGTTAAGGCTGTTATTACTTATGATTCTGACATTGATTTGTTTCGCGGCGAGTTTGTTGGCTTGAACGGCGGGGCGGATTTCTACGCAGCCGATGTGTCCAGCCTGAAAAGGGAGGGAGAAATCTCGTTGCGGGTGTTTTTGGATGCTTGTCAGGAGGATGGGGTAGAGCCGTTTAAAACCTTTTCCGGACGGTTCAATGTGCGCATTCCGGCTGAACTTCATGCCAGCGTCGTTAGTGCAGCAACGGCACAGGGCAAAAGCCTGAATCAGTGGATTAGTGAGGCATTGGAACGTGAGGTCTGTG
Organism: Methylobacter sp.; assembly: GCA_047920955.1. GTDB lineage: Bacteria > Pseudomonadota > Gammaproteobacteria > Methylococcales > Methylomonadaceae > Methylobacter_A. The sequence goes on along the minus strand of JBLRXA010000003.1, from coordinate 45,685 downwards.
GGGTTTAAGCGGCGTTGCAGTTTAGCATCGCCGCATTATTACGTTTGGGCAGAAAAACATTGCCCACATGGCTTTATTGCCTATTGTTTTGCTGTATTAAAACGCCAAGCAGAGCTTGAAGATAGGCATTCCCAATCTGGAGATTTGGAACGAGACAAGATAAAATTTGGATGTTCTTATTTGGCAAAACTGACAATGATTGCCACACCGGTTAACAGCCAAAGTTCTACCATAGCAACCATGGTAGAATTAATCATTAACTTTTTAACATGAAATCGTTTTGACACAAAAATGAAATACATCCAAAAAATTCTATTCGGTAGCCCTGGAACAGGTAAAAGCCACCAAATAGATCAAGAAATTATTCCTTACGAGTTAAGCATTGACGTTGAAAAAACGCCTGCAAACGTTATCAAAACGGTTTTCCATCCTGAATACACTTACGGCGATTTTGTCGGCAAACTCATGCCGATAACTCGTGGCAATAAAGTCGAATACAACTTTTACGAAGGGCATTTTTTAAAAGCTCTTGGGCAAGCCTATAAAAATATTATTGCCGCGCACGATAAACACGGCAATCTAATTGAAGGCATAGAAATAGAAAGCGTCGCACTGGTGATTGACGAAATTAATCGTGGTAATTCGGCGGCTATTTTCGGAACAACGTTTCAATTGCTTGATAGAAATACTGACGGGTGGTCAAGTTATTGTGTGAGTGTAAATGAAATTGTGTTTTTCAAAGTGCTACAGCTGATTGGAGTAACATCTACCTATGATCAGCGCGGTGAACTACTCCCATTTTACTGTAAAAACGTGCAACTTTAAAAAACATAAATCCCTTACTAATCAGGGGTTACAGCGATTTCAAAAGTATACGGTTTCCGGCTCAGATGGGAGTAGATAAGTTTCATTTAGCACCACATAATGGCGTAAAACAAATAGAAGATTTACAAGAGAAATTAAAGTTTTTGAACTTTGATTTAAGAAATCGGACTATAAAAATACCACCGAATTTGTCGATTATTGCCACAATGAATACCTCCGACAGTTCGATTTATTATATGGACAGTGCTTTCAAGCGACGCTGGGAATGGGAGTTTATCGACATAGATTCAAGTTCTGTTTCAGAAAAAGGTGTGGCGTTTAAAAGCCGTGAGGAATGGAAAGCGTTTGTTGGTAAATTAAATGCGTTTATCAAAAGCCAGCATAAATATATTCGCGGCATCGAAGATAAGCAAGTCGGACATTATTTCATCACTGATGATGAAATTAAAAAAGCTAGTGTGCAAAACAAATTGATGTTTTTTCTGTGGGACAGTGTGTTTAACCGTGATAAAAAACCGCTGATCAATTTGCTATTCGGTGAAGATAGCAAACACCATGATTCTCTGATTACTTTTGGGGATTTTGCTAAACAGATTGATAACTTCATCGAAAAAATTAACCGCTTGTAGTCATGTTTAATTTCAAAACATTAAAGCTTGATAAATGCGAAGATACTAGCAATTTAAGTTCGTTTGTTGGTATTCGACGTAGCGAGAACAACACTTTAGAATTTCGTTTGCCTCGCGGTTTTGAACAATTTCCCGACAATGATTTTAATGCTACCAAACAATTATTCTTCAGAATGTACAGCACGTTTAAAAAATTTGAGCGTGATCGTGATTCGCTGGAATTAGACCAACGTGCATCGGGTAAGGATAACGTTGAAAAACAAAATAATGGCTATCGTTTTCAAGATAAAGAAGAGAATGATGTTGTTCTATATAGCAAAATAGCACTCATCGAAAATTTGCTAGAGGCTTACCGAGATTTGGCGTTAGATATAATCGAACGGCGCATTAGCGCAGATGAAAAAGTAGATTATTCTAAGATTGATCGTTATTTGCACCAAGCGATTTATTTGCCTAATGATGTTATTTATATCGACGAAATGGATTTAGCCAGGCAAACCTTACAATACAAATCTGCAGAATTGATTGATTTATTTTGTTTCATTTTGTCGGAATTGCATAATGAATTAGAACATGAAACCAATACCCGCGTACAAGAATTAGCAAATCGTTTTAGCGAACAGCATTTAAGTCATGAGCAATCATTGTTTAACGAAGAAACCTTTGAAATTACGCTCCGAACACTCAAAGATATTTTAGATGACATCGACAAACGCACTACCTATAAAGACGATGATTATTGGCGACTTTACGAAGCGATTGAGACATTTCTTTATGGTGAATTAGACATGGAAAACCCTCATGAAGACGGCACTTTTTGGGGGATTAGTAATTTTTCATCGGTATGGGAAGACATGTGTAGCACTTATGCTTTCGCCAATTTCAATGTTGTCTATGCCGATTCCAATATCATTTTTAATGGTCAACGTGTCTCAAATAGTCGATCTGCAGGTCATTTTCCAATTTTCAAAAAAGCAGATTTTATCGATCCGTTTTATATTGAGTTTCGCGGTAAAAAACGTTGGATGCGTCCTGATTTGGTTCATGCTATATCGTCAGATGAATCGGAAATCGCAGCCGATTGGATATTTACTGACGCAATACATCTAGTTTTTAAAAGAGATAATGGAGTTACAGCTGATTTTGAAGTGAAATTAATTGATAAAAATCGAATCGACATGTACAAAGGATTTTGTTTAAAATTAAAAAAAGCAAAGACACAAGGTTCAAGAGTTGTTGGTGAGAATAGCTTTAGAGCCTATCCAAAGTCAGAAATTGAAAAACAAAAAAATAGAATAATAGACATCTATAGGAAAAATTACTCTAAATTGCCGAATGTATTCCGTTTGCTTGATTGGAAATACATGGATGCCGATTGTTTTATCCAAGGCAATAAAAAAGTGCAAACTGATACCACTAAACAACTTTGCTACGAATTTGCTTTGCAAAGGTTACAACCTGATTCAGATTTTAATAGTCAATTTGTCATTCCTTGGTTTCATGGAGAACCTAATGATGATATTGGCGATAATATGGACGATGCAACATTATATCATCGCCTTCGAGATAATAAATTGGAGGTGTTCAAAGCCAATTTTTCAAAAATTCAAGCTGTATATTTAAGTCATGATTGAAATAAAGTCAAAATCCAAAAGTAATTTTGTAGGTTATTTGGGGATTAAAAATTATTCACAAGTTGAAAAAAACTTAGTTTTTCCACTGCTAAAAAAATTCTTTGATGCGCGGAAAATAAAAAACTACAAAGCCATTAACGAAAATGCTGGCTTTGCAGATTTAGACTTTAATCGCAAGAATTTTGCTGATTTTTTCTCACACTTTTATAATTTTATTGTTGATAATATTCACAAAGACGGTGGCCAGGTTGAAATTACTATAACGTATTGCATCACATTGGATGAAACCAATTGCAGTAAAATCTGCGAGAAAACACTAATTCGTTACGACGAAATTATGCTTTATCAGCAACCGGTTTTTTATTTCATTTATGTGGATATAAAAGATATTTTCAATTACTTACGCACTACGACTGCTCTGATTGATGGCGCTGTTGAATAAATCAAATTCTTGGTAAAAAAGATACCCGGGGCGGCAATGAGAAGCTTTGCTAAGCCGGCAAAAATCGCTCACTCAAAACTTGCTGATCCGGCACACCTTGAGCCCTGTAGGGTACGCTGCGCGTACCTTTTTAACCGCAATATTGTTAAACGACGGTACGCACAGCGTACCCTACGCCTAAATTAGGCCACTTCCAGCAACACCTGCGGATATTTGGCGGCCACTTTGAGCAGCGTACTGGCCGCGCCTGACGGCTGTTTGCGGCCTTGCTCCCAGTCTTGTAGTGTTCGCACCGAAACGCCTAGCAGCTTAGAAAATTCTGCTTGCGACATTCCTAGCGATTTTCGCGCTGCCAATGCCGGTGAATGCACCACAACGCCTTTCCCTGCGGTCATTTCCCGTGCCGCCGCCAGTAATTTTTCGCCTAATTCTTCACCCGTCATCACATGGTCAGACATGTTCAATCGTCTCCTGAATGGCCTTGAGCAAATGCGCAGGAATAGTGCCGCGCACTGCTTTGGCATAAATCACCATCAGGTAAATTACGCCATTTTCGAGCCGGTTAAAATAAATCACCCGTACACCCCCGCGCTTGCCCCTGCCGGAGCGCACCCAACGCACCTTGCGACAGCCGCCAGAGCCCGGAATAACATCCTCCGCCAAGGGATTATCAGCCAGCCATGCGCAAAACTCGCCGCGTTCCGCCTCGTCCCAAAGGGACTTGGCGTCACTGGTAAAGGTAGGCAATTCGATAATCTTGTACATGGCGCTTATTATCCGGCTAGGCCGTATAATACCAAGCCGCTTGTTAGAAAAAACACCAAAAAAAAGCCCGGTCGCCATTAACAGCAACCGGGCTTTTTAGTGTGTCCCGCGTTAAAACGTACCGCAATCTATCGGGTTAGGGTTGGCTAACGTTGTAAGGCTGATTCGCGTTAGCAATCCGCCATGATCGGAGCCTTGAACTTTATTTCCTCCCGGATTTTTCCAAGCGGGATTTCTTTATGTCCGATTCTCTTGGATATTGTGCGTTGATTGGCGGTTTGCTGGCGCGAAACCGTATATGGACTCCTCCCGTTTTGCAAGCATTTCACCACGTCTGAATTGGGGTACGACTGCACACGTATATCCGGCCTTTGATTTGAGCTCAATTGCCCTGGCCATAATGGGCTATTCGCGCGTTTGCTCCTAATCGCCTTATCGTGCTCATACCCTGAAGGGCATAAAAGGCACTGCGGATTCGTAAGGTTTTGCAAACGCCGGTTCGACCTGTTTTCCATCAGTAGCTGTTGCTTCACAATCGTGGGTGGATGGTTCCTTTCTCTTAACCGGTTTGGGTTTGAAGGCTTGCCTTCGAACTCAAGCCGGTTCGCCTTCCGGCAGGTAATCGGTTTTCTTACTCAGTAGTGCCCAGGCTATACGCGCATTTTTGTTGGCCAAGGCGACAGCCGCAATGTTCTTATTGCGTCTGCCACATAAATTTTGTAACCAGCGACTACGCGGATCGTCCTTTTGCCCGGCGACTTTTAGCACGGATCGAGCACCATGAATCAGCAAGGTGCGCAGGTAAGCGTCGCCACGCTTGCTAATACCCAATAATCGGTCTTTGCCGCCACTACTGTGTTGCCTCGGCGTTAGACCCAGCCAAGCAGCCATGTCTCTCCCGCGTTTAAATTGTTTGGCGTCACCGATAGCGCAAATCAAGGCCGTGGCGGTAATCGGGCCAATGCCGGGGATTTGCTGCAAGCGTTTGGCGTCAGCGTTGCTGCTGGCCAGTGTTTTTATTTTCTTATCCAGGTCGTCAACACGCCCATCCAGTGTAATGAGGTCTTGCTGTAGACCTTCAAGAAGTGTCCTAAAGTCAATGGTCAGGCCATTATCGGCATCTTCAAGTAATAACGGCAAGGCGTTACGAAGTGTGTCAATACGCCGCCCAATCACGATGCCATATTCGGCGAGCAGGCCTCTGATCTGGTTAACTTTGGCGGTACGTTGATGCACCAGTTCACTGCGGATGCGATGAACCGCCTGGATGTCTTGCTGGGCAATAGTTTTAATGGCAACAAACCTCATCGTCGGACGCGCAACCGCTTCGCAAATGGCTTCGGCATCGTTGGCATCGTTTTTGTTGCTTTTAACATACGGCTTTACAAACTGTGGCGCCATCAGTTTGACGGTGTGCCCCAGCTTTTGTAATTCTCGCCCCCAGTAATGGGCGCTGCTGCAAGCTTCCATACCAATCAAACAGGGCGGCAATTTTTTAAAATAATCCAACATTTGTGCCCTGCGTAACTGTTTGCGCAACACCGCTTTTTCTTGTCCATCAACACCGTGTACTTGGAAGACCTGTTTTGCCAAATCTATGCCTACTCGTTTAATATTCATCTCGGACTCCTCCGCTAGTTTGTCTGATAGGTTAATCATATCAGTCTGGCACGTTGATGCCGATAGGTGGGAGGAGTCCATCCCATTGCCTTACAGCCGGGTGGGCCGGTGTCTTTATGCCCTTTGGGTACGCTGTTTAGCATCGGGGTATTGTTACGCGGTAGAAGAACGTTGCCATCGAGACCTTCCAGGTTTTTAAAACCTGGAAGGTCTGCATATCGGCAGCCCGTAGATACTTGTGTATAAAGATGGGAGTTTGCGAACGCGATAATTTATGTGTATTCCTAAGCCGGCAAAAACCGCTCACTCAAAACTTGCTGATCCGGCACACCTTTAGCGCGGGCGGCGGCTTCGGCGGCATCGATTAGCTTTGGCGGGCCGCACAGGTAAATGTCGGGCAATACGGTTGCATTCGCCAAATCTTGCGCTAAGGCATCCACGGGTGTGCCGCAAAAGCCTTGCCACTGTTCATCCGGTTTCCAGACGCAAAAAATCACTTGTAACTGCGGCAGTTCTGCTTGCAAGGCTTTCAGCTCGGTTTGGCAGAACAATTCTTCGGCGCGGTTGGCGCCAAAATACAGCCGAGCCGGATGCGGTTCCTGAAATTCGGCCATGCGCCGTAACATCGATAACATCGGTGCCAGACCGGTGCCGCCTGCGACAAACCAACGCGGTCTCAGGCCGTTTTCAGACAGGCCGAAAGCGCCTTTGGGGCCATGCACAATCAACGTTTGCCCGACAGCGGCTTGATCTTTCAACCAAGTGGAAAAAAGGCCGCCCGGTTGCAGGCGGATTAAAAATTCCAGCCGACCGTCCCAGTTGCTGATATTGGATAGCGAGTAGGCGCGTTTGATGTCTTGACCCGGCACTTCCAGCTCCATGAATTGGCCGGGTTCAAATTCGGCGGCGCTGCCGCTGTTTTCATCGGGCGCAAGACGCAGTTCAAGGCGCAGGGTGTTTTCACCGACGCTATCAATCGCGCTGATGTCGGCGTTTCTGATCTTAATTTCGCCAAGCAAAACGCGGTCATGGTCAAACGGCAGGGCAATGCGCAAATCGCTGTTGGCAAAGGTGCAGCATAGCAACACGCCGTTTTTTCCGCTGCTGTCTGGGGGCAAGGCCGCCGGGTTATGTTTGCCTTGGGTAAAATCGCCGTCGGTAATCTCGGCATAGCAGGTGCCGCAATTGCCCTGTCCGCATTGGGCGGGCAAGACGATATGGGCGCTGGCGGCGGCTTCGAGCAAATTTTGCTCGGCCGGGCAGTCGAAATGGAACTGCTCGCCGTCGCGGGTGACAAGTTCAATAGCGTGAGTGTTCATGTGGATTGGGCTCTGGAAAAAAAGGTTGCCGGAAACGCAGTTAAGCGTCCGGCAACTAGGTGGGGGATTGGGGGTTAAGCCGCTTTGCGGTTTAACGAGGCTTCGATGTCGGCCTGTGCGGTGGTGATCGGCAACAAGCCGAACTGATCGACCAGCACTTGTACCAGATTGGGCGTCAAAAACGCAGGCAAGGTCGGCCCTAAGCGAATGTTGCGGATGCCCAGCGACAGCAAGGTCAGCAGCACGGCGGCGGCTTTTTGCTCAAACCATGACACCACCAGCGACAAAGGCAGTTCGTTGACGCCGCATTCAAAAGCGCCGGCCAGCGCGGTGGCAATTTTGATCGCGGAATAGCTGTCGTTGCATTGGCCTAAATCCAGCAGGCGCGGAATGCCGCCGATGTCGCCAAACTCATGCTGGTTGAAACGGTATTTGGCACAACCTAGCGTCATTACCACGGTGTCCTGTGGCGCTTGTTCGGCGAACTCGGTGTAATAATTACGACCCGATGCCGCGCCGTCGCAGCCGCCGACCAGGAAGAAATGGTTAATGGCGCCTGATTTGACCGCATCGATCACTTTATCGGCTACGCCCAGCACGGCGTCATGGCCGAAACCGACGGTGACGAATTTTTCCGCGCCATCTTCTTTAAAGCCGGGCAAGGCTTGAGCCGCTTGAATTAACGGGGCAAAATTCTTGTCGCTGATATGGCGCACACCCGGCCAACCCACGGGGCCTGCGGTAAAGATGCGCTGACGGTATTGGGCTTGCGGCTCAATGATGCAGTTCGAGGTCATTAAAATAGCACCGGGAAATTCGGCGAATTCTTTTTGCTGATCCTGCCAGGCGCCGCCGTAATTACCGGCCAAATGCGGGTAGGCTTTCAGCTTTGGGTAAGCGTGGGCGGGCAGCATTTCGCCGTGGGTGTAGATGTTGATGCCGCTGTCTTTGGTCTGTTCCAATAAAGCCGCCAAATCGCCCAAATCATGGCCGGACACCAGAATGGCCTTACCTTTGATCGGCGTGGTGCGTACTTGCGTCGGCTGTTGCGCGCCAAACGTGCCGTTATTGACTTCATCCAATAAGGCCATCACTTCAAGGTTTATTGTGCCCAGCGCCATGGCTTGATTCAACAGCGCAGTCACGTCGGTAGGATCGGTGCTGAGAAAATCCAGCGCTTCTTCGATACCGGCATAAATGCTGTCGCTTTCGCCGCCCAAGACATAAGCATGATGCGCGTAAGCACAAACGCCTTTCAGGCCGTACAGCACCAAGGAGCGCAGGCCGATAATGTCGGCGCCGACTTCATCGATATCAACATTGATGGCCACATCGGCGGCTTGTTTAAGTAGCCCGTCCATATCGGCGGCCGGTTGCCACGCGGCTGCGCCCGTCAATTCTTCTGGAGTAATGCCGGCGGCTTGTGCGGCGGCAAGATAGCTGGCTTTAACGCGGTCGCGTATTTGCACGGCTTCCTGAATCAGCGCTACGAAACGGGTGGCGTTAAAATTGACGTTGGTCAACGTGGTGAACAGCGCATACAGGATGAACTCGTCGGCGGCATTATCGCGAACGTTGAGCGCACGGGCGCGTTTAGTGTATTGGGCGATGCCTTTGACGGCGTGGGCGAGTAAATCCTGCAAATCAGACGTGGTCGCATCCTTGCCGCACATGCCTTTGGCTGTCGCGCAACCGCTTTCAACGTTGGTGCGGTCGGTTTGTTCGCATTGGTAACAAAACATCAGGTAGTCTCCTTGAGATTAAAAAGAATGAGGGGATTTTTCCCAACGCCTAGATAAGAGCATTTACCGTGCCAGACAAAAAGCCCTTGTGTTCTCTGCTTTCGTCGGGGTATTGTTGTCTAATTAACATCGATAAATGCTGTCTAATTGACAGCGACGTTATCCTTATGACAACAAACTTATTTTTTACCGCCTTAATTGCGATTGTCGCCGATTTGTCCGCGCAGATGACCACGGAGCAGCGCTACCAACGCTTGCTTGAACGTTTGTGCCGTATTTTTCCGTGCAATGCCTCGGCGCTGCTTAAACTTGAAAACCCTTATCTGATACCGCTGGCGGTCAACGGTTTGTCGGAAGATACGCTGGGGCGGCGTTTTAAGGTCAGTGAACATCCGCGTTTGGCGCAGATTTTGGCGTCCGAGAACTCGGTGCGCTTTGCTGCCGATTGCGACTTGCCCGATCCTTACGACGGTTTGGTTGAATCGGAAAGCGAACAGCTGCGGGTGCATGACTGCATGGGCGCTACGCTGTTTATCGACGGTAAGCCTTGGGGCGTCTTAACCCTGGATGCACTGACGCCCGGTTCGTTCGACAACATCGACCCGATGCAACTGAACACCTTTATCAGCCTGACAGCGGCAACGGTCAAGGCGGCGGGCTTGATAAGCTCGCTCGAACAGCGGGTGCGTTATGCCACCCAAGCCGTATTTCAGGAAAACACCGATCAGGACATGATTGGCGACAGTGACTGTATGCGCACATTGCGCAGCGAAATTTCCATCGTCGCGCCTTCGGAGCTGGCGGTGTTAATTTTGGGCGAAACCGGCGTCGGCAAGGAACTGGTGGCGCGGCGCATTCATTTGGAATCGAACCGCGCCGATCAGGTGATGGTTTATGTCAACTGCGCGGCGCTACCGGAACACATTGCCGAGAGCGAATTATTCGGCCATATCAAAGGCGCATTTTCCGGCGCCATTAGCGACCGGGCGGGCAAGTTTGAACTGGCGGACGGCGGCACGATTTTTCTCGATGAAATCGGCGAACTGCCGTTGTCGATTCAGGCCAAATTATTGCGCACTTTGCAAAATGGCGAAATCCACCGCGTCGGCAGCGACCGGCAAATCAAGGTTGATGTGCGGGTTATTGCCGCCACCAACCGCAATCTGCAACAGGAAGTGGCGGCCGGATTGTTTCGTCCCGATCTTTATCATCGTCTGGCGGTTTATCCGATGCAGGTGTCGGCCTTGCGCGAACGCGGCAAAGATGTGTTATTGCTGGCCGGGGCTTTTCTGGAAAAAAACCAGCAGCGTTTGGGCATTAAAAAACTGCGTCTGGATCAGGACGCCAAGCAAGCCTTATTGGCCTATCACTGGCCGGGCAATATCCGCGAGCTGGAGCATTTGCTGAGTCGGGCGGCGCTAAAGTCGGCGACCAGGGAAAATCGGCAGGCCGATTTCATCACTATTTCTTTGGCTTATCTGGATATAGTGCCGGAGCCGTTGAGCCCGACTGCAATCGACACGGCGACAGCGTTACCGGTTGCGCTGCCTGCGTCCATTGATTTTAAATGCGCCGTCGACGAATTTCAGCGCCAACTCATTCGGCAACAGCTGGCCGTGCAGCAGGGCAATAGGGCCGCTACGGCGCGATCATTGGGATTGGATCGGGGTAATTTTCACCGCTTGTTGAAGCGTTTGGGTGTTAATGATTTTTAGTCGCGACGCCTACGTCGCGACTAGAGTGAGGGACATTTTCGTAGAAATCACCTAAGCCTTGTACTGCTCCAAAGCTTCCAGCTTTGCTAGCGCCTGTTTTATGCGGGCTTCAGTGTCGGCATTCAGTTCGTTGTTTTTATAAATTTTATCCAGCAAGCCTTCGGCGACCAAGGCTTCTTTTATCCAGCGTTTGGTGAAGCGGTAATTGCTGTAGGTGGCGGCGACTTCGCCTGTTGTCGGGTTTTTTAAGCCGCTGTTTTGCACGGCGGTGACGGGGGTTTTTACAGCGGTTGCCGGTTTCGTTGCAGCGGTCTTGGGTTTCGCTTTGGCGGCGACTTTAGGTGTTGTTTTTTTAGCGCTAACAGGTTTGGTCATTACGGGTTTTTCTTCTGCAATAACCGGCGATGCTTCTGCGGGTACGGCGGTTTGCGGGGCTTTGGGCGTTATCGCCTGGGCGTGTACTTTTGATTGGGCCGATTTTTTTTGCTCGTCTACGATGGCATAAACAACGTAGGCAACAAAAATAGTCGTTAATGTAAATAACGTTTCAAACATAATGGCTCTCCACCTTTGTAGTAATTGATTTTTCAGCAAACTTTAAAACTTAAGCGCACAGCCCGCAAGACATGCTAGCGCCGGAATATACCAGAAGCGGCTGTGCAGGGAAAATGCTATTCGCCCGTGTTTTGATTAAGGCGGCATTCAATGTTACGGAACACGTCGGCGAACATTTCTTCAGTCAGGCGTTTGGTCTGCACGTTGTACCGGCTGCTGTGGTAAGAATCAATCAATGTGCGGCCATCGGGCAAATTATGTACAGCGTTATGGGCGAATTTGGCGCTGCCCAGTTTCAGCCCGTAGGCTTTTAATACGGCTTGATGCGCGATCAAACCCAGCGCCAATATCACCGCCTGTTCCGGCAAGGTTTCCAGTTCGGCGGCCAGATAGGCATTACATTGGTTGATTTCGGCTGTGGTGGGTTTGTTTTGCGGCGGCAAACATTTAACGGCGTTGGTGATACGGCAGTTTTTAAGCGTTAGGCCGTCGGTCAGCGATTCCGACGTTGCTTGGTTGCTGTAGCCGAAGTCATAAAGCGCCTGATACAGCAGCAAGCCGGCATAATCACCGGTAAACGGCCTGCCGGTGGCATTGGCGCCGTGTAGTCCTGGCGCCAGTCCAACGATCAGTAAATGGGCGTCGCTATCGCCAAACGGCGCAACCGGGCGCGCATGGTAATCGGGGTGTTTTTGTTTAACCTCGCACAGAAAATCGTCCAGGCGTTTACAGTGCCTGCAATGTTGATCGAATAGTTGTTTCATGATGTTTTTAAATAAGCTCAAGTGCCGGAGCGGTATTTTAACGCAAATAGTGCCCCGTATTGCCGATGAAAGGCTTGTTTTAATGGCTTTAACTATTATCGGTGGCAAATAAGGCCATATCTACTTACAATAAACGGCTAATTTTTTGTCCCTTCGGTAAACTTTTACATACGGATAAGGCGCATGTTATGCGTTCTGTATGACCAATCGAACTAATCAAACACGAGAACTATGGAACCACAAAATCTTACTCTAGGCATCCCCGGCTTTAACTATTCCGATTTATACGATTCTGCGCGGCTGAAAGATTTGCTGGACGTATTCGATGCGTCGGTTGAACGCCATGATTCAGAATTGCATCGCGAATTTAAGGCTTACCGCGAAAGTCAGGGTGATGGTTTGTCACCTGAAACTATTTCCGATTTGCTGGTGCGTATGGGGCCTTATGTCGGGCAGTTTGTCGCCCAGATTTTCAATGTTTCCGAGCAGCATCAGGCGCAGGGCGCAAAAATCAAGGACGAAATCGACACTATTTTTACTTATAAAAATGAAGTGGTCGACAAGCTGGCGTTCTTTTTTAAAGGCCAGGATGCCAGCGATTGGGCTATTCCCGCGATTCTGAACCGTTTTGATTTATTGATTGCTGCAGGCTTTTCCGAAGCCAATCAGGATGACGATGCCGAACACCGCGTAGCACGGGTCGGCGCGGCTATCGGCCTGCTGTACAGCCATTACAAGCTGGTCGCCAAGGGTAAAGATAGCGCTTACGACAATGCCGATTTAGTTGCCGAGGCTTTGCGCAACAAACTCGCCGCTGATGAAGAGGCGGCAACTGAATTTGCCGACATCATCAGCCTGCAAGACCCCGCTGAATTTATCAACGCGCTGATGGACGTGGTGTTGCGCTGGAGCTTTGTCGCCCAGCAAGATAACGATGTCGTTGCCAACTGGCCGAGTTTCAAACTGCCGCAAAAACGCGATTTCGAGCATTTGGTTGAACATGAGTTGGTCGATAGGGGCGAATTCAAAGCCTGGATGGGCGAGCAGGCACATCGCCGCCGTCGGGACGGCTTTAAACTGACCGATTTGCGTTATAACGGGCGTCAGGCATTGTCCGAAGTCAATCACTGCATTTACTGCCACGAGCGCGATACCGACTCCTGCTCCAAAGGGATGCGCAACAAAAAAACCGAAACCTTCAAAGTCGATCCTTTGGGTGTAACCACTATCGGTTGCCCGCTGGATGAAAAAATCTCGGAAATGAATTTGCTTAAACGCGGCGGTGACAATATCGGCGCGTTGGCGGTTGTCATCATCGATAACCCGATGTGCCCCGGCACCGGCCACCGTATCTGCAACGAGTGCATGAAAGGCTGTATCTACCAAAAAACCGATCCGGTCGATATTCCGCAAATCGAAACCAACGTACTGACCGATGTATTATTCATGCCCTATGGCTTTGAAATCTACAGTCTGCTGACCCGCTGGAACCCGCTGAACGTCAAGCGTCCGTATATGCTGCCTTACAACGGCAAAAATGCGCTGGTGGTGGGACTTGGCCCGGCCGGTTACACCATGAGCCATTACTTACTCAATGAAGGTTTTGGTGTTGCCGCTATCGACGGCTTAAAACTGGAGCCGCTGCCAGTGGCTTTGACCGGCGACAGCGAAAATCTGCCAGCGCCGATTGAGAATTTCCAAGACCTGTACGAAGATTTGGACAAGCGCATTCTGGCCGGTTTCGGTGGCGTGGCCGAATACGGTATTACCGTGCGTTGGGACAAAAATTTCCTGAAAGTTATCTACCTGACTTTACAACGGCGTGCGGCGTTTCGGGCTTACGGCGGTGTGCGTTTTGGCGGCACGATCACTATTGAAGATGCGTGGGGCATGGGTTTTGATCATATCTGTATCGCCTCCGGTGCCGGTCAACCGACTATTATCGGTCTGAAAAACAACCTGATGCGTGGCATCCGCAAAGCCTCGGATTTTTTAATGGCCTTGCAATTAACCGGTGCGGCCAAAGCCTCATCGTTGGCCAATTTGCAAGTGCGCCTGCCTGCTGGCGTCATCGGCGGCGGCTTGACCGCGATGGATACCGCCACCGAATTGCTGGCCTATTATCCAGTCCAGGTCGAAAAAATCCTTTATCGTTATGACAAGCTGGTGGATAGGTATGGCGAGCAAGCCGTGCGTGGCCGTTACGACCAAGAAGAAACTATTATTCTCGATGAATTTTTGGCGCACGGTAAAGCCATCGTCGCTGAGCGCCAACGCGCCGAAGCAGCCGGTGAACTGCCGAATTTCCAAGCGCTGGTTGAAGCCTGGGGCGGCGTCACCCTGTTCTACCGCAAAGGCATAAGTGATGCGCCTGCCTACCGGCAAAACCACGAAGAAATCGCCAAGGCACTGGAAGAAGGCATCGCTTTAGCCGAAGGCATGAGCCCGCTAGGCGCAGAAGCCGATGAATTTGGACATCTGAATGCCGTCGAATTTGAAAAGCTGGCGCTGGAAGAAGGCCGCTGGAACAATTCAGGGCAGACTGTCACCGTGCCGTTGCGCAGCTTATATATTGCCGCAGGTACTTCGCCGAACACCATTTATCAAAGCGAATACCCGGACACCTTTATTATGGACAAGTGGTTTTTCCAACGCTACCAGCCCGAATGGAGCAATGGCTCGGTGGAATTAGTGGCTATGCACGACGACACCATGCCCAAGCTCGGCAAACCCGCACCGCTGACCTCGTACCAAAAAGACGGCAAATTCATCAGCTTTTACGGCGACAACCACCCGGTTTACGCAGGCAACGTGGTTAAAGCCATGGCCAGCGCCAAAAACGGCTACCCTTATGTGGTCAAACTGTTTGAACAGGAATTGGCAACATTAAATCCTGCCGCGCAGGCGGAACGCGATGAGGCATTGAAAACGCTGTTCGCGCGTTTGGATGAATCGCTTAAAGCCACGATCGTCGCCATTAACCGACTGACGCCGACCATTATCGAAGTCGTGGTTAAAGCACCGATGGCGGCGGAAAAATTCCAGCCCGGACAATTTTACCGCGTCCAAAACTACGAAGCCTTTGCGCCCGTGGTCGAAGGCACAGTGCTAGCTGCCGAAGGGTTGGCACTGACCGGCGCGGAAGTCGATAAAGAAAAAGGCACGGTATCGTTGATTGCGTTGGAAATGGGCTCCTCCTCGCGCCTGTGCGCCACCTGGAAAGTCGGCGACCCGCTGGTGCTGATGGGCGTGACCGGCACACCGACCGAAATTCCAACTGGCGAAACCGTATTATTGCTGGGTGGCGGCTTGGGCAATGCGGTGTTATTTTCTATCGGCAAGGCGTTAAGGGCGGCTGGCAACAAGGTGATCTATTTCGCCGGTTACAAATATGCGCAAGACCGCTTTAAAGTCGAGGATGTCGAAGCGGCCGCCGACATTATTATTTGGTCGGTCGATAAAGGCGAAGGCGTCACCGCCATTACCCCGACTCGTCCGCAGGACAAGACCTTTGTCGGCAATATCCTGGAATGTATGCTGGCTTACGCCACAGGCGAATTAGGCGAACAACCCATTTCGCTGGCTGCTGTCGACCATCTGATTGTCATCGGTTCCGACCGCATGATGGCCGCAGTAAAAAGTGCGCGTTTCGATGTGCTAAAGCCTTATCTGAACAAAGCGCACCACGCCATCGGCTCCATCAACTCGCCGATGCAGTGCATGATGAAAGGCATTTGCGCCCAATGCTTGTGCAAACATATCGATGCCGAGACCGGCAAAGAAGTGTTTGTGTACTCCTGCTACAACCAGGATCAGGATTTGGACAAGGTCGATTTTCCTCATCTAAATGCAAGATTGCGGCAAAACACCGTGCAGGAAAAACTGTCTAACCTTTGGTTGGATTATTTGTTGGAAAGGCAATAGTTTTTTTTGCTGGTTCTTTTTTTTTGTACTGACAGGGGGATTTTATGACTGACTGGACATCCGGTTATGTGGCGGACATTGGCTATACCTACGGTTATTACACCGAACTTAATCCATTGCAGGTCAAACTTGCTTTTCTGAACAGTGGCCTTGTTTTCCCCGAAATAGGGAGTGCTTGTGAACTTGGGTTCGGTCAAGGTATGTCTGCTAACTTACATGCCGCCGCCTCTGCTGTCCAGTGGTATGGGACTGATTTCAATCCCAGTCAGGCTGGCTTTGCCCAGTCAATTGCTGCGGCTTCCGGGTCTGGTGCCAAGCTTTACGATGATGCCTTTGCTGATTTTGCCAATCGGCCTGAGTTGCCCGATTTCGATTACATCGGCATTCACGGTATTTGGAGCTGGATCAGTGATGAGAACCGTGGCGTTATTGTCGACTTCATTAAAAAGAAGCTCAAGGTCGGCGGTGTGCTTTATATCAGCTACAACACGCTGCCTGGGTGGGCTTCGTTCGCCCCAATGCGGCATCTTATGACTGAACATGCCGAGGTGCTGGGTGCGGAAGGCCGAGGTATCATTAACCGTATTGATGGCGCCCTCGACTTTGCCGAGAAACTGATTGCCACCAATCCGCTATTCACTCGTGCCAATCCTCAGGTTGCCGACCGTATCCAGAAGATTAAGGAACAAAACAGCCATTACCTCGCCCATGAGTATTTCAACCGCGACTGGCATCCGATGCACTTCGCCACTATGGCCGAATGGCTCGAGCCGGCGAAACTGAATTATGCATGCTCCGCCCATTATCTTGACCACCTTGACGCAGTCAATCTGACTGCAGAGCAGCAGGGTTTTCTCAACGAAATTCCCGATCCGATGTTCAAGCAATCGGTACGCGACTTTATGGTTAATCAGCAATTTCGCCGCGATTATTGGGTAAAGGGTGCCCGGCGGCTTAATGCAATCGAGCAGGCTGAAGCCCTGCGCAAACAGAAATATCTGCTGATCACTCACCGGCCGGATGTTAGTTTTAAGGTTAATGGGAGTCTGGGGGAGGCGACGTTAACAGATACCGTCTATAACCCAATACTCGATTTTTTAGCGGATCATCAGCCAAAGGCCATTACTCAGATTGAGCAGGCTGTCAAAGATAAAGGTATTACTATCGACCAAGTGCTACAAGCTGTCATGGTACTTAGCGGATGCGGTCATCTGGCTGCAGTGCAAGACAGCAAGGTAATAACTAAAGCGAAGCCACAGACTGACAAACTCAACCAAATCCTGATGCAGAAAGCACGTGGTAGTAATGACATTAGCTATCTGGCCAGTCCGGTAACGGGGGGAGGCATCGCAGTAGGCCGATTTGCCCAGCTCTTTTTGCTGGCCTTGACTGAGGGCAAAAAGCAGTCAACCGAACAGGCTCAGGCTGTATGGCAAATCATTGCTGCCCAAGGCCAGCGTCTCGTCAAAGAAGGCAAGACATTGGAAACAGCAGAAGAGAACATTGCTGAATTAACGGAGCAGGCTCATACCTTTGTGGAAAAACAGTTGCCTATTCTGAAGGTCTTGCAGATTGCGTGATACTGTTCTGTTCGCACCGACTTTAAAACGGAGCCTTCCAGGAGGCTCTCGTTTTTAAGATGTTACAGCCGATAAGCATCCACTAATAACTATCAATATAAAAGAAATAATCTATTAATTTTTTGCCGTATTGTAAGCATATAATGACATACGTATAATTACCAACCTTCGACATGACTCATCTTTTTGGCAGATCGTCGCAATGACGCTGCCTATCTTCATGTTCTAACGATTATTTGCAATAGCGCTATATTTTAGCGTTGTGCCATGAGATCGAATCTTAATAGCCGATCTCAACAGTTTCATGTACCTCCTCGTAGTATGAAAGTCCAGAACTCTCCAAGTATCTGTACAACTTCACTCCCTTTGCCCTTTTGGGCATTGGGAGTTTTTTTTGCCCAAAATAATACATCGTGTCCTTTCGTTCCCTGCAGGTGATATGCCGCATCCAATAGACTTGTGTATAATTTCAAAACCATCAAATGCCTCAGCCTGTTGTCATATCCGCGTCACAATGGGACGCTTTAATAGCGGAAGTTAACGCTTTCAAATGAACTTAACCTGGATTTTAAATTATGAACACGCTATCTCAACAAGAAATCGACAACATTAACGCCTATTGGCGCGCCTGCAACTACTTGGCTGCCGGCATGATTTATCTGCGTGACAACCCGCTACTGCGCGAACCGCTTAAAATTGAGCATGTGAAAAATCGTTTACTGGGTCATTGGGGCTCAAGCCCCGGCCTGTCTTTTGCCTATATCCATCTTAACCGGCTGATTAACAAGTACGATTTGGATGCCATTTTTCTTGCAGGCTCTGGACACGGTGCGCCCGGCGTACTCGGCCCGGTCTATTTGGAAGGCGCTTACAGCGAAACCTACCCGAACAAAAGCGAAGACGAACACGGACTACGCCAGTTCTTCAAAGAATTTTCTTTTCCCGGCGGCATCGGCAGTCATTGCACACCGGAAACGCCAGGATCAATCCATGAAGGCGGCGAACTCGGTTACAGCGTAAGCCACGCGTTTGGCGCGGCTTACGACAATCCGGATTTGATTGTTGCGGTGATGGTCGGCGATGGCGAGTCGGAAACTGCGCCGCTGGCGACTTCCTGGCATTCCAACAAGTTCCTGAACCCGATTCGTGACGGTGCGGTGTTGCCGATTCTGCATTTGAACGGCTACAAGATTAACAATCCGACTATCCTGTCGCGTATCTCGCACGAGGAATTGGAAAACCTGTTCAAAGGCTACGGCTGGACGCCTTATTTTGTTGAAGGCAGCGACCCCGAAACCATGCACCAAGCCATGGCCGAGACACTGGAACAATGCGTTTTGGAAATCCGCCGCATCCAGCAGGAGGCGCGCTCAAGCGGCCAGCCAATCCGTCCGCGCTGGCCGATGATTGTGCTGCGCTCGCCTAAAGGCTGGACGGGGCCGAAAGAAGTTGACGGTAAAAAAGTGGAAAATTTTTGGCGCTCCCATCAAGTGCCGCTGAGCAATGTGCGCGACACGCCGGAACATTTTAAGCAGCTGGAAGACTGGTTGCGCAGTTACAAGCCGGAAGAATTGTTCGACCAGGAGGGTCGTTTGATGCCTGAGTTGAAGGCATTAGCGCCCAAAGGTACGCGGCGCATGAGCGCCAATCCCCATGCTAACGGCGGTCTGTTGCGCAAAGCTCTGCACATGCCGGATTGCCGCGACTATGCGGCTAAGGTGGAGAAACCGGGTACTACAGTCGCTGAAAATACGCGGCCTTTGGGCAAGTTTTTGCGCGACATCATGCGCCTGAACATGCAGAATTTCCGCGTGTTCGGCCCCGATGAAAACAGCTCGAACAAGCTCGACGATGTGTACGAAGTCAGCAAAAAAACCTGGCTGGCGGACTATTTGCCGGAAGATGCCAATGGTGGCGAATTGTCGCCGGACGGACGGGTGATGGAAATGCTGTCCGAACATACATTGGAAGGCTGGCTGGAAGGCTATTTACTGACCGGCCGCCACGGCTTTTTCTCCACTTACGAAGCCTTTGTCCATGTAATCGATTCGATGTTTAATCAACATGCCAAATGGCTGGCGATGTCCAAG
Organism: Methylobacter sp.; assembly: GCA_047920955.1. Lineage (GTDB taxonomy): Bacteria > Pseudomonadota > Gammaproteobacteria > Methylococcales > Methylomonadaceae > Methylobacter_A. The sequence goes on along the minus strand of JBLRXA010000003.1, from coordinate 26,081 downwards.
GATGTGCCGTGGCGCGCACCGGTGTCCTCGTTGAATCTGCTGATTACCTCGACCGTTTGGCGTCAGGATCACAACGGCTTTACTCATCAAGACCCCGGCTTTTTGGACGTAGTGGTCAACAAAAGCCCGGAAGTCACGCGGATTTATTTGCCGCCCGATGTCAACTGTCTGTTGTCGGTGGCCGATCATTGCTTAAAAAGCACCGATTACATCAACGTCATCGTCTGCGACAAACAAAAGCATCTGCAATTTTTGGATATGGATGCGGCGATTAAACATTGCACCAAGGGCATCGGCATTTGGGGTTGGGCGAGTAACGACCAAGGTTTCGAGCCGGATTTGGTGATCGCCAGCGCAGGCGATATTCCGACCAAAGAGGCGTTGGCCGCTGTGGTCTTGCTGCGTGAGAATTTCCCCGAACTTAAAGTGCGTTTCATCAATGTGGTTGACCTGTACAAACTAGCGCCCGAAGCCGAACATCCGCACGGTTTGTCGGACAAGGATTTCGACAGCTTGTTCACACTGGATAAGCCGATACTATTCAACTTCCACGGCTACCCTTGGTTGATTCATCGCCTGGCTTATCGCCGCAACAACCACAACAATATGCATGTGCGCGGTTACAAGGAAAAAGGCAGCATCAACACGCCGCTGGAACTGGCGATTCAGAACGAAATCGACCGTTTCAGTTTGGTGATTGACGCGATTAACCGGATTCCGTCGTTGCGCGTAGCCGGTGCCCATGTCAAAGAAAACATGCGCGATATGCAGATCGAATGCCGCAATTATGCTTACGAATACGGCACCGATTTACCTGAAGTCGATAATTGGGTGTGGCCGTATTGAAACCTTCAGTCCTGACCGTCAACAGCGGCTCGTCTTCACTGAAGGCGAGCCTGTTTGCCGCAGATGGCGCACGGCGCAATTTTCGCTATGAGCATGTGCGTAATCAACAGCAAGCATTTGACCAGCTGCTGCACGATTTGGCTGGCGAACTGCCGACGCTGGTTGGCCATCGTTTTGTCCACGGCGGCGAAATCACCGATGCGGCAAGACGGGTTGATGCGAGTGAGCGTGACCGGCTGGAGGCACTGATTCATCTTGCCCCGCTGCATTTGCCGGGTAATCTGTTGGGGCTGGATTTATGCCTGCAACGCTTCGATGCGCCGCAAATCGCCTGTTTCGACACCGCGTTTCATGTCACGCTGCCGGAGTTGGCTAAACGTCTGCCAATTCCGAACGCATTGGGTTTGCGCCGTTTCGGTTTTCATGGCCTCAATTACGCCTACATTGCCGGCAGGCTTGAAAGCCTATTGGGCGACGTGGCCTATCAAAAAGTCGTCGTCGCCCATTTGGGCAGCGGCGCCAGTTTGTGTTTGCTGGAGAACCTGAAATCGGTGGACACCAGTATGGGCTATACCCCGGCGGGCGGCATTCCGATGGGCACCCGTAGCGGTGACCTTGATCCCGGCGTCATGCTGGAACTGGCCAAACGCTACACGCCTGAGCAATTGAGCAAGGTGGTGTTTCATCAAATGGGCTTGTTGGCCTTATCGGCGGGTGAAAGTTCGGAAATGAATGAGCTCACCGCCAGCGTCAGCGAAAACGCCGCTTTCGCCGTCGATTATTTTTGCCGGCAGGTGAGGGCGGCCATTGGCGGCTTTGCGGCCAAAGCGGGCGGCATCGATGCGCTAATTTTTACCGGCGGCATTGGCGAACATTCCGCCGAAGTGCGCGAAAAAATCTGTGCGCCGTTGGATTTTTTAGGCTTTGCTTTGGATCAGGCGGCTAATGCGTCCAGCCTAAATACAATCGGCCTTGCCGGTCATAAACCGGTGCTGATTATCCCGGCTGATGAAGAAGTGATGATTCGCGATCTTTGTTTGGGCGTTTGATTTCGCTGGGTTGTGACGGTTAGGCTGTTTCCCGGAAAGAAAAATACCTAAATAATTGTCCACGAAAAGCACGAAAAAACACAAAATTTTCGTGGCTTTTGTGCTTTTCGTGGACTTTATTTTTTCGGAAATCACCTTATTTCGCTGTCAGTGCGACACCTTTAAAATCAATGCCAGCCCAGCCGTATTGCATAAAGTTTCTGATGTTCTGGTGGCCGCTGCCGTGCGGATCGTTTAACACATCAAGCCGGTAATAATCGCCGAACAGGTTTAAGGTTTGTTGCGGGTCAAGTCCGTTGAGCTGGGCGAAGGCGAAAATTTTACAGGAACCTTCGTTACTGCCAGCCGGGTTGACCAAGCGCTGTTCATTCAGGCCGTTGCTGAGTTCGGTGGCTTGGTAATGGTAGTTTTCGCTAATGACGGCAATGGTTTCATCGAAACTGACCGGGCTGTTATGGCGGATTTTGTCAAGAAATGCGGCGAGGGACATGGGCTAGACTCGGCGTTGAAAGGTTAGCGGAGCAATGCGGAAATGCTTTTAAATTCGGGATGGGTGGAATCTTTGACCCATTCGAACAACACTGATTCGTAATTGCTGATGGTTACGCCTTGTTGCTGCATACGCTGTAAGGCATAGAACTTATGCTCGGCTTTGCGCGAACACAAGGCATCTTCGACAACATGCACTTGATAGCCTAAATGCAGCAATTCCAATGCGGTTTGCAGTACGCAAACATGCGCTTCCTGACCGACTAAGATGACTTGTTTGCGGTCGGCGTTAGCCACTGTGTCGCTAAAACCTTCAGCCGCGCAGCAGGAAAAACCGGTTTTGTCGAAAATCAGCGTATCTTCCGATAACAGATCGGTAATGCTGGCATCGGTGGCACCTAGGCCTTTGGGATATTGTTCGGTTAGCAGCACTGGGATATGTAACAAACCGGCGGCTTCAACCAGGCTTCGGGCATTGGCGGTCATCAGCTCTGCTTCGGCTTCCGGCATGGCCGCTGATAATTTGGCTTGCAAATCGACGACGATGAGCAGGCTGTTGCTTGCGGATAGGAGGTTGGGGTGTGTGGGCATGGTGTTGGGGTTCAAATTTTAAGGTGAAAAGCGAAAGCACCAAGGCACTTACACCTTGATGCTGATGGTTAGCCTTTTTTCATAATCCGCGCTTTTTCGCGTTGCCAGTCGCGGTCTTTGGAGGTGGCGCGTTTGTCGTGCAGTTGCTTGCCTTTGGCAAGGCCGATTTCCAGTTTGGCGCGGCCGTTTTTCCAGTACATCGACAGCGGAATCAGGGTGTAGCCTTTGCGTTCGACCGAACCGATCAATTTGTTTAATTCATGGCGATTTAGCAGCAGTTTTTTGGCGCGGATTGAATCGGGGTTGACGTGGGTTGAGGCCGATAACAGCGGCGAAATATGGGCGCCGGATAAAAAGGCTTCGCCGCGCCGGATCGCCACATAACTTTCTTTAAGTTGCACGCGCCCGTCTCTGAGGCTTTTGACTTCCCAGCCTTCCAGCACAAGCCCAGCTTCAAAGCGTTCCTCAATGGTGTACTCATGAGTCGCCTGGCGATTAACGGCAATGGTGGCGTTTTGCTGCTTGTTGTTTTTCTTAGACTTTTTATCGGCCATAAGTGCGGGTTAGGATTTTTAAACTGACGTAAAGGAATAATTTTGTTATTTTACTCGATATTACGGCAATAGTCAGAAAAGCTCACCACCCAGGGGACTATCGTGGTGAATCTATAACACTTGAGTTTTTATTAGGCACACAAATGACGGATATAAAAAAATCAATTCATGGGGAATGGTCATCACGTTTCGCGTTTATTCTGGCGGCGACAGGTTCTGCGGTCGGACTCGGCAATATTTGGAAGTTTCCCTATATTGCCGGCGAAAATGGCGGTGGGGCGTTTGTTCTTGTCTATTTGCTGTGTGTGTTTTTGATTGGCATCCCCATTATGATGGCGGAAACTATGTTGGGGCGGCGCAGTAGGCAGAACCCGATTGATACTATGACAACGCTGGCCGAGGAAGCCGGTGCCGATAAAAACTGGCATTATTTGGGCTGGATGGGCGTGATTGCCGGTTTCTTGATCCTGTCTTATTACAGTGTGATTGCCGGTTGGGCGTCGGCTTATACGCTAAAGGCCTTTGTCGGCAGCTTTTCCGCTGCCGATGCCAGCGACATAAAAAGCCTGTTCGATGATTTTGTTGCTAGCCCGATACAGCTGATGTTCTGGCACAGTGCGTTTATGCTAGTGACCATGCTGATCGTGGCGCGCGGTGTTAATAGCGGCTTGGAAAAAGCCGTGCGTTTTTTAATGCCCGCCTTGTTTGTGCTGCTGATTTTATTGGTGGCCTACGCCATGACCACGGGTGATTATTATGACCAAGGCATCCGCTTCTTATTTACCCCAGACTTTAGTAAATTGACTGGCGACAGTGTCTTGACTGCGATGGGTCATGCTTTTTTTACCCTGAGTTTAGGCATGGGTGCCATCATGATTTATGGTTCGTATTTGCCGAAAGAGGTGTCGATTGCCAAAACCGTGTATTTGATTGCCGGTACTGATACCCTGGTTGCTTTATTGGCCGGTATCGCTATTTTTCCGATTGTGTTTGCCAGCGGCCTAGAGCCTGCCGTGGGCCCTGGCCTGATTTTTCAAACTTTGCCGATTGCTTTCGGCAACATGACCGGCGGCTGGTTTTTCGGCGTGTTGTTTTTTGTTATGTTGGCATTTGCCGCCTTATCGTCGTCGATCTCATTAATCGAACCGGCTGTTGCCTGGCTGATTGAAAACAAAAATATGGACAGAAAACAGGCTTGTGTCTGGTCGGGTGCGGTAACCTGGGTGTTGGGATTAGCGACCGTTTTTTCCTTCAATGCCTGGTCTAATTTCAAAATTTTCGACCGCACTTTATTTCAATTACTGGATTATTTAACCGCCAATTTAATGCTGCCTATCGGCGGCTTTTGCATCGCGGTGTTTGCCGGTTGGATTATGACGCAGCAGCACAGCGAGCATGAACTGGACATGCCGGATGCTCTGAGTTACACAGTGTGGCGCTTATTAATCCGCTATGTGTCACCTGCCGCTGTGTTTTTGGTATTTTTGCATGTGATTGGAGTTCTTTAACCATGACCGTGGTGCAAAAAAGCGCGCTGGTCAAATTTTCAGCGCAACAGATGTTTGATTTGGTTAACGATGTTGAAGCCTATCCCGCATTTTTGCCCTGGTGCAGCGGCAGCCGCATCATTAAGCGCGAAGGTGACATTGTCGAAGCTGAATTGTTGATTGCCAAAGGCGGTTTTAAAAAAGCCTTTTCGACTCGGAACAAGATCGAACCCGGACATAGGATGGCCATTTCGCTATTAAACGGCCCGTTTTCGCATCTGGAAGGCATTTGGGAATTTATCCCACTACGCGAAGACGCCAGCAAAATTTCTTTGGATTTGGAATTTGAAATGTCGGGCAAACTGGCAAGCCTCGCTTTTGGCGCGGTTTTTAATCAGATTTGCAACACCATGGTCAGTTCCTTTACGGCACGCGCCAAAGCTGTTTATGGTTAATGTCGAAGTCGCCTATGCCAAGCCCGAAACACAGCTCATTGTCGCCCTGAGTTTGCCCGAAAAGACCACGCTTGAGGCGGCGGTAAAGGCTTCGGGAATACTGGAGCGTTTCCCCGAAATTGCGCTGTCTGCGCTGAATGTGGGTGTTTTTGGCGTGGTCTGCAAACTGGATCAACCTATTAAAGAGGGCGATAGAGTAGAAATTTACCGGCCATTGCGGCATGACCCTAAAGAAGCTAGACGGCAACGGGCTCTCGACGGACAGCGAGCACGAAAATAAGCCATGCGTCTTTTTGCTGTTCTTATCCTTATCTTCATTTCCATTCTGGAAATCGGCCCCATTCCACTCACCCCACTGTTGTTAATTTATGTCGTGCTGTGTCGCCCACCCTGGTTTTATGCCTGGATACTGAAGATATACGGCAAGAATCGGCCATGAATTGCCCTAAATGCCAACAGGCGCTGTCCGCGCCCAGCGAAATATGCCCGCATTGCGGCATCGTCTTTGCAAAATACCTAAAATATCATGGGCAACCCACGGCGCAGCCCGATGAACAACGGCCTGTCGTGGTTGTTTTGGGTGAAGACGAACCGGTCAGGCCATTGACGCAATTCTTATTCGACGATGCCCAGCAAAGTTCGTGGCCGTATTTTTTGGGCAGGTCATTGGTGTTTGTCGGGCTGATGGTGTGGAGCTGGCAATTAATGGGCGCGACGATTGACAGCAATGCGGTCGGCAATTCTTTTTTGCATCTGGTCAACCTGCCGTTCCATGAGGCGGGTCATGTTATTTTCAGGCCGTTTGGCGCCTTTATCACCTCGTTGGGCGGAACGCTGGGGCAATTATTGATGCCGCTCATTTGCGCGCTCACTTTACTGCTGAAAACCCGCGACCCTTTTGGCGCCTCGGTGGCGCTGTGGTGGCTGGGTGAAAACTTTCTCGATATTGCGCCCTATATGAATGACGCCAGGGCAGGGCAGTTGCCGCTGTTGGGCGGCAATTTTGGGCATTCGTCGCCCTATGGCTTTCACGACTGGGAATATCTGCTGACCGAAACCGGGCTTTTGCAATACGACCATGTGCTGGCGAAAGCGGTTTTTGCGTTGGGTTGTGCCATCATGTTGTTGTCGATGTTATGGGGTGGCTTGCTGTTGTATCACAACTATAAACGCGTGATTGCCCGGACGCCGGAAAGCTAGCGCCGCAGTTTTTTTTAACTGTCACTAAAATGGCAGACGTTATATAATCGCGGGCTTTTATTCATTCATTGTACTAAATTCATACCGGAAAAAAACATGCTGGGTAAGTTGGTTAGATTAGTTATAGGTAGCCGTAATGACAGGCTGATAAAGAAGAAAAAGTCGTTGGTCAAAAAGATTAACGCACTGGCTTCTGAGTACGAAAAATTATCTGATGACGCATTAAAAGCGAAAACGCAGGAATTTCGTGACCGCCTGGCGCAGGGTGAAAAACTGGATAATCTGCTGCCCGAAGCGTTTGCAACGGTCAGGGAAGCATCGACCCGGGTTTTCGGTATGCGCCATTTCGATGTGCAATTAATCGGCGGCATGATTCTTCACGACGGCAAAATTGCCGAAATGAAAACCGGTGAAGGTAAGACCCTGATGGCCACCTTGGCGGCTTATCTGAATGCCTTGCCGGGGCGTGGCGTGCATGTGGTCACGGTCAATGATTATCTGGCCAAACGTGACTCCGAATGGATGGGGCGGCTTTACGGCTTTCTGGGTTTGACCACTGGCGTGATTATCAGCCAAATGGACAGCGAAGATCGGCGTCAGGCTTACGGCTCGGACATCACTTACGGTACCAACAATGAATTTGGCTTTGATTATCTGCGCGATAACATGGCTTTTAGCCTGGAACAAAAAGTCCAGCGCGATTTAAGTTTTGCCATTGTCGATGAGGTCGATTCGATTCTGATCGACGAGGCGAGGACGCCGCTGATTATCTCCGGCCCTACCGAAGAAAGCACCGAAATCTATATCAAAGTCAACGAAATCGTGCCTTTTCTGACTAAACAGGAAAAAGAAGACGAGCCGGGCGATTATTCGGTCGATGAAAAAGTGCGCCAGTTGTATCTGACTGAGGCCGGCCACGAGCGGGTTGAGCGATTAATGGTTGAGCATGGCCTGATGGTTGATGGCACCAGCTTGTACGATGCGACCAATATCCGTTTGATGCACTATCTGAATGCGTCATTGCGCGCCCATATCTTATACAAAAAAGACGTCGATTATATCGTTGCCAATAACGAAGTGATTATCGTCGATGAATTTACCGGTCGGGTTATGCCCGGACGGCGCTGGTCGGAAGGCTTGCATCAGGCGATTGAAGCCAAAGAGCATGTCAGGATTCAAAACGAAAACCAGACCTTGGCCTCGATTACCTTCCAAAATTATTTCCGTTTGTATGAAAAACTGTCCGGCATGACCGGCACGGCCGATACCGAAGCGTTCGAGCTGAACAAAATTTACGGCCTCGAAGTGGTCGTTATTCCTACGCACCGCAACATGATCCGTAAGGACTTGGGCGACGTGGTGTTTTTGACCACTGACGAAAAATATGTCGCCGTTGCCGATGATATTAAAGAGTGCGTAGGGCGCGGGCAGCCAGTGTTGGTCGGTACCACCTCGATTGAAAACTCCGAGCGTTTGTCCGCGTTATTGACCAAGCGCGGCATTAAACACGAAGTGCTTAACGCCAAACAGCATGAGCGCGAAGCCCATATTATTGAACAGGCCGGTATGCCGGGGGCGGTCACTATCGCCACCAACATGGCTGGTCGCGGTACTGACATTGTCCTCGGCGGCAATCTGGAAGCGGAATTGGCGGCCTTGGGCGAAGATGCCAGTGATGCCGACAAGCAGCGCGTCCGTGGCGCTTGGCTGGATCGACACGAGCAGGTTATCGCCACTGGCGGCCTGCATGTAATCGGCTCTGAACGCCATGAATCGCGCCGTATCGACAACCAGTTGCGCGGCCGTTCGGGGCGTCAGGGCGATCCGGGTTCAACCCGCTTTTATCTGTCGCTGCAAGACGATTTGATGCGTATTTTCGCCTCCGACCGTGTCGCGGGCTTAATGAAGAAATTGGGCATGGGTGATGGCGAAGCCATTGAACATCCGTGGGTTACCCGCTCGATTGAAAGCGCCCAGCGCAAGGTTGAAAACCGTAACTTCGATGTGCGCAAAGAAATCCTCGCCTATGACGATGTCGCCAATGACCAGCGCAAAGTGGTTTATGCCCAACGCAACGAGTTAATGGCGGCTGAGGAAATATCCGAAATTATCACTGCGATACGCGAAGATGTGATCAATAACGTGATTACCCAATACATCCCGCCGAAAACGATGGTCGAGCAGTGGGATACTAAAGGCTTGGAAGATCATTTCCTGCAGGAATTTAATGTGCATGTCCCTGTGCGCCAAATGCTCGATGAAGACCAGTCGTTACAAGAAGAATCCTTGCGCCGACGCATTATCGGCATACTGGAGCAAAGCCATAAGGACAAAGAGCAGCAAATGTCCAAAGACGTGCTGCAACATGTTGAAAAATCAGTGATGTTGCAAGTGCTTGATAATAGCTGGAAAGAGCATCTGGCGGCGATGGATTATTTGCGCCAAGGCATTCATTTTAGGGGTTATGCGCAAAAAGACCCCAAACAGGAATACAAGCGCGAAGCGTTTGAAATGTTCACCAAACTGCTCGAACATATCAAGTACGAAGTGATAGAAATTCTGTTTAAAGTCCAGGTCAGTCGCGAAGAAGATGTCCAGGCCATTGACGAACAACGGCAAGCGCCCAAAGAAATGCATTTTGAACATGCGCAAGCGCCGACCTTGGATGCTTATGATGAATCGTTAGTTGCGGCGCCTGAGCAAGAAGATGAGGCCGCAGGTCAACCTTTTGTCAGGGACGCAAATAAAGTCGGCCGTAACGACCCCTGCCCATGCGGTTCAGGCAAAAAGTATAAACAATGCCATGGCAAGTTGAGTTGATGGGCTAAATTGTTTTTAACAAGCTATTTGGCATTGAAAGCAGGCGGTACGAAGTGTACCGCCTGTTTTTTTTGCGCCCATTGCAGGAAAGAAGGATATTCTTCTAAATATCACTTGAGAGTCGACTATAAGTCCATGCGATTAGCACCATTTTTTCTTGGGAGACATGACGATGTTGAAAAGTTATGAAGCAATTTATGATCATGGTCATATTAAATGGCTAGGTGAAGTACCTAAATTTAAGTGTGTACGGGTCGTTTTAGTCGCTGATGATGCTGATGAATTAGAGGATGTTCCGGCTACGGAAGAAATGCCAAATGGTGTACGCCTGGTTGGTATTTTGCGTGCAACACCGGCAGAATTACGGGCAAATATTGCCGAGAAATTCGGTAACCCAGTGGACTGGCAACGGGAGCAACGCAAAGACAGGTTGTTGTCTGGACGTGAGGATGATTGATGATTCTTGACAGTAACATTGTAATTTATGCGTTTCAACCAGAATACCGTGAATCAAATTTGGAAAGGTTTTTACTGCAAGGCGAATTTTCTGTGTCGAATGTCACCCGTTTAGAAGTGATGGGCTATTGGCGAAACTCAGATGATGAGTTTAATCGGTTCGGATTGTTTTTTGAGGCAATTCATGTTCTTGCTGTTTCATCTGAAATTATTGATTGCGCTATACAATTGCGTCGTCAACGCAGTATGGGGCTGGGTGATGCCATAATTGCTGCTACGGGGCTGGCTCATCAGTTACCTCTGGTAACCCATAACATCCGCGATTTTCAATGGATTGAGCAGTTGGAGTTAATCGATCCGTTAGTAGCAGTCTAATCCATGAGTTTTTAGACGTCCTGGCTAACACTGGAACGCTCTGCTCTTCTTTTTCGACCTTCTTGTTTAATTTCTTCAAGATTCCACTGTGTCGGTTCGCCGCTATTGATGCCAAGATGTATATCATGGCGTAACTGTTCGGGCTTGGTGCTACGCATACGGTCTTGTTCTTCCATAAGCTGTAATGCCTCGCGGACAACTTCGCTTACGGAGGTGTAGAGTCCTGACGCTACTTTTTGACGAACCATTTCATCGAGTTGGGGAGGTAGAGTGACGTTTATGGTCGTGATAGCCTGTTGTTTGTGGTGATGTCTGAAAATAGCACTGTTGTAATAACATGGCAACATTATTGAATAGCCAAAACAGTCTTTCCCAGCAATGAACCCCCTCAAAACAAACTTTCAATCGGCTTTTCATCGGAAAAATCGGTGTCGGTTGCCGTGGTCGTCGGGGGCGGGCCATAACGCTGAGGGGCGTGTTCCGCCTGGAAGTATTCCCAGATTCCGCTGGTATTTGCCGTTGCTGTCAATAGCCCGGTATGGGGGCTGATAAACGCCTTGACTATGCCGTCGGGCATGTCAAGAGGTGTTTCCGGCGTATCTTTCAGTGCGGTGCGCATAAACTCTATCCACATCGGCAAGGCGGTTACGCCCCCGGTTTCGCGGTTTCCCAGTGGCGAAAAATCGTCAAAACCAACCCAGGCAACGGCGGCATTCGAGTGCGCATAACCATTAAACCAGGCGTCGCGGTGATCGTTGGTGGTGCCTGTTTTACCGGCAATATCCTGTCTGCCCAGGGTCTTCGCATCAGTTGCGGTGCCGTGCTGAACGACATCCCTTAATAACGAGTTCATCAGGAAACAAATTTGCGGGGTAATGATCCGGGGCGCATGGGTGCGCGCCAATGCCGGGTTACCATCGCAGGCGGGGCAGGCGGTTTTGGGCTTGGCCTGATAAATGACGTCGCCGTCGTTGGATTCAATGCGCTCGATAAAATACGGTTTGACCAGGAAGCCACCGTTGGCAAAGGTGGCATAAACCTGCGCCATTTGCAGCGGCGAGGCATAGCCGCTGCCCAATGCCAGCGACAATGTTTTAGGTGTTTGGTCTTCGGTGAAGCCAAAACGTAAGGCGGTCTCCACCGCTTTTTCAATGCCCATGTCCTTTAATAAACGAATGGAAATGATGTTTCTGGAATGGGTGATGGCCGAGCGGATACTGGTCAGGCCGTAGAATTTTTTGTTGTAATTTTCCGGCCGCCATTCGTTTTCCTGGCCTGGCGTGTTAATAACCAGCGGCGCGTCGTCAATTAGGCTGGCGGGGGTGTAGCCTTGTTCCAGTGCGGTCGTGTAAATGATGGGTTTAAAGCCGGAGCCGGGCTGTCTTTTCGATTGGGTGGCGCGGTTGTATTTGTTGCGGAAAAAGTCAAAGCCGCCGGTTAAGGCTAAAATCGCGCCGGTGTTTGGGTTCAATGACACAAAGGCGCCTTCCACCTGGGGGATTTGCGTTAGGGCCCAAGTGCTATCGGCGAGTCGGCGCGCCCGGATAATATCGCCGCGCCGTATGCTGTTGCCGATGCCGCCAGCCCATTTGATGGTGTCCCAGGGTATTTCAATCAGCGTGTTGTTTTGCAGTTTGGCTGTTGCGAGGTTATTTTTTACCTGCAGCACCATGGCGGGGAGGGTGTCGCCGATAATGGGCAGGTCACTGAAACGGCTGCTTTTGTCAATGCTGGCGCGACGGTAGCCGTGGCGTTCGTCATACGCATGTAGGGTGTTGTTAAGTGCCTGGTTGGCGGCGCTTTGCAGCGTGCCGTTGATGGTGGTATAGACTTTAAAGCCCGATGTGTAGGCTTCCTCGCCATACAGTTCGAAGATTTTCTGGCGTACCATTTCGGCTAAATACAGCGCCGAAACGTCGGGCAAGACAGTTTGTAGCTTTGCGGTCGAGGGTTGCGCTGATGCGTCCTCATAATCTTGCTGGCTGATGTGCTTAAGCTCAAGCATGCGCTGCAACACGTAATTGCGCCGTTCAAGTGCCCTTGCCTTATTGGCGATAGGGTTGTATATCGACGGCGCTTTGGGCAAACCGGCAATCATGGCGTGTTCGGCCAGGCTCAGTTCGGACAGCGTTTTGCCGTAATAAACTTGGGCGGCGGCGGCAACGCCATAAGCCCGGTGCCCCATAAAAATCTGGTTTAAATACAGCGCCATGATGTCGTCTTTGCTGTATTCGCGCTCTATTTTTAACGCCAGCATGATTTCTTTCAGCTTACGGGTATAGGTTTTTTCGTTGCTGAGCAGGAAGTTCCGGGTGACCTGCATGGTGATGGTGCTGCCGCCTTGCTTTTTCTTGCCGGTCAAGGCAAGTTGCAAGGCGGCACGCAACAGGCCTTTAAGGTCGATGCCGGGATGTTCATAGAAGCTGTCGTCTTCTGCGGCGATAAAGGCGTTAATCAGCTGCTTCGGTACTTTTTCTATGGTAACCGGTATGCGTTTTTTCTCGCCGAACTGGGCAATCAGCAACTTATCTTGCGTGTAGATATTTAGCGGTATCTGGTACTGGACATTATGCAGGTGGGTGACGTCAGGCAGATTGGCTGAAAGGTGGCCATATAAGAAATAACTGCCGATTGCTATGCCCAGCGTGATGGTTGTCAAAATAATGGCAAACCATTTTAGAATTTTAGCCACAAGTATTTCCAAAAATGCTACGGTAGCGATAAAAATTGCAGATGAAACCGCTCCTACAGTGAGGCTGCTGGCTATAACGACGCAGCGGGCCGAACAAATAAATTGCACATTTTAAGCATCAAAATAAAAAAGGCTACTATACTTTCGCCAGTAAATGGGTTTTGTGAGGGTTGATTATAGCCGACGGCTGCACGGGCAATGGCCTGCATCATGCAAAAATCCGCTTATCAACTTACACTGTAGTAGATTTGCATTCTCCCGCATCCTTGTCAGTCGCACAGAAAGTATAATGTCTGGGGATGTGGGCAATCACAGTGTTTATCAAGTTTTTCAAGGGTTAGTTCATGAGTTGGTTTGGTCAAAAACAAAGTGCTGTGCTGGGTATTGACATCAGTACGGCCGCTATAAAATTACTTGAGTTGAGCAAGGTCGGCGCCCGTTATCGGGTTGAGAGTTATTCGGTCGCGCCTTTGCCGCAAGATGCCGTGATTGATAAAAACATAACCAATGTCGATGTCATCGCCGATGCGATAAAAGTTGCGCTCAAGCAGTCCGGTTCCAAACTCAGGCAAGCTTCAGTGGCTGTGGCTGGGGCATCGGTGATGACGAAGGTGATACCGATGGCGGCGGGATTGTCCGATGACGAATTGGAAGAGCAAATCATGGTTGAGGCCGACCAGTACGTGCCTTATTCGCTGGACGACGTCAACTTTGATTTTGAAGTGCAGGGCGAAATGGAAAATAACCCAGATATGGTCAATGTGCTGCTTGCGGCGTCACGCAAAGAAACCATTGCCGACCGCGTCGAGGCGCTGGAAAAGGCAGGCTTGAAGGCCAAGATTGTTGATGTCGAAGCGTTTGCGATGGAAAATGCGTTTTCCCTGTTGCTCGACCAATTGCCGGACAGCACGGAAGCCCAAACAGTGGCCGTTGTCGACATAGGCGCTACCTTAACCACCTTAAATGTTTTGTATAATGCCCATACCGTGTACACACGGGAGCAAAGCTTTGGCGGTCGGCAGTTAACCGAAGAAATCCAGCGTCGTTATGGCCTGACTTACGAGGAGGCCGGTTTGGCAAAAAAGGTCGGCGGTTTGCCGGACAACTACACCATTGATGTGCTGGATCCCTTTAAAAGGGCGATGGTTCAGCAAATTCAGCGTTCCATTCAGTTTTTTGTCTCATCTAGCGCCAATAGGCGCATCGATAGTCTTATCCTGGCTGGCGGCTGCGCTTCAATAGCCGGTGTCGACAAGTTGGTGCAGCAGGCCATTGGGGTGCCGGTTGCGATTGCTAATCCGTTTATCAATATGTCCTTGTCCCATAAGATAAAACCCCAGTCATTGAGTAACGACGCAGCGGCGATGATGATTGCCTGCGGCTTGGCCTTAAGGAGCTTTGACTAATGGCAAGAATCAATTTACTGCCTTGGCGAGAAGAACTGCGGGCGCAAAAAAAGCAAGATTTTATTAACGCCATTGTCGTGGCGGTGGTGTTCACGGCGATTATTTTTGGCGGGATGCACATGTATATTGAGGGGCTAAAAGACTATCAGGGGCAGCGCAACAAAATAATCGAAGAGGAAATAGCGCAATTGGATATAAAAATTGCCAAAATTAAAACGATTGAAGAGCAGAAAGCCAAATTGTTGACCAAAATAGACTTAATCCAGAAATTACAGGAAAGTCGTCCGGAAATTGTGCATTTGTTTGATGAATTGCCCCGCGTGACACCGGATGGCGTGTTTTTGTCGAAATTTACCCAATTAGGTGCGGAATTGACGTTTGAGGGTAAATCGCAATCAAATGCGCGTGTTTCCGCGCTCATGCGCGCTATCGAGGCCTCGGATTGGTTGAAAGCGCCCAAACTGAATGTCATTCAGTCGGCGGCCAAAACCGATGCCGAGCGGGTCAGTGATTTTACCCTCCACGCCACACAGGGTAACCGAAGTGCAGAAGCTGAACAGGCAGGGAGTCATTGATGAATTTATCAGAAATTAACCTGTCGGAAATTAATTGGGATCCTAATGCGGCGGGGACGTGGCCGCTGCCGGTCAAAGTGGCCACGATTGTGTTGATCTGTGCGTTAGTGTTCGGCGCAGGCGTCTACTATGACACCATGGATCAACTGGCCGAACTGGAGGCGCTCGAACAAAAAGAAGTCGAGTTAAAACAGTCGTTCGAGAGTAAACAAAAGAAAGCTATCAACCTGCCTGATTACCAGGAGCAATTGGAGCAAATCGAAGTCGAGCTTAAGCAGATGATTCGGCAAATGCCGACACAGGAAGAAGTGGCCAGCTTGCTGATTGACATTTCCCAGACTGGACTGGCCAGCGGCCTGGAGTTTAGATTATTTAAACCCGAAGCCCCGGTGCGTAAAGACTTTTACTCAGAATTGCCTATTAAAATCGAAGTCATCGGAAAATATGAGGAATTGGGCTTGTTTGTTAGCGGCCTGGCCTCGTTGCCGCGCATTGTCACCGTGCATGACGTCAATATTATTCCCGAAGACAAGGACGGCAAAGGCGGCAAGATGAGAATGAATGCGCTGGTGAAAACTTACAATGAAGCGGCGGATGCAGCAGAGTCGACGACGGTGAAAAAGAAAAGGGGGCAAAAGTAATGCAGGATAATAAATTACGTTTGTCAACCGCTATGCAGCGATTATTGCAGGTACGCAGTTCCCTGCCGCTTTGCAGTCTCGCGCTTATGGCCTTACTGTCGGGTTGTAGCAATGATGATTTTTCGGATTTGAACCATTATCTTAAGGATGTTAAAGCGCGGCCTAAAGAAGCCATTAAACCGTTGCCCGAAATTAAAGTGATTGAGCCCTTTATCTTTAAACCGGAAGGCCTGCGCGACCCGTTTAGACCAGCAGAACAACCTGAACAGGTGGGCGGCGCCGATGTCGCGGCCGGTAGCGGCATTAAGCCCGACTTTACCCGGCGCCGGGAAGAGCTGGAATCCTTCCCTTTGGATGGCCTAAGAATGGTTGGTACTATCGATATGAAAGCGGAGTTATGGGGCTTAGTCAGAGCCAGTAGCGGCACTATTTATCGCGTCAAAGTGGGGCGTTATATGGGCAAAAATCACGGAAAAATTATACGAATACTCAGCGATAAAATTGAAATAATGGAAATAGTCCCTGATAAACCGGGAACATGGCGCGAACAACCCATTTCAATCACGTTGACAGAATAATTTCGAGGACAACAAATGAACACTAAACAAGGCGGCGTTATGCGCAATACGGACAGGGAACAACATAAGATGTGGCGACTATCGGGAGCGCAGATTAGCCTGGGATTCTTTTTATTAATATGTCAGTTGACATCAGTCAGCGCGGCCGAATTGGCCTTGTCAGCATTGGACTTTGCCACGCAGCCAGGCGACAGGCTGCAGATTGAAATGCAAATGACCGGCGCCGCTGTCGCTCCTAAAATATTCAAGACCGATAACCCCGCACGTATTGCGCTGGATTTTCCCGGCGTAACCAGCGCCTTGCCAAAAAAGATGTACCCGATAAACCAAGGCACTGCGAGCAGCATTTATGTCGTGGAAGCGGCCGACAGATTGCGTGTGGTCGTTAACCTGCTAGAGACAACGCCCTATGACGCCCAGGTTGTCGGTAACAAGGTATTACTGACCTTAACGCCAACAAGGCAGGCGGCGATAGCGCCCCGGCCTATTGCCGCCGCACAGATTGCGCCGCCGATAGCGGCAGCGGCCGCCAATACAGTGGTGTCGGCATTAATACCCGCCCAAGATATTAGTGGTTTTGATTTCAAACGTGGCAGTAAAGGCGAAGGCCGCATACTGGTCACGCTGGCCAACCCCAATACCATCGTCAATTCCAAAAAAATAGACGGCAAAGTGGTTATCAGCTTTTTAAATACCCGCTTGTCTACCAGTTTAGCCAAGCGGCTGGATGTGTCGGAATTTGCCACCCCGGTTAAATTTATCGATACGGTATCCTCCGAGCAGCAAACCACGATTACCGTATCGCCGCAGAATGAACTTTACGATTATTCGGTATTCCAGTCAGACCGTTTACTGACCGTTGAATTCCGCCCGTTAACACCTGAAGAAAAAGAGGCGCAGGATAGATCGCGCACCAAATATGTCGGTGACCGCCTGTCGTTAAATTTCCAAGAAATTGACATCCGCAGTGTAATCGCGATTCTGGCTGAATTTACCGGACAGAACGTGGTGGCCGGTGATGATGTGACCGGCACCATTACCTTGAAACTCGATGATGTGCCGTGGGATGAAGCACTGGACTTTATTATGATGACCAAGGAATTGGGCAAATACGAGTCCGGCACGGTCACGCTGATTTCAACGCTGGATAAGATTAAGGATTACAAGCGCAAACAACAGGAAACGGAAAAAGTAGTCGCGCAATTAGACCCGCTGGTGACCGAGTATATTAAGATTGATTATGCCAAAGCGGCTAGTTTCAGGTCGCTATTAAACGGCACTGATGCCGGTGCTTTCGGGGCTTGCGGCGTAACCGGTACCGCCGAAGTGGCGGCATCGGTCGGTTCGATAGAAGAAAAGCCTTCTATTGCTCAGACCCTGGGTAATGCACAGGTCAGCCAGCAAGGTGCAGGCGGTGCGCAAGGCGGCATGGGCGGGCAAGGTATGGCGGGCGGCGCACAAGCGGTCAATGACGATTTGCGCTTGCTGTCGCCACGCGGCTCTGTCGTCGTCGATGCCAGAACTAATACCCTGATTGTTCGTGACACCGCGAAACGTTTGGAAGATATAAAAAAACTGATACGCAGACTCGACGTGCCGGTGCGTCAGGTGATGATTGAGGCGCGAGTGGTGATTGCTATTGATAGCTTTACCGAAAATCTGGGCGTTAAATTCGGTGCGGCAAAATCGGCCAGTGTCGGTTCTGATAAGGTGTTTGGTGTTGGCGGTGCCGGAACTCGCGGGGCAATCAGCCCTGATTCCAGCGGCAATATGGGTACATTAAATGATAACTTGTTGGTCGATTTGGGCGTCTCGGCGCTGACCGCCACGCCGCCGGGTGCATTGGGCATGACGCTGGCGAGAGGGGCTGATTATGTATTAAACCTGGAACTGCAAGCCTTGCAAATTGACGGTAAGGCGGAAATCGTCTCCAATCCGAGGGTCATGACTATGGATCGTTGTACCGCCGTGATGATGCAAGGTATTCAGATTCCTGTCACTATGCCGCAAACGGCCAATCAGCCGCCAACGGTCACTTATAGGGATGCCGTTCTTGAATTAAATGTAACGCCGCAGATCACGCCTAGCGGCTCAGTCATCATGAATCTGCTGATTAAGAAAGATCAGGAAAATAACCAAACACGAAACCCTATATCGGGTAACCCGGGTATTGATAAGCGCGAGATTAAAACCTCGGTGCTGGTTGAAAATGGCGAGACCGTTGTTTTAGGCGGGGTTTATGAAGGTGATGAGCAAAGCAGCGAAAATAAAATTCCTTTCCTCAGTGATTTGCCGGGTATTGGGTTTTTATTTACTAACTCATCCGTTAATAATGTCAAAAAGGAACTGTTGATATTTGTCACGCCAAAAATCATTGAAGATAATGTAGAAACTAATTGATTTTATAGCGCTTTCTATCTGCAAGCTGTGGTAGTTGCTTTTTACCGTTCCTGCACTTTAGGTGTGGGAACGGTTTAATAATCAGCAAGCCGCCAGCTCTAATTTAGGCTTGCAGAACCCGGAAAAAATAACCATAAAATTCTGATGTTATTATTTGTAAAGATAATTTTTCCTGCCTATGCTACGATGTAAAAGATGCTAATTTAGCAGAATTTAGTTAAATGAGCATCGAGACATAAACGTCAACATCCACCATATCCAAGAGGAAAAAGTCTAATGGCTTTATTGAAAAAATTAGTAATCGCTTCATTTGTTAGTACTGCACTGCTTGCTGCGGCTCCTGCTGCAATGGCTGCCAAGCCAACAGGAAAAATAGAAAACCAGTCACAAGAAGGTGTTCTTGCTGCGTTTGATGAATCAATTGCAGCGGCTGAAGCGGCTTTAGCGGGATTAAACAGTGGTGCTGATGAAGCTACAATTTTTGAGTTAATGAAAGATGCCAAACAAGCACTGAACCGCATTGAAAGTGCTACGGTTAATAGGGAAAAAGAAAGGGCAAACGCCCTTCTTAAAGATTCGCGTGCAGCCCTAAAAAAAGGCGACGTGGAAGCATCAAAAGCTTTAATGGTTGAGACTGTTGAAAAATTCAAATCGCTTAAACAAATATTCCTTAGTTTCTAAGGCTGTTTTTTAAGTTTATACAAGGGGGGGGATTGGTAAGCAATCCCCCTTTTTTTGTTTTGTAATTATCCACATCCCACTATCGTTCCCACGGCTCCAGCGTGGGAACGAAGACCGAGACGCTCTAGCGTCTCGTACCGCTGGAGCGGTACTCAGGCATTCCCACGCAGAGCGTGGGAACGATAATTGCAGGGGGCTGAATAATTACTTTGTTTTCAGATTACTAGCAAGCTGTTTGTACTCGTGGCGGGCAAGATGCCCTCGCTCCTAGGTTGATGGCTTTGGTGGTTTCTGATACTAATATCCCCGGGTGATTGTAAAAAATAGTGTCCACGCTTAGCACGAAAGTTTCGTGTTAAGCGTGGACACTTATTTGGCGCTATCAGCGCCGCCTGCTAAAAATGATGACTAACGAACTTAATCCACGAGTTTTATTGTTGCTGTTAAGCGCGGTCGGGCTCATTACGCTGCCGCATATCGGCCATATTCCCTGGCCGTTATCGGTGTTGTTTTTTTCTGCATGGGGCTGGCGCTTGTGCGGGGTTTGGCGGCCACGCACCTTGCCGAACGCTAAGGTTATTTTTGTATTGACGTTGGGTAGCATCGGTTTGTTGTTTAGTCTGCATACCGGGGTTTGGGGACGGGATGCCGGGACGGCGATTTTTGTCACGGCGTTGGGGCTTAAGTTGCTGGAAATACACAAGAAACGCGATGTGTATTTGGTCGGTTATCTGGTCTTTATCGTCGCCGCTTCGCAGTTTCTTTACCAACAAACGATGGCGATGGCGGCTTATAGTTTGCTGGTATGTTGTGTGTTATTGGCTACGTTGGTGGCGATTAACAGTGAGCAACCGCAAAATAAGACAGCACTGCGCACGGCGGCGCTGCTGATGTTGCAGGCGTTGCCGTTGGCGGCGATTATTTTTGTTGTCTTCCCTAGGATGCAGGCGCCGACATGGATGCTACCGATGAGCGATAAGAATAAAGCGCTGTCCGGTTTGGGCGATACCCTGGAGCCGGGTTCGATTAGTCAGCTGGCGTTGTCGCCGGAATTGGCGTTCAGGGTCAAATTTAACGGCAAGCCGCCACCAAAAAATCAACTGTATTGGCGCGGTCCGGTTTTTTCTTATACCGACGGTACAGTTTGGTCGATGGCGAAAAATAATGCGGATTCGGCTAAGCAACATCAGTTGCATTTTTCCGGTACGGCTTATCAATATTCGCTGCTGCAGGAGCCGCAGCGCCATCATTGGGTTTATGCGTTGGACATGCCCGCCCAGTTTGATGCCTCAGTGCAACGCCTGCGCAATTACCAACTGACCAGCCGGACTAAAGTGGGCGAGGCGGCGGAATATGCGCTGGTGTCTTACACGCAATACAATACCGGCGACATTGGCCCCGCCGAATCTCGCGAAAACCGCCAATTACCGGGCGCACCGTCTCCTCGCATCATTGAGCTGGTTAAGCAGTTGCAGGGTTTTGAAAAAAAGCCGGAGCTGTTTATTCAACAATTACTGGGGTATTTTCGCCAGCAGCCGTTCAGTTACAGTTTGCAGCCGCCGCTGATGGAAAATAAGCCGATCGAAACTTTTTTGTTTGATGTCCGCAGTGGTTTTTGCAGTCATTATGCGACCGCATTTGTTTATCTAATGCGGGTGGCTGATATTCCGGCGCGGGTGGTGAGCGGCTATCAGGGCGGCGAATTCAATGCCGTTGGGCAGTTTTTGGAAGTTAGACAGGCTAATGCTCACGCGTGGGCAGAAGTGTGGCTGCAAGGCCGAGGTTGGGTCAGGGTTGATCCGACCGCTGCGATTGCGCCGGAACGGATTGAGCAGGATATTAATTTACAGGGGCAGATTGAAACTGGTGGCGTCAGTTTGATCATGTTTGATGCGGATTGGCAGGGCAGGGGCTTATATCAAATTAAGAAGTTTTGGAATAATGTGGATTATCAGTGGCAGCGCCGGATTGTCAATTTCGGCAGTGATCATCAGAACTTGCTGATTTCAGCGCTTGGCATTGGCAGTCTGCTTGAGCGTGTGCTGTGGATATTTGCGGCCATCGGGGTGGTGACGTTACTGTTGGCGGCCTGGTTGTTAAGGGTTCGTTATCGGGCGGATGATCCGGCTGTCATTTTGTATCGGCAGTTTTGCCAAAAAATGGCCAAAGCCGGTGTGCCCATTAGATTGGGCGAAGGCGCCAATGATTTTGCTGAGCGGATTCGTGCGCAAAAGCCGGAGTTTGCCGAGCGTGTTGATGAAATTACCCGGCTTTTTGTTAGGCTACGCTACCAGCGTGCGCCTGCTGAAGATGATTTAACGCAGCTTAAAAACCGAGTTAAGGGGCTGGCAGTTTGGCTAAAGTGATGGTCGTAGGCTGTCATCGTTCACGAAAGGCACGAAAGTTTCGTGTTTTTTGTGCTTTTCGTGGACAATCATTTCAGGTTATTTTTTTTCAGGAAATCGCCTAAGATTGACACTTTATTACCATCGTTTTACTAAGGAAAAATATGCGCACACTTAAACAACAACTTACACAAATTTTAACGCCTTTTATTTTTATCGGCGTGATTTTAGCTTGTCCGCCTGTTTTTGCCGAAGCCGGGACGGGGAATGAGGACATGCACCATGCCCAAAATAGCCTTGATTGGCCGGGCATTTATCGCGCTTTTCTGCCTTGTTCCGATTGTAAAGGCGTTAAGACGACGCTAGCGTTGAACAAAAATAACAGTTATCTGTTGATTACCCAATATGTTGGCAAATCAGAGCGGGAAATTGTCGAAAAAGGCAAGTTTGCTTGGGGTGATAAAAAAGATGTGATTGTGTTGACGCCACGCAAGAGTTCAATAGTGCGGCAATATTTTGTCGGTGAGGATATGCTTATTCAGCTTGATAGCGAGGGCAACCGCATTACCGGCGATGCTGCCGAGCGTTATATTTTGAGTAGATCCGATATGAGCAAATCAGCGGCACCGCAGCATGGCGCACATTGAGCATAAATTGGTTGCCTGCGTTATTTTATAGATAGGAGGGATAAAACAAATGGTTCGTGTGGGTATTGTGGGCGGAACCGGCTATACCGGTGTTGAGTTGTTGCGGATTTTGGCGCTGCATACAGAAGTGGAAGTCGCGGTGGTCACGTCGCGCTCGGATGCGGGGCTTCGGGTGGATGCGCTGTATCCCAGTTTGCGCGGTTACATTGATGCGGTATTTAGTGCGCCGGAGGTCGAGATTTTAGCGGAATGCGATGTGGTGTTTTTTGCAACGCCGAACGGTACGGCCATGCTGATGGCAGAGGCTTTATTGGTACGCGGTGTTAAGGTGATTGATCTTTCCGCCGATTTCAGATTGCAGGATGTGGTCGAATGGAGCCAGTGGTACGGCATGGAACACGTTTGCCCGGATTTAATTGCCGAGGCGGTTTACGGCTTGCCGGAATTGAACCGTACGGCGATTAAACAAAGCCAGTTAATCGCCTGCCCCGGTTGTTATCCGACGGCGGTGCAGTTGGGCTTTTTGCCGTTGCTGGAAAATCAGTTAGTTGACACTGACCATTTGATTGCCGATGTTAAATCCGGCGTTAGCGGGGCGGGGCGCAAGGCCGAATTGGCGACGTTAATGAGTGAGACCGGCGAGAGTTTTAAGGCTTACGCAGTAGGCGGGCATCGGCATTTGCCGGAAATTCGCCAAGGGCTTGCGCGGGTGGCGGGCAAGTCAGTCGGTTTGACTTTTGTGCCGCATTTGACGCCGATGGTTCGCGGTATACACGCTACTTTATACGGTCGGGTACAGGGCAATTTGGACGCTGTGCAGGCATTGTATGAACAAAGATACGCGGATGAAACCTTTGTCGATGTGTTGCCGCAAGGTTCGCATCCGGACACGCGCAATGTGCGCGGCAGTAATAATTGCCAGATTTCGGTTCATCAACCGCAGGGCGGCGACACGGTTGTGGTGTTGTCGGTGATTGATAATCTGGTTAAAGGCGCGGCAGGGCAGGCGGTGCAGAATATGAACCTGATGTTTGGGCTAAAGGAAGATTTGGGATTAAGGTGCGTTGCGCTGTATCCGTAACGGCTTTATGGATGGGGTGTGGGAGCGTCGCTCCCACTGCTTAGCATTCTTGTACTAATATCCAGGGTTTGACGACAACCGCCCAGACGTCGGCATCGGTCTCGAACCAGTCGGCGGCCTGTTGGTCTGATACTAATGCCAGTTGCTTGTCGCGCATCCATGATGCCACTTGGTCTTTGTTGTCGATGGAAAACTGATAGGCGACGTCGACTAAATCTAGCTCTGCGGCGACAAATACTGCTGCACCTGCGGCAAAAAAACGCTGCAATTGGCTCCAGGCAATTTTTGAGGTTTCCAGGTTTACTTTTTCCTTGGCGATGTCGTTCATGTTTTTTCCTTTATTGTCGGCCGGTAATATGTTATTTAGATTTTTGCATAGTGCCGTTATCAGCCCAGCTGTTATGCTATTAGCGCAATTATAAACCACCAAATTAAGAGAGATAAATCATGTCGTTTTTTGATTCAATAACAAAGAAATCCAAGTTGAAAGCTGCTGTTAAACAAACTGCGGAGGCGCGTAATAGCGAAGGCGCTAAGGCTGAACAGTTGTTTAAACGGGTTTACCAGGATTATGCCGAGGTTGTCGCCGGGGAGTTGCTGGTTGCGGAGGCTTTATATAACTGGGGTTTTGCTTTGCTGCATCAGGCAAAAACAAAGTCGGGGGAGCAAGCGGAGACGCTGTATCAAGAGGCCATTGAAAAATTCGCTTTTTGCCTGATAGCCCAACCGACTTATCTTGGCGCGGCGATTGATGGCGGCGTGGCTTATATGGAGCTGGCGCGGGTTAGACGGGCGAGCCCTCATGATGCCTGTTATGCGAATGCCCAGCACTATTTTGAAAAGGCCAACGCGATTCAGGCGGGGACGGCGGCCTATAATATGGCTTGTATTTATGCGTTGCGCGGCGATAAAGAGGCTTGCCTAAATGCGTTGAAATTGGCTGACAGTAAAGGTATTTTGCCGGTTTCCGCCGATATTCTGAATGACCCTGATCTTGCCGGTGTGAGAGGGCAGGCCTGGTTTGTCGAGTTTGTCGACGGTTTAAATAAACAGCCGGACGTGGCCGCCGAGTCTGAGGCTACTGTTGCCGAGCCGACTGCCGATGCGGTGGCCGCTGATGTGGCGGTTGGGCATGACGTCGGTTCTGTAAACGCATTTAAGGCGGCTATTGAAACCCAGCTACAGGCGGATACGGACGCAGTGGTCAGTGAAAAAAATGACGTTGATGCCGATTTGGACGGCAAATGATGAGGTATGCGTTAATTGCCACATTGATGGCGATCCGGCCTGTTTATGCGGCGGAGCAGGATATTGGCCCCGCGTTTTCAGCGTGCATGGAGCAGGCGGATGGCGTCACTATGGCTATGATTGACTGTATGGGGGTGGAATACGGGCGGCAGGATGCGCGTTTGAACAAGGTCTACAATGAACTCATGTCAGGGCTTTCTGCTGAGCGTAGGCAGCAGTTGCAAAAGGCCCAGCGCCTATGGCTGAAGTTCAGGGATGCGAATTGCGATTTTTATCATGATCCTGATGGCGGGAGCTTGGCCCGCGTCAGTGCGAATGACTGTTTTATGGTGGCTACTGAAGTGCGCGCTAGGGAGCTGGAGGGCTTTAGGTAGCGGCCAGGTGTGTCATGGGGCGGTCGGATAGCAGGCCGCCAATAAGGTTTGCATTTTAGCTAAGCCGAGTTTCCGGGTTAGTTCAATATTGTGCTGCGGGATGCTTTCGGGATCGGGATGGCTGGCAATGGCCTGTTCGATGCTGGCTTCCCGCAGCAGATGCAGCATGGGATAAGGCGAACGGTTGGTGTAGTTGGCGGCGTCGTCGAGATCGGCGCCTTGAAAGCAGTAGTCGGGATGGAAACTGGCCAATTGGTAGATGCCTTCATAGCCTTGTTCGCTTAGCAGTGTTTCGGCCAAGTCAACAAAGTCCAGATAATCGTCGAAATCGATAAAGGCTTTGGTATAAATCAACAGCGTGGTTTCAATGTCGGGGGCGGTGTCGAGTCGGTCGCATTCACCCATCAGTGTCAACAGGGACTGTTCAATGTCGGTGTCGCGGTTGATGCTGAAATGAATGCTGCCGCGTTCCTGTTCGCGTTTTGCGAACGGACAGATGCCGTGGTCGATGATGACCGTCTGTAGCCAGGCTTGCGTGGCGGCTTTAACGTGTGACTCGGTAAGGGGATTGTGGATCATGGCGGGTTTTGGGCAAAATGAAAAAGCCCCGTTAAACCGGGGCTTTAGTGGCGGTGCAAACGCTGGCGTTATTATTTGTGGCTGATGCCGGCTGCGATGCGTTCTTCTCTTTTTTCGCTGGCCCTTTCGATTTTTGAAAAAACCCGCAGTATGTCGGTCGAGGACAAGATGCCGACCAGCTTGTTGTCTTTGTCGACCACAGGCAGGGCGCCGATTTTATTTTCGGCCATTTTTGCCGCCGCTTCCGACGCATAAGTGTCGGGACTGACGGTGATGACGCCACGGTGCATGATGTGTTGCACTTTTTTCGGGACTACATGGAGTTCTGTCGTGCCGGTGCCGGTTGCCGCTTCAATGGCGTTAGAGTTGCTTTTAGGGCCAAGGGCTTTGTACAGATCCCGGTCAGATACTATGCCAATAACTTTGCCTTTTTCAACGACGGGTAAGTGACGAATTCTTTCGTAATGAATTAAGAAAAAGACACGATCAATCAAATCGTGTTGCTCGACTGT
>JBLRXA010000002.1:0-52143 GCA_047920955.1 Methylobacter sp. | reverse complement strand
GTTGTAATGGCAGGGCAGAGGCGGCGCACGCCGTTGGGGTGATAGGCGTTTGGCCTTTAACTTCGTTTCAAGGGCGGTGATACCAAGCTGCTCAAACAGCTCCGCATAAAGACATAAAGACATAAAGACATAAAGACATAAAGATGTTCATGATCTTTTGGCGGCAGCTCAAAAATGTTGCTGGGAGACGGCGGGTGATGATGAAATGTGCGTCCGTAACCGAGAAATCAGGTCTTTAATGGCCTGTTCCTGCGCCATGATGCTTGCACATAAACGAAATTGGTCGGCCGCACGGCGCAGGTTTTGATGGGCTTCTGTGACCTTAAAATAGCGGTTGCCCTGCAGGTAATCGCTATAAAAACGGAGGCCTAATTCAAAAGGAATTAAGCGAATAGCAGGGTATAAATAGTGGTAATCGTGTTCGCTAAAAAACGCTCTGGCCTCGCTCAGGTAGCTGCCCAAAAGGGCACTGCAAACCGCCAAATCGAATGCCGCCGGGTCGTTGCGGTAACAGCAAGAACGCAAACAATCGCCAATATCGTAATGCACCAGACCTGGCTTGACTGTGTCCAAGTCGATCAGGCTGACGATTTTCCGGCTGCGTTGGTCAAACAGAAAGTTGTTTAATTTGGGATCGCCGTGAATTACCCGCAAAGGCAATAAGCCCTGCCGTTTTGCTGTTTCTAAGTCAGCTGCGATAAACTCGAAGCGGGCGATAAAGTCGGCGCAATACTGCTCGTCGACGTTGACTGCTTGCCGCTCAATCTGATGATAGTATTGTAAATAGTCCGGCGTGATATGAAAGCCGGGCAGGGTGTCATGCAGCAGGGCGGGGTTCAGGTCGCTGATTAAACGATGGAAATGCCCCAGCATCAAGCCGGCCTGCTCGGCTTCGTTGGCAGTGCCGATGCTTTCAATGCTTTCGCTGTCGGCAATAAAACTTAACGCGCGCCAGCAATCGCCGTTTTCATGCTGATAAAGCAGCTTGTTATCACGCGTTTTTAACAGTTCCGGGATTTGCAGTTTGACCGAGGCCGGGTTTTTTTGCGCAATATGCCGGTTCAGCGTGGCCAGATTAGCCATGATGTACTCAGGCGCGGGGAAAACCGTGCGGTTGATCCGCTGCAAAACAAACGGCGATGAGGCGCTTGCCACCCGATAAGTGTCGTTAATCAGGCCGTTGCCCAGAGGCGTTATCGCGCTAACGCTGCTGGCAAATTGCTGGGCGATGGGGAGTAATGCATTTAGCAACTTAGGCTATTTCCTGAAAAAACATATTTAAAAAAATTGTCCACGAAAGGCACGAAAAAACACGAAATTTTCGTGCCTTTCGTGATAAGCGTGGACTTTGTTTTTCTACAGTCCAAGATTATCAGGAGACATTATTTCTCGGAAATCAACTTAGAAAATCAGTGGGCATTGATTAATGTGCTTAAGGTTTTCAGCGCTTTTCCTCGGTGGCTCAGTGCATTTTTAACGTCCGCCGCTAATTCCGCCGATGCGCAGTTTTGCTCCGGCACCCAAAACACTGGGTCATAACCGAAGCCATTATCGCCGATTGCATGAGTCAAAATCCGGCCTTCCCAAATGCCTTGGGCAATGACCGGACAGGGATCGTGCGCATGTTGCATAAACACCATCACGCAGATAAAACGCGCAGTGCGCTGTTCATCGGGCACGCCGTCAAGTTCGCGCAACAGCTTGTCCACATTATCCTGATCGCTGGCACCGACGCCGGCATAGCGCGCCGAAATCACGCCGGGCGCACCGTCCAAGACATCAACCACCAAACCGGAATCATCGGCTATTGCCGGTAACTGGCAATGCAAGGCCGCATGTCTGGCTTTTAAAATAGCGTTTTCGACAAAGGTGGTGCCGGTTTCGTCGGCATCAACTACATTAAATTCGGATTGCGCAACAATGGGGTGGTCTGCCAATAGCGCTTGAATTTCCCTGATTTTTCCGGGATTGCTGCTGGCCAGAACGATTTTAGTGAAGGCTGAAAAACTCATAGGTGATTTTCTATTGCAAAACGTTGTTTTTCCAACAATTCCTTGATGCCACTGCCTGCCAGCTCCAACATCGCGTCCAATTCTTCTTTCCTGAACGCATGGCCTTCAGCCGTGCCCTGCACTTCAATAAACGCGGCGGCGTCGTTCATCACCACATTCATATCGGTTTCCGCATTGCTGTCTTCGGCATAATCCAAATCCAGCACCGGTACGCCGTTATAAATGCCCACAGAAACCGAGGCAATTTGGCCATGCAGCGGATTGGTCTTGATTTGTTTGCGTTTGAGCATACTTTGTACCGCCAACGACAGCGCGACAAAACCGCCGGTAATTGATGCGGTACGCGTTCCGCCATCGGCCTGCAACACGTCGCAATCAACAGTAATGGTATGTTCGCCCAACGCTTTTAAATCAATGGCCGCCCGCAGTGAACGGCCAATCAGGCGCTGAATTTCCAGGGTGCGCCCGCCCTGTTTGCCGTTACTGGCTTCGCGCCCCATTCGGCTATGGGTCGAACGCGGCAACATGCCGTATTCGGCGGTAACCCAGCCTTCGCCTTTGCCTTTTAGAAAACGCGGCACACTGCGGTCGACACTGGCGGTACACAGCACCCTTGTGTCGCCGAATTCAACCAGGACAGAGCCTTCTGCGTGTTTGGTAAAACCGCAGGTAAATTTGATGTCCCGTAGTTGATCCGGGTTACGTCCGCTTGGTCTCATAGTTGTTCCGCTAAATTGAAAAGGCGCACAGTATACCTGAACAGTGTGTTATCCGGCGGCTCAATTGCGGCGGGTTTTCGCAGGCAGTGCTTGATGCCTGTTTTTCCAGGAAATCACCTTAATTATCGGTTTCCGATAGCATCATGTCGTTGTTGCCAAAGCTGCCCGCGCTTTCAGAGCCGAGTTTGATCATCAGGCGGACTTCGTTTCTGGAATCGGCGGAATTGAGCGCATCTTCGTAGCTGATGGTACCGGCGGTATATAAGTCGTACAGCGATTGGTCAAAGGTCTGCATACCTTGCTCGCGGGAATCTTTCATCAATTCTTTCAGCTTGTTAATCTCGCCTTTGCGGATGTAGTCCTTGGCGAGCGGCGTGTTAATCAATATTTCAATCGCCGGATAACGGCCTTTGCCGTCCGCCCGTTTGATCAATTGCTGGGCGACAATGCCGCGCAAATTCAGCGACAAGTCCATAAACAACTGGCTGTGCATTTCATCCGGGAAAAAATGCAAAATCCGGTCTAGCGCCTGATTGGCATTATTGGCGTGTAGCGTGGACAGGCACAAATGCCCGGTTTCGGCGAAGGTAATCGCATTCTGCATGGTTTCCCGCGTCCTGATTTCACCGATTAAAATTACGTCCGGCGCCTGGCGCAGGGTATTTTTTAATGCAACCTCGTAGGATTCGGTATCAACCCCGACTTCGCGCTGGGTGACGATGCAGCCTAGATGCTGATGCTCGAACTCCATCGGGTCTTCAATGGTGATGATATGACCGCTGCTGTTTTGGTTGCGGTATTTAATCAAGGACGCCAACGAGGTCGATTTACCGGTACCGGTGGCGCCGACAAACAGCACCAAGCCGCGTTTTTCCATGATTAAATCTTTTAATACTGGCGGCAAATGCAAATCTTCCGAATCCGGTATATCGCTTTCAATGCGGCGCAACACCATGCCGGCGGAATCGCGCTGGGTAAATGCGCTGACCCGAAAGCGCGCCAAATTGGGCACACTGATGGCAAACTGGCATTCTTTGGTATTCTCGAATTCATCGCGCTGGCGCTGATTCATAATGCTCTGTATCAACATCAGCGCCTGTTCCGGCGTCAGCGGCGTTTTCGACACCTCAACCAGTTTGCCGTCAACCTTGATAGTCGGCGCCCTGCCTGCTGTGATAAACAAATCGGAAGCCTTTTTTTGCACCATCAAGGCAAGTAATGCTTTAAAATCCATAACGGCGGCCTTAACGGAACATATCTTTGTTGACCGCCTTATCCATGGCCATTTTGGCGGTAATCATGCCTTTATCAACCAGTTCTTTCATGTTTTGATCCAGCGTCTGCATACCGTCTTTGCGTCCGGTTTGGATCGCGGAATACATTTGCGCGACTTTGGCTTCGCGGATCAAGTTTCTGATTGCAGCGGTGCCGACCATGATTTCATGCGCGGCAACACGGCCGCCGCCGATTTTTTTCAGCAAGGTTTGCGAAATGACTGCCTGCAACGATTCCGATAACATCGCCCGGATCATGTCTTTTTCGGCTGCCGGAAAAACGTCGATGATACGGTCGATGGTTTTTGCCGCCGAGGTAGTATGCAAGGTGCCGAAAACAAGGTGACCGGTTTCTGCTGCGGTCATTGCTAGCCGGATGGTTTCCAAGTCGCGCATTTCACCAACTAGGATAATATCGGGATCTTCCCGCAGCGCTGAACGCAAGGCTTCGGTAAAACCGTGAGTGTCGCGATGGACTTCGCGTTGGTTAATCAATGATTTTTGGCTCTCATGGACAAACTCGATAGGGTCTTCTACGGTCAGAATGTGCGCGTAATCGTTGCAGTTGATATGGTTGATCATCGCCGCCAGCGTGGTCGATTTGCCGGAACCGGTCGGGCCTGTGACCAAGACCAAGCCACGCGGTTTTTGGCAGAGTTCCTCAAAAAACTTGGGCGCTTTCAGGTCTTCAAGGCTCATGATGACAGAGGGAATGGTTCTAAATACCGCAGCGGCGCCGCGTTCCTGATTGAAGGCGTTGACACGGAAACGAGCCACGCCGGGCAATTCAAAGGAGAAATCGGTTTCCAGAAATTCCTCATAATCGCGGCGTTGCTTGTCATTCATAATATCGTAAATTAAGGCATGAACTTCCTTATGCTCTAGGGCGGGAATGTTGATACGGCGAATATCACCATCAACCCTGATCATAGGCGGCAGCCCCGCCGACAAATGTAAATCCGACGCGTTGTTTTTAGCTGAAAAAGCCAGTAATTCGGCAATATCCATAACATCCTCTTGAAGAAAAAAAGTAAAATTACCCTTATACCATAGCTCATGTTTTTGTTTTTTTAAATGAGCCGTGTGTTAATTGTAGGGCAGGTTTGGTGGTTTCCTGAAAAAACAGCTCCAAATAATTGTCCACGCTTAATACGCTTAAACAAAAGCAGGCATCTCCAGGCGATACGAAAATAAGCAATGCTATTATTTTCGCTGCTTTTTTTCGTGGCGTTCGCGATGTTCGTGGACGCTGTTTTTATACAGCTCAAGATCATCAGGGGATATTATTTTTCGGAAATCACCTTAGCATAATCCGATCATTTTACAGCAACGGACAACTTATGAATTCCATCGCGCAAAGACTTAAATATATCCACGCACAAATCTGCGCGGCCGAACGAGCCTACAGCCGCCAACCGGGCTCGGTGCTGTTATTGGCGGTCAGTAAAACCAAACCGGCCGAAGACATTGCCGCCGCCTATCAAGCTGGACAGCGCCATTTTGGTGAAAATTATTTACAGGAAGCATTAAAAAAACAGCAGGAACTGGGTAGCTATGACATTAGCTGGCATTTTATTGGCCCGATTCAATCCAATAAAACCAAGGCGCTAGCGACCCATTTTGCGTGGGTACACAGCGTCGACAGTTTAAAAATAGCCCAACGTTTGAACGCGCAACGTCCGGCGCATTTGTCGCCGCTCAATATTTGCCTGCAGGTCAATATCAGCGAGGAAACCAGCAAATCCGGCATTAGCCTGGATGAATTAGCGCAACTGTGCGAACAAATCGCCAAACTGCCCAACCTGAAGCTGCGCGGCGTGATGGCAATTCCCGCACCGCAGGATGATTTTGAGCAACAACGCCAGCCCTATAAAAAACTCTATCAGGCCGTAGCAAAATTGGGGCAAGCAGGATTAGATACGTTCTCGTTTGGCATGACCGGGGATTTAGATGCGGCGATAGCCGAAGGCTCGACTATCGTCAGGATTGGCACGGCGTTATTTGGCGGGCGGGGGGTATGAGGCATGATCCATAAGGCCTTTCATTTTCATATCTGATTTTACAATATGGTCGACGAACCAATCCCGTATCAGCAGGCTAACCCTTTTACCGGTTTCGCTTGTCTCCTCTGGAGACGTGTCGGTTTTTTCGACAAAGCGGTAAATGATATTTTTGATGGCATCCAATTCTTTCATCAGGACTTCATGGCCTTTTTTATTTTCTTCATAATGGGGATACATGAACTTTATTTGCAATTTTTCTTCATGACGAAAATGGTCGCCGGCAAATTCATAGAGTTGGTCGATAAAGAATTTTAAAGAATCTTTTTCGTCGGGATGGCGCAATACGGCTTCCAGCGCATTAATCAGCGATATGATGAGCCTATGTTCCAAATCAATATAAGCATTGCCTACGCTTAACCGGGAATCCCATTTTATTGCCATAAATACCTGTAGATGTCATTTATACCGGCTAAAGTTGGGCATCGTGATCATGCCGTTCATTCGGCAATGGAGTCAATCCGGCTGACAATCTCGCTGGACGCCAATTCCAGAGCCAATTTATATAATTCGCAGGCGTTATGGGTATCGCCTTGCGCCACCAATAAATCGCCCAGCAATTGGTAAGCACGGACAGTCGGTTCACTCGAAATGCTTTTGGACAAATAGCTTTCCGCTTTTTGCACATCGCCACAGTTAAGGCTTAACTTGCCCAGCACTGTCAGTAACACGGCATCGCGAGGATGCCGGGATAGCCATTTCTCTGCGCTTTCAAGCTGCTTTTCGGCATCTTCTGACTGGACATTGCCGAATAACACCGCCAGTGTTTGATCCCAGGCTACTGATAAGGTTTGGGTCAAGTCGGCTTCTATTTTTGCACCCGCACCAGCGTCAATCATGGCGGCAAAATAAATGGCTGAAATGCCTTTCATATTTTTTATGTGGCCGGGGATTTCTGCCCACAGTGCTTCAATTTCATCGGCATTGCCGCGTTCCGCCGTTTGCTTTAGCAATTTGCTGAAGGCTTCGGTTTCCAGCAACTTTATTTCGGCTTCCATCAGCACCTTATGGGTGTTTAACGACGGAATCAGTTTGCGGATGCCTTCCCAATCCCCGGCCTGTTCGTAGGCCTGATGCAATAATTTTAAAACGCTGGCGTGAGTCGGGTCGATGGAATGCAGGCGCGTTAATGTGGCCAGTGCCTGTTCAAACTGTTTTTCAGATAAATGCAGCTCGGCTTGGGTCAGGCCTATGGCGACATCGGAACCGGGCGCTTGGTCGGCGGCGATTTTTAGGTATTCGTCGCGCTTGTCAAAGGCGCCACGCGATTGTGCGGCCCGTGCTGCGGTCAAATAGTGGATCAGCGGCGCGCCGCTGTGCGAAGCGTGTTTGATTAAGATTTTTTCGGCTTTTTCCCAGTTGCCTTCCGCAGAATCCACCAAGCCGGCGACCAGTGCTTCTTGGGAGCGGTTGAAGTTGATGTTTTTGCCGCGATTTTTAACCTGCCCCGGCAATCTGATGAGCCAGCCTAAACATCTGAAAAAGACATAAAAGACAAAAAAGCTGATGATTAGGCTTACCATGAAAACGATTAACGATGTTTCCAAAGACCAATGCCCGATGCCTATCAGCACATAGCCGGGGTTTTCAAACCCGCCCAGCCATTTATTGGCAAAAAAAGCGGCGGCAAGGGCGAGCAGCAGTGAACCCAGAAAATACAGTATATTTTTCATTATGCAGGCTCTTGGTTATTGTGCGGCAGGCGCTGTTTCAACAGGCTTGGGTGTTTCGGGGGAGGCTTCGGCAGGCTTTACGGCTTCCGCAGGTTTTTCGGCAGCCCCGGCCTTGGTTTTTTCATCCGGCTGCGTAGCGTTGTCCGCGTCCAACCTGAGCTTGGTAATATCCCTGAGCATTTTTAACGACAGGCTGATATCGGGGAATTGGCTACGGATTTTGATGGCGTTAAATTTGTCAAGTTCGCCAATAAAACGACCGGACTCTGCATTTTTGGCAAAGTTCTTCTCAACCCACTTTTTGGCATTGCTCAAGCTAAGTTGGTAGAGCCGTTCATTTTGCTGTACCAAGGCGATTTTGACCATTTCCAGCTTGACCTTTAATTGTTCGCGGATGAACTCGGCTTCTTCCGTGCTGAGTATTTCCTTGATCGGTTGTTCTGTGTGCCTGATGGTGACTATATCGCCTAGTTGCTCTAAAGCGGAATCAAGCAGGTTATGGACTTCTTGGTCGGCTTTTTCCTCTGTAGATTTGCTTTTGGGTTCAGCCAGGCCTTTGCCGGTATAAGGCAAAAACAGGGTTAATTGATCGGCCTGGTCTTGTAATGACTGGATTGATGCGTAAATGCCAACGGTGTCGGCCACCGCAACACTGCGGATGGCCGCAATGTCCTTGGCGATTTGTTCGCGTATTTTAAACACCCCGGCATCACCGCTTTCGCGCAGGCGTTGGTCAGCCGCTTCCAGGGCTTCGTAAGTGGTGTTGACATCGCCGACCAAATGTAGGCGCTGGTTGGCGACGCTTAACAGATATTCCGCGTCGGCAATTAACCAGTCGCTGCGGGTTTTGCCCAATTGGCGTTGCACCTGCGCAACGGCACCGCTTAATTCAGTGCGCGTACTGTCCAATTTTTCGCCATGCAGGCGCGAAAAATCCGCCAGTGTTTTGGTGAAATGGGCATCCTTTCCGGCAATATTGGCTTCCATTGTTGCCAGTTGCGATTGCAGGGCGGCCAGTTGCGATTGATAGCCGCTAATCTGTTTTGACAGCTCAATCAGGTGCATGTCGCCTTTATTGACTTCGCCGCCCAAATCAGCCTGTTCGGCCCGCAATTGCTGGAACAGGTAATAACCGGCACCGACCACACTTATAATAAGCAGCATAATGATGCCAATCCAGAGTCCGCCACGCGATTTGTGAATCTTATTATTTTCGCTCACGCCCTGTTCTTGTTTTTCATTCGACTCTGCCACTTTATTCCCCTGTTACACACATTATTACTGTCTCAAGAATTGCTGTATCGACAGGACTGTCTGTCACGGCAATTCGCTTAAATCCCATATCGGCTGCTATGCCCTTGATTCTTTCGCTAACAACGACCAACGGTATTAATGACAAGTGCTGATGATTTTCTTCACCCAGCATTAAATTCAAGTTTTGCAACGCTTCGGCACTGGTGACAGTAATGGCATCCAGTTGCTGTTGTGCGAGCAATTCGACCACGGGGGAGCTATCAATAGGGGGGATTATCCTTTTGTACACTTCCAGATAATTAACGTCAGCCCCCCGATTGCGTAGCGTCGTTGCCAGCTGTTCACGCCCGCCTTCGCCGCGAATGATTAAACACCGCTGGCCGCCAATCTGTTGCAAGGGCGGCATTGCCAGCAGCGCTTCGCTGTTATATCCGTGTTCGGGCATTAAATCGACGCTTAGCCCGGCCTCGTTCAGCGCGTGGGCAGTTGCTTGTCCGACAGCGGCAAAACGCACAGTTTTAGCGCGGCCTATTTTGCCACCATTCGCCTTGAGCGCAAAATTTACTGCATTGGCGCTGATAAAAATAAGCCATTGGTAATTATCCAGATTTGCCAGTGCTTGCCGGATGCTGTCGGCCTCATCATGCGCCACAATTGCCAGCGTAGGAAAGCGGACGGCGATGCCGCCTTGCCGTTCGATGAGGCGGGCTAGATTGTCTGCCTGATGTGCGGGGCGGGTCACTAATACACGCACGCCTGTTAGCGGTTTGGTCAAAATCTGCGCTCCCGTCTAGCCGCCTAAGTTCAAGCGTACAGTGCTTGCAGGATTTTATCGGCGCCTTGGGCTAACAAATCTTCCGCAATCAGGGTGCCGATAGCCTCGGCGCTATCGATGCCGCCTGTCCGCTCCGCCCGGTAAATCACACTACCGTCAGGGCTGCCGACCAATCCGCGCATGAATAATTGCCCGCCATGCAACTCGGCAAAACCGGCAATCGGTACTTGGCAACCGCCGTTCAGACGCGCATTCATGGCCCGTTCCGCCGTTACGCACCAGCCGGTTTCATTATCGTGCAACTGTGCCAGCATCCGGTTGAGTTCGGCATCATCACTGCGGCATTCAATGCCAATGGCGCCCTGTCCCATCGCGGGCAAACTGACATCAGCCTCTAAACATTGGCTAATGCGTGCCGCCATGCCCAGCCTTTTTAAACCGGCGGAGGCCAAAATAATCGCATCGTATTCGTCCGCATCAAGCTTGGCCAAACGGGTATTGACATTGCCTCTTAGCGACAATATTTCAGCAGCGGGATAGCGTTCTTTAATTTGGCATTGCCGACGCAAACTGGAGGTGCCGATACGGGCATTGGCGGGTAAATCGTGCAGCGTTGCATAATGCTTGGATACAAAGGCATCGGTCGGGTCTTCGCGGCTTAAAATGGCCGCCAAATGCAGGCCTTCAGGAAATTCTACCGGCACATCTTTCATCGAATGCACGGCAATATCGGCAAAACCTTCCAACATGCCTTGTTCCAGTTCCTTAACAAACAAGCCCTTGCCGCCAATCTTGGCTAAAGGCGCATCAAGAATTTTGTCGCCCTGCGTGGTCATTTTAACCAGCTCGGTTTTGCATCCCGGAAATGCCAACGCCAGCCGTTCGGCGACATGCTCAGCCTGCCACAAGGCCAAAGGACTTCGGCGCGTGGCAATACGGATAATTTTTTCGGACAAAACAACACCCTTCATTTTCAGCGATAAAGGGCGTTATTGTAACCGTGTAAGCTAACCAGGGCTAATTGAACTTGCCATAAATGCCCAGCAAGCAGCGTTAGCAGGGCAAGGGCTTTGGTTGTATAATCCGGCGTTTTTCCGCCACTCACAAATTAACGCCATGACTAACATTAATACCGACAAACTATCTAGCGCACGTTTTGCCCAAGCAACCGATGCCTTTGTCGAGGTATTTACCGCATCCGTCGATTTCGATCAGCGCATGGCGCACCAGGATATTGAAGGCTCGGTGGCGCACGCTAAAATGCTGTGCGCTTGCGGTATTTTGACCGAGCAAGAACGCGACGCCATTATTGCCGGCCTCGCTCAAATCAGTCAGGAAATCATCAGCGGCGATTTTGTTTGGTCGATCAAGCAGGAAGATGTACACATGAACATCGAAGCGCGCTTGACCGATTTAATCGGCATTGCCGGCAAAAAGCTGCATACCGGGCGCTCGCGCAACGATCAGGTCGCAACCGACATTCGCCTGTATTTGCGCAGCGAAATCACACAGATTTTAGCCCAGCTCACGCGCCTGCAAACCGCCATTTTGAATCTGGCGGAACAACATAGCGACACCATCATGCCCGGCTTTACCCATTTGCAAGTCGCCCAGCCGATTACCTTCGGCCATCACTTAATGGCCTGGTTTGAAATGCTCAGCCGTGATCGGGAGCGCCTGCAAGATTGCTGCAAACGCATCAATATCATGCCGTTGGGCGCTGCCGCATTAGCCGGCACCAGCTATCCTATCGACCGATTTATGACCGCTGAGTTGCTGGGTTTTAGCCGGCCTTCAGCCAATTCTCTGGACTCGGTCAGCGACCGCGATTTTGCCATTGAGTTTGCGGCGGCGGGCAGCTTAATCATGATGCACTTGTCGCGTTTTTCCGAAGAATTGATTTTGTGGTCGAGCGCGCAGTTCGATTTTATCGAAATGCCGGACGCCTTTTGCACCGGCTCTTCTATCATGCCGCAAAAGAAAAACCCCGACGTGCCCGAACTGGTACGCGGCAAATCCGGCCGCGTCACCGGCCATTTGGTTTCATTACTGATGCTGATGAAAAGCCAGCCGCTGGCCTACAACAAAGACAATCAAGAAGACAAAGAACCGCTGTTCGATACCGCCGATACCTTAATTAACTGTTTGCGCGCTTATGCCGACATGGTGCCGCATATCGAAGCCAAAAAAGCCAACATGTACAACGCGGCCAAACGCGGTTTTGCGACCGCGACAGACCTTGCCGATTATCTGGTGCGCAAAGGCATGGCCTTTCGTGATGCCCATGAAGTTGTCGGCCTCGCGGTGCGTTTAGGCTTGGAAAGCCAGCGTGATTTATCGGAATTATCGTTGGCGGAATTGCAGCATTTTTCGGCGTTAATTACTGACGATGTGTTCAACTATTTAACGCTGGAAGGCTCGGTCTCGGCGCGTAAGCACATTGGCGGCACCGCACCTGAAACCGTCCGCTTGGCGATAAAGGGCGCACGGCAAAACCTGCTTTCTGTTGCTGGCGAATTATAAAAACTTAGCGTGCAACATGATTAAATTGCATTCAGAGCCGCCTGTCCATTTAGGCTCGCCCGGCGAAGACATTAGCGCCAAAGACCTGCAAACAATTAAGCACCGTTTCAAGCGTTTGAACCAACTGCGCGAGCAACGCGCCCAAGACTTCCTGCAGCCCAGGCAGCAAGTCTTCCTGAATGTGTTGCCGCTGCTTTTCCACTGCAATTTTCCTATGCTGCCGGGATTTATTTCCAGCGCCACCCCAGCCGGGATACCCGAATACACGCCCAGCACCCAGACCATCAACGCCGCAAGGCAACTGGCGAAAAACTTCAACTATACACGCCCGGCCTCGCGCACCTTTCCCATTGACGGCCTGTTTTTGATGGGCAGCGTCGGCAGTGTCGCCTTTTCCAAAATCAGCGACATGGACATTTGGTTATGCCACCAATCCGACTTACCGGCCGCCGCCATTAATGAGCTGCAAAAAAAAGCCACCGCGATAGAAAACTGGGCAACCTCGCTAGGCCTCGAAGTGCATTTTTTCCTGATGGACAGCAAACAGTTCCGGCTCGGTGAAAATACCCCCATCTCGAAAGAAAGCAGCGGCCAAACCCAGCATTATTTGCTGCTTGAAGAATTCTACCGGACCGCCATTTATATTGCCGGGAAAAGCCCGGCATGGTGGCTGGTCCCGCCCCATGAAGAGCGCAACTATACGGTTTATGTCAAACACTTGATCGATAACGTGTTCATCCCTGAGCAGGAGCTTATCGATTTCGGCGGCTTCGACGCAGTACCGGTTGAAGAATTTACCAGCGCCACGCTTTGGCACCTTTACAAAGCCCTGCACTCGCCGCACAAATCCTTATTGAAGCTGTTGCTCATGGAATGCTATGCCAGCGAATATCCCCAAACCGAATGGCTGTGCCAGGACATAAAAAAAGCCGTTTATCAGGGGAGTTTTATGGACACCGACCTTGACCCGTATCTGCTCATTTATCAAAAAGTCGAAAAATACCTGCAAAAAGCCGGAAGCCATGAGCGCCTGGCCTTGACCCGCGAATGCTTTTATTTAAAGGTGATGGGGTCTTCCAACAACACCATGGATTCCCAGACCAGGGCCAGCCGGGAAGCCTACATGCAAGCCATTGCCAAGCAATGCGATTGGCCGGAAGGCAGCATTGACAACCTTAAACATCTGCGCCTATGGGACATCAAAAAAGCAACCTCGGAACACGCGATTATCGTGAGCCAACTCATCAACTGCCACAAAGCGATCATGAGCTTTGCCAGAAAATATTCATCATCCGGCCAAGGGGGCAGCGACGACAGTAAATTAATCGGCAGGAAGCTGCATTCGTTCCTGGAAAAAAAACCGGGTAAAATCGAAATCATCACCACCCGTGCCGAAGTTTATGCAAAAGAAAACACCCTTTCCATTGTAGAAAACTGTTTTTCCAGCACACTTGATGCCGGCTGGGCTTTGTACCTGAAAAACGTGCAGATGAGCAACGCTGCCGACTTCGAGCCCCTGCAAAAGTCCCGCACATTAATCGAAATTCTGTGCTGGCTGGTCGTCAATGGGCTTTACCACAAACAACTGCAACTGCAGTTCAGTGCCTATTCGCTCAAAATGACTAACGAGGCATTGCATTTGGTGTTGGCTGAAATCAACCTTTTTTTTACCCGGCATCTTAATTACGACCCGCCGCTGGACGCCTATAAAGCCGTTAATGCCCCGCTAAATTCATTGCTGATGGTCAATATGGGCCGCCCTGATGACGGCGTGTGCGTGATGAGCGAACGCACCGACGCCTTCAGTTACGGCATGGGCCGCCAGTGTTTGATCGAAAGCGTCAGCCGGGTTTCGCTGTCCAGCTGGAGCGAAATTACAGCCAGCCGGGATGACGGCCTTGCAGGACTGTTCAAGTGTTTGGCCGACATCATTAACAACCATAAAAAACCGCTGTCGTTAAGCGACTTGACCATTGTTTGCCATACCCCGGCCCACGCCAAAGCCATTCGCGCCCGCATTGAAAACGTCTTTAACACACTGGTTAAACTCTTTGCCAAGCCACACACCAACCGTTCGCCCAGGTACATTTTACGGGGCGGGACATCGTTTTACCTGTTCCAGAGCGATAACAAAATAGTAGGCTGGAAAGAACTCGGCACAACAAAGCTGCTCTTAAGCGCATTGGCCCGCCCCCAAAAACAATTCAGCGCCATTCACTTTGACCAGGGCGTCCTCGAAAACACGCCCATCCGCCTTATTTACTCGCTCAACAGGCCGCAAATAATCCAGCTTTTTTATTATGAGGGCAAGGCCGACACCAGCGTCTATATTGCCGATGAAAAAGGTTCCTTGTACATACAGCAACATAGCCAAACCAGTTCCGAGCATGTGTTAAAACAGTACTCGGTTTTTTTGGAATCCATCCTTAACCGCAGCCTTTTTGACGTGCTGTTAAATATCGAATACTACGAAATCAAAAAAAGCGGGGCCAACGTCTTTTCTTATGCGCCGGTTGCCTTAAAAGCCGCCGCCTCAAGCCAGGAGCTTAGCTTGCGCATTACCGGGGAAGACACGCAAAACGGCATTGTTTATACCCTCTACTGCAACGAAAAAGAGTTTTCCTCGCTCGACCACGGCACCAAAGTGTTTTATGCCGCCTACCAACACATACTCCAATTCCGCCAAGGCAAATCCAATTATCCGATACATATCACCGATATAGACCTGCCCCTTTCGGCATTCCGTATCGACAGCCCGGAACAACTGCAATCTATCCATTACTTGAACTATAAACAAAAAATAGAAGGCAAATTTAATGTTTAGCGGGCGGCAAAGCCCTTATCCCAAGGCCTGCAAATCGGCAGTCCCGTAAATCAATGGCATAGATTATATCGCCACAAAAACGCTATTTTTTTAAATTGTGACTTTAACTCGCCGCTATCCGCCCAGAAATTGATGGCAAAAAAAAGGGCATCATGCGTGCATGATGCCCTTAAGCCGATTTAGAGGATGGGGATTCGGCTTAGTTTACAACGCGATGGCCGCGGTTTCTCAAGCAGTTGGAATAGGCCCTTTTGTAGGCAGCTTCCGATTCAATGCCCTGTTTGGCGCCGCCGCCAATACCGCCTACTGCGCCGCCGATAGCCGCGCCTTTACCTGCGCCGGCACCGCCGCCGGTTATGGCGCCGACAGCCGCACCGCCAGCGGCACCGATTAGGCCGCCGACGCCCGCGCCGATAGCCGCTTCCTTGGCTGTGCCGCCAGCCGCCTGAATGGAAAGTTCCCTGCATTCGGCCATATCCTGGCTAAGCCGATAAGCATTGGGGTTATTGTAAGTGTCGACGGTTGGCGTCCAGCCGGTTTGCGTGGCGCAAGCTGACAGCAATAAGCCGCCGGTGACAATAAAACAGGTTGTTAGTTTTTTCATGGTAATGGCCTCGGAGTAAAGTTGTTTTTTAGAATAGTACATTGTTTGTGAATAACTAATGAACACTCTACACTCATTCTAGGAAAGCAACGGGTATTTTACAATTATCCGTAGGATAGAAAATTTAGACCGTCCAATCAATAGGTAGTATCACCCAGCCGACAAGGCTGTCACAACTCCCGTAAAACCTGCAACGGCGATTTATTGGCCACCTGCCTTACCCCCCAACAGCCCGCCATGCCGACAAAAAAAGCACCGGTAATTGGCACAATCGCCCACAAATAAATAGTGGCGTGGTAGTCGATACGCATGACGTGGGTGTACAGCGCGTACAGCATGATTTCCGAGATGATCACCGCCAGCAGCCCGGATATCAGCCCGAGCAGGCTAAATTCAATCAGATATGTTGCCCTTAAAAACGTACGCTTGGCGCCCAAGGTGC
Organism: Methylobacter sp.; assembly: GCA_047920955.1. Taxonomy (GTDB): domain Bacteria; phylum Pseudomonadota; class Gammaproteobacteria; order Methylococcales; family Methylomonadaceae; genus Methylobacter_A. The sequence continues at coordinate 35,983 of JBLRXA010000002.1, read as the reverse complement.
GCATCAATGCGCCTTCGTGGATGCGGCTGTCCAGCGTCGCATAAACGGCGGCGAACAGCACAGTGAATCCGGCCATCAGCGCAAAATACAGCAGATAATTAACCGCTTCGGTCAACTGGCGCAGGATAGATTTAATTTTCTGCAAAATTAAATCGACCTCCAAAACCGTGATGCTGGGGTATTTTTTGACCAGTGTGTTCAACAGCTCCTTTTGCTGTGCGGGCAGATAAAAGCTGGTGATAAAGGTGCTGGGAAACGCGTCCAGCGTACCCGGCGAGAAAATCATGTAAAAATTCGGCCTCATGGTGTCCCAATTTAGCTCGCGGATGCTGGTGACGCGGGCGCTTAATTGCTGGCTACCGATGGTAAAGGTGAGTTGGTCGGCCAGCTTGATGTTCAGGCTGTCGGCCAATTTCCGTTCGATGGAAACCTCGCCGACCTGAGCCTGTTGCCACCAGAGTCCGGCGCTGATTTTATTGTCTGCCGGCAGTTCATTAGCCCAGGTCAAGCTCAGTTCGCGTTGCGTAGCGCGTTCGCCCTGGCTATCCTTGCTGACGACCTGCTGCACCGGGGTGTTGTTGATTTCGACCAGACGGCCTCTGACCACCGGATAAAAGCGGCTGCCGCTGATCTGTTGCTGTTGCAGGTCGTGTTCAAAACCGGCTTGCTGTTCGGGAAAAATATTCAGCGCAAAATGGTTGGGCGCATCAGCCGGCAGCTGTTTTTGCCAGTTATCGATTAATTCAGTGCGCACCGAAAAACTGAGCACCATCGCCACCAAGGTGATGGAAAACGCCAGTATTTGACTAACACTGCCCCGGCTATTTTTTAGCAAACCCTGCAAGCCGAAACGCCAGGTCAGGCCAAGATGCGGCAGCAATTTTCGGCTAAAGCGCAACACGCCGTAAACCAACAAACTGAGCAACAACACAGTAGCCAAACCGACACCAATGATAGTGGCCGTCAGTTTAAGGTCGTCGGTATAGCGCCAGATCAAAACCCCGATGATGGCAATGGCCAAGCCGTAAATCAGCCACGCACTGCTTGGCATCGGTTCCAACTCGCGGCGCAACACACGCAGCGGTGACACTTTTTTCAGGCGCAATAACGGCGGCAAGGCAAAGCCCAGCAAAATCGCCATGCCAATGATAAAGCCAAAAAATACCGCCAATAAGCCGGGATTGGCGACTTGTTGCGGCAAAAACGCCTTTAACAAATGAAACAACATTCCTTGTGCAAACCAGCCCAGCACGCAACCAATAGTGCTGGCGACCAAACCCAACACCACAAACTGGCTGCCGTAGAGCCAAAGTATCTCGTTTTGCTTGCAGCCCAGACAGCGCAAAATGGCGGTGGCGTTAAAATGCCGTTCGGTATAACGCCGCGTCGCCATCACAATGGCCACACCGGAAATCAAAATCACGATGATGCTGGATAAGCCCAGATAGCGTTGCGCACGTTCCAACGCAGAACCCAATTCCGGGCGGTCTTCGTGTATATCCATAATGCGCTGGGACGGATTCAGCTGCGGTTTGATCCAACGGTTGAAGGCGGCCAGCGCCTTGCTGTCGCCGCTGAACTGGAAGAAATAATGGACGTGGCTGCCCGGCTGCAAAATGCCGGTGGCTGGTAAATCGTCGGCGTTAATCAGCACACGCGGCGAAAAACTGTAAAAATCGCCGCGTTTATCGGGTTCGTAAGTGAGGATGCGGCTGACGGTGAGTTGTTTTTCGCCGACGGTTAAGGCATCGCCCAGCTTGAGTTTTAGCGCCGACAAAATGCGTTTTTCAACCCACGCGGTTCCAGGCTCAGGGCCGCTGTGTTCGATGCTTTCAAGCGTAGCGTCAGCATCCGTAGTCTTTAAAAAACCGCGCAATGGATAGCCCGAACTGACCGCCTTGATGCTCGCCAATAACAGCTCATCATGTTCCATCAGCACGCTGGTAAATTCCAGCGTTTGCGCCTGCGCCAAATTCAGTTGCGTTGCTTTATCCAGCCAATCGCCAGCAATTCCGGTCGGGCTGGCAATGACCAAATCCGCTGCCAGAAATTCGGCGGCCTGCGTGCTCATAGTGCGTTGCAGGCGGTCGGCAAACAGCGCAACCGCAGTCGAACTGGTCACGGCGATAATCAACGCCAGCACCAATATGGTCAATTCCCCGGAGCGGCTGTCGCGCCATAATAGGCGTAGAGCTAGATTAAAACGTGTCATAGATGTACCCATAAAATTTATCCAGCCTGTTTAAAGCGTTACAAATTAGACCTTCCAGGGTTTAAAAACCCGAAAGGTCTGCATATCGGCCTGTTTCTTGTCTGGCACTATATAACAATGCGCCCCGCATCCAGCTTAATGGTGCGTTGGCAGCGCGCAGCCAGGGCGGGGTCATGCGTCACCAGGATTAAGGTGGTCTTGTTTTCCAGATTAAGTTCGAACAGCAAGTCGATGATGTGCGCGCCGGTTTTGCTGTCGAGATTGCCGGTCGGTTCGTCGGCAAACAATATCGCGGGGCGGGTGACAAAGGCGCGTGCCAGCGCTACACGCTGCTGTTCGCCGCCAGACAGTTTCTGCGGCGTGTGCGATAAACGGTGCGACAGGCCGACCCTGTCCAATAAGGCGGCGGCTGAGGTTTTGGCGTTTTTGTCGCCGCTCAATTCCAACGGCAGCATCACGTTTTCCAGCGCGGTCAGCCCCGGCAGCAATTGAAATGACTGGAACACAAAGCCTATCAGTTCATTGCGTAATGCCGCCCTGCCGTCTTCATCCATTGCCGTCAATGATTTCCCGTGCAAACTGATAGTGCCTGAACTGGGCGTATCAAGACCCGCCAGCAGGCTGATTAAGGTGGATTTGCCGGAACCGGATTCGCCGACGATGGCGATGCTTTCACCGGATTTGATTATCAAATCTATGGATGACAAGATATGCAATATTCCATCGGCTGTGGCAACTGCTTTGCCCAGATTTTCCGTGACTATAATGTTGTTTGATGATTGAGTTTTCATAATGTTCCGATTTTTATGTGCCACGATTATGTTGTTAATGTCGATGACCGCGACGGCCAAATCCATTGTTGTATTGGGTGATAGTATCAGTGCCGGTTACGGAATTGAAGTGTCACAGGGTTGGGTGGCGTTATTGCAGCAAAATCTGGATGCGGCAGGCAGCAGTTACCGTGTCCATAATGCCAGCATCAGCGGCGACACCACGGCCGGCGGTTTGGCGCGGATAGACCAGGCTTTAAGCTACAAACCGGCTGTGCTTATTGTTGAATTGGGTGCGAATGACGGCTTGCGCGGCTTGCCGCCGGATGAAATCAAGCGCAATCTTGCCGACATAATCCGGCGCGCGCAACAGGCGGGCGCCAAGGTGTTATTGTTGAGCATGAAAATTCCGCCCAATTACGGCAAACGCTACGTCGAGCTTTTTTACGCCATTTATCCGCAGTTGGCGACCGAATTGCAGGTGCCTTATGTGCCTTTTATCATGGAAGATGTCGCCTTGAGCCAGGACATGATGCAACTGGACGGCCTGCACCCCAACGCCAAAGGCCAGCCGGTTATCTCCGATAAAGTGTGGCAGTCGCTACTGCCGCTATTAAAATGACCCTACGTCAACAACAAGAGAGCGAATCAGATGAAAACATTAACACTCGAAAAAGCCAATATCATTATCAATGCCGCAACCAACAAGGCCCGCAAGCTGAATATGGCGCCGATTACCGTGGTGGTGTTGGATGCGGCGGGGCATTTAAAAGCCATGCAGCGGGAAGACGGCGCCACCATGATCAGGGAGCAGATTGCCACCGCCAAAGCTTGGGGCGCGGTCAGCATGGGCATCTCATCACGCAGTCTGGCCAGCGTCGCAGAAGATAGGCCCGATTTTATGAATGCCCTGCTCAACATGGCGGATGGAAAAATAATGCCGGTACCCGGCGGCGTGTTGATCCGCGACACCCGAAATAATGTCATCGGCGCGGTCGGCATCAGCGGCGACATTTCCGACCAAGACGAGCGTTGCGCCATTGCCGGGATTGAAGCAGTGGGCTTTATTGCTGGGGTTTGAAGGGCAGAATCGCCAACAAACCAATGTTCTGAATTTTAATAAACTAACGGAAAAACTATGTGCTGGAGCGGGGAAGCATCAACGGTATTGGCCGCCATCGGATTATCGAGTACGGCTTATTTTTATTATAAAAAAGAACCCGCGCCGCTGTGCTATGCCTTGGGCTTCTTTTCGCTGATGGAGGCTTTGCAGGCCTATACCTATACGGTGATTGACGATTGCGCCAATCCCGGCAATCAGGTGGCGACCTTGTTGGGTTATATCCATATCGCGTTCCAGCCGTTTTTTGTCAATGCCGTGTCGCTGTATTTTATCCCTGACAAAGTCCGGGAAAAGATTTCCGCATCGGTTTATTTTATCTGTCTGGTGACCACGGTTTGCTTGCTGATACGGCTGTACCCGTTTGAATGGGCGCCGTTTTGTTATGAGGTTAAAACCCGTTTTGTTTTGTTTGCCGAAGCATTCAATGTGCCGTTTTGCGGCAGGCGGATCTGCTCCATCTCCGGCGACTGGCATATCGCTTGGGAAATACCGGCGACGGCGAATCTGGTGCTGTTCAATATGTATATTGTCGCGGCATTTATCATGCCCATAGTTTACGGTTCGTGGAAAATGACCAGCTACCATATTATTACTGGGCCGCTGCTGGCTTGGCTGACGACCAGCAATCCCAATGAATGGGCGGCGGTTTGGTGTTTGTATTCAATCGGCTTGTTGCTGTTGCTGGTCAAAACGCCGATACGTAAATATCTGCATGTGCGCGATTGGTTTTGGTGGACGTATTTGAAAACTTGAAAAAACCGCAGCACCGATACCGGCTGTTAATCCGGTATCGGTCATTTCCCTTTAATTTTCGTCTTAGTTCTTCGCTGGACTTGGGTTGGTCGCGGGGATTTCGGGCACTGGAGCGGGGGCAGGGGACGGTTTTACGATGTTAGCCACTGCATCTTTAGCGGCTTGTTCCTCTGCCGCCCGTTGCCGGTTGCCTTCGCCATAAAGCGTGGCAGACAGCATAAACAACGCAGTCGATATGATCAGAATCAAAAACCTGTCCGGTTTCTTTAAAAAAAACAAAGGCCATTTGGGCTTAATCATCCCGACAATGAAAAAAAGCAAAGTCCAAATTCCAGTATGAAAAGCGGCGGTTGTCAGCATTATAATTACCCGTTAACTTACATTTAAATAGATTTATATTATTATTAGTTGCACGGTAGTTTGCAACATACCGCACTGTTATTTTAACGGTTTTACAGTGTTTGAGCCTGTATTGTTTTGTATCGGTTGAATGGCGCAGGCTTTACCGCAGTTATAGTCCGGCACATTCCGTGCCAAAAAAATCAGGGGGTTTTATGGGTGGTTTTGTTTTAGCATTGTTGATTTTCGCGGTCTTGATGGTGTTCATGAGCGTCAAGTCGGTACCTCAGGGCAAAGAATACACGGTTGAGCGTTTTGGCAAATATACCAATACGCTGACGCCCGGCTTGAATGTTATCGTGCCGATTATCGACCGTATCGGCAACAAAATGATCATGATGGAGCAAGTGATGGACGTGCCGTCGCAGGAAGTGATCACTAAAGATAACGCCATGGTGACTGTCGATGGCGTGGTTTTTTACCAGGTCATGGATGCCGCCAAAGCCGCTTATGAAGTCAGCCAGTTGGGTTGGGCCATTTTAAATTTGGTGATGACCAATATCCGTACCGTCATGGGTTCGATGGATCTCGACGAGCTGCTGTCGCGCCGGGACGACATCAACGCAAAGCTGTTGTCGGTCGTTGATGACGCGACCACGCCCTGGGGCATTAAAGTCACCCGTATCGAAATTAAAGACATCGCCCCGCCCAAAGATTTGGTCGAAGCCATGGGGCGGCAAATGAAAGCGGAACGTCTGAAACGCGCCTCGATTCTTGAGGCTGAAGGCTTAAGGCAATCGGAAATTTTACGCGCAGAAGGTGCGCAACAAGCAGCCATTTTGGAAGCCGAAGGCCGCAAAGAAGCCTCTTACCGCGATGCCGATGCCCGCGAACGCTTGGCGCAGGCGGAAGCCAGGGCAACATTGATGGTCTCGGAAGCGATTGGTAAAGGCGATGTCCAAGCCATCAATTATTTCGTTGCGCAAAAATACATTGAGGCGCTGAAAGATATTGGCGCATCCAGCAACAGCAAGATGGTTTTTATGCCGCTGGACTCATCCAGCGTAATTGGCGCTATCGGCGGCATTGGCGAACTGGCCAAAGAAGCCCTGACTAAAAAAGGCTGATATGGCTGAGTTAGAGATTTTCTTTTGGAACTGGTGGGAGTTGGCCCTTATTCTGTTAGTCATAGAGTTGCTGGCTCCCGGCTTCTTCTTCATGTGGTTGTCGGCCTCAAGTTTTGTGACCGGCTGCCTGTTGTTATTGATACCGTCAATGAGTGTCGAAATACAGGTTTTGATTTTTTCCGTGCTGTCTGTTGCCGTCATCACCTTATGGCGGCTGTATGGCAAAAGGCATCCTGTAACAACAGACCATCCCTTATTAAACAAGCGCGGACAGCAATACATCGGCCGCACTTTTAGCCTCTACCAGCCGATAGAAAACGGCGAAGGCAAAATAAAGGTTGATGATTCCATTTGGAAGGTTCGCGGCGAAGATTGCGACATTGACGCTAAAGTACGGGTTATTGCGGTGCGCGGCACTGTGTTTGATGTGGAACATGTTGAATAATTTTTGGGAGGGCTTAATGAAAATATCTCAATGCTTACTGCTTTTGGTAACGTTTCTGGCAACGTCGGCTTTTGCCGGGGAAGCGCCGCTATTTCAAAACCAGGTGTTGACGATTCCCCACGTCGATACTGAAGCCCAAGCCGGACGCTATCAGAATGTCCAATTCAGGCTGGCCGACGATGGGCGCTGGGATTTGCAGGCCGTGACCGAAGTGCAGCCAGCCACCGTTGAAAGCAGCGAAGTTTTAGTGGTCGACAGCAAGCCGGTACAGGTGTTTGCAAAGGTTTCGGGCTACTTTCCAAGCGGCTGCTATGGCTTGGCTTCAATCAATGTGCGTCGCCGCAGCGTTGAGCTTTTTGAAGTGCTTATCAATCAGGTGCAATTGCAAACTATTGCTATTTGCACACAGGCGTTAGTGCCTTTTAGCCTCACGGTGCCGCTTGATGTTTATGGCTTGGCTGCCGGTACTTATCAAGTCTCCGTTCATGGCGGCAACCATGTCTTTACCTTAGCCACCGATAATAATTTGCCGGAATAGTTGTTTTCTACCCAAAAAAAATGGCCTGGAAAAAAATTCCAGGCCATTAAAATGAATCCTTTGCTGCCCAATTTAACTTTTTGGCCGCGAAGTTGACACTATTTCACGTTAGCTTGTCCGACTGTGACGACTTTTAACGCGTTAGTGCCGCCCGCTATGCCTTCCAAATCGCCTTGTGTGATGATGAAAGTATCACCATCATGGGCGACATGGCGTCTTTTCAGTTCCGCCACAATAGCCCGGTTCACTTCAGCGTGATCGCTCAGGTCATGGATAAACAGCACCGGAAAAACACCACGATATAAGGTGACCCGACCCAGCGTTTCCTGGTGTGGGCTGAACGCAAAAATAGGAATGCCTGAGCTGATTCTGGACATCCATAAGGGTGTCGAGCCTGATTCGGTTAATGCGGCAATACCATGAATTTCGCTATGGTTAGCCAGATACATGGCCGACATGGCAATAGCTTCATCGACGCGCTCAAACTGCAGCTCCACACGATGCCTTGAAACACGGACTTTAGGTTGCTTTTCCGCTTCAACGCAAACACGGTGCATCGCTTCAATGGCTTTAATCGGATATTTGCCCGATGCCGTTTCAGCAGATAACATGATGACATCGGTACCGTCATAAACCGCGTTCGCGACATCAAAAACTTCAGCACGGGTAGGAATCGGGTTTTCTATCATCGATTCCATCATCTGTGTCGCCGTAATGGCAATGCGGTTCAGCGAACGGGTACGGTCAATCAGCATTTTTTGCACCGCAGGCAAATTAGCATCGCCAATTTCGACGCCCAAATCGCCACGCGCCACCATCACCGCATCCGAGGCCAGGATAATCTCGTCGATCACATCCAACGCTTCAGCGCGTTCAACCTTCGCCACGATACCGGCATGGCAACCTTCGGCGACCAACAGGCGGCGCGCCTCATGCAGGTCTTCAGCCGTGCGCGGGAAAGAAATGGCGACATAATCGCATTTCATAATCGCAATGGTTTTAATATCTTCCTTGTCTTTATCGGTTAAAGCCGCCGCAGAAAGGCCGCCGCCCAACAAGTTGATGCCTTTGTTGTTAGACAAATCGCCGCCGACGACAACCTTGCAGTTAACGCGCATATTTTCGACATTGACCACATCCAGCACGATACGGCCATCATCCAACAATAAACGGCTGCCGGGTTTAACTTCCAAAGCTAACGGTTCATAAGTGATGCCGACTTGCGTATGGTCGCCAGCCGTCGGGTCAAGATTGATGTCCAGGGCAAAATCCTGGCCTTCATTTAAAAACACCTTAGTATCTTTAAAGCGGGCAATACGAATTTTAGGGCCTTGCAAATCAGCCAAAATACCGACCAGCCTGCCGGTTTTTAGGCTAAGTTCACGCACCGCATTGGCCCTGTTGATGTGGTCTTGAGCCGAGCCGTGCGAGAAATTCATACGGACAAAGTCAAGGCCGGCCGCAAACATGCCTTCAAGCACACCGGGTTTATCGGTGGCAGGGCCGAGCGTGGCTAAAATTTTGGTTCTTCTTAACATTAGGTTGAAAATCCGTTATTTTGCGTTAACTAAGGCAATAGTGGTGTCCAACATGCGGTTTGAGAAGCCCCATTCGTTGTCATACCAAGACAGAACCTTGACCATGTTGCCATTCATCACTTTAGTTAATGCAGAATCATAAACTGACGACGCTGGATTATGGTTAAAGTCGATTGACACCAATGGCAAGCTATTGAATTCCAAAATGCCTTTTAATGGGCCTTCAGATGCGGCTTTCAAGATTTGGTCGATTTCTTCCTTAGTGGTGTTTCTGGCCGCTTGGAAGGTCAAGTCAACCACAGAGACATTGATCGTCGGTACGCGCATCGCGAAACCGTCCATTTTGCCGACCAATTCAGGCAATACCAAACCGACCGCAGCAGCAGCGCCGGTTTTGGTCGGAATCATTGATTGCGTGGCTGAACGCGCACGGTGCAAATCGCTGTGATAAACGTCAGTCAAAACCTGGTCGTTGGTGTAGGAATGAATGGTGGTCATCAAGCCGTGGGTAATGCCGATGCTGTCCAGCAAGGGCTTAACTAAAGGCGCCAAGCAGTTGGTGGTGCATGAGGCGTTGGAAATGACGGTATCCGAGGCTTTCAATACATCATGGTTGACACCGTAAACGATGGTCGCATCAACGTCAGCACCGCCGGGCGCAGAAATGATGACTTTTTTGGCGCCCGCAGTAATGTGCGCAGAGGCCTTCGCTTTGCTGGCAAAAAAACCGGTACATTCGTGAACAGCGTCGATACCCAGTTCAGCCCAAGGCAATTTTGAGGGATCTCTTTCAGAAAAAACTCTGATTTTATCGCCGTTGATAATGATGTAATCGCCGTCAACACTGACGTCGAAGGGGAATTTTCCATGCACTGAATCATATTGGGTCAGGTGGGCATTGGTTTTAGCGTCACCTAAATCGTTGATTGCAACAACTTGGATTTCATTGGTACGGCCTGACTCGTACAGTGCGCGGACGATATTGCGTCCAATACGACCATAACCATTGATTGCAACTTTAATTGGCATAGATATTCTCCAGATTGATGAAATGAAAACGTACAAAAACGGATAGCCCCAAGGCTCCCGAAAACCTAGCGAATTGTACCAAAAAGCAAGGGGATTAGTCTATTTGGCGTAGTCGTTGCCGGTTGGGGCGGGCGTTTTTTGCGCCGAAAAAATTGAAAGGACCGGCAAACAGATGCAAGTAACTACCAAAATAAACCCGATGACGATAAAAACAGGCTCACTCAGCAACTAATGAAACCAATGCGCAGGCGGATGCGTAGATCAATCTAAATGCTGCCAGTCTTTCAGGCTTACAAAGGCATCACTGTGATGGGACGATTTTTCAATGAAAATATCATGCAGGCACAAATAGGGTTAAACGTTATCGTTTTTAAGCATAACATCACTTTTGGGAAGCTCGCTTTTTTCGTCAACGGGCGTGCTTTCCCCTTCCTTAATGGCACTGCGAAAGCCATTGATCGCACCGCCCAAATCAACGCCGACATTGCGTAGGCGCTTGGTGCCGAAAAGAACCACGATAATGGCCAATACAATCAATAACTGCGTGACGCTAAAACCCATGTTTAACTCCAAATAAAGACTTGCAAATGAAGCGCCTACGAAAATGCGTGTAACGGCTTTTTTCGTGGGCGCTGCTTGTGTACCGTGAAATGGCTATTCTCAGGAATAGGCGGCTCAGGTCAATTCATACAGCGTTTCTGGCTGTGATTTCTGGTTTTGAAATATTTCTGCACCCCCCTTATCCGCCGACTTTTTCTGCGTATTGGGCAATAGGCCATAAAGACCCAGTTTATGGCGCAGCACATTGCGGCTAATGCCCAGCAAACGTGCGGTCTGCACTTGGTTGCCCTCGCAAAATTGAAAAGCCGTGCGAATAACCGTCTCTTCTATGATGTCAAACAGCTTCGGCGGCGCCTGCTCGCAAAGACGCTGCAAGGCGCTTTCCAACGATGTCGTTGAAACCGAGGTCGCAAGTTCCAGCGTCCTAACGCCGGACAGCTTAAAATCTTCAGGGCGCAAACAATTACTCGGACACACCAGCAAGGCACGGTGAACCGCATTTTCCAGCTCGCGGATGTTGCCCGGCCAATCGTAATTCAATAAGGTCAATTCGGTTGATGGCGACAATTTAAACTCACCATAACCGAGGCGATCGCCATAAATTTTCAAAAAATGCCGCGCTAGCGGCAAAATATCAGCGGGACGCTCGCGTAATGGACTTAGCTGTATCGTCGCCACATTGAAACGGTAATACAAATCGGCGCGAAAATGCGAGGCGGCAACCGCCTCTTCCAGATTGACATTGGTGGCGGCAATAATGCGGACATCAATCGGCACTGGCTGTCTGGAACCGACTTTAACCACTTCGCACTCTTGCAGCACCCGCAACAACTTGGCCTGCATACTAAAGGGCAAGTCGCCGACTTCATCAAGAAACAGGCTGCCTTTGTTGGCCATTTCAAACCAGCCTTCCTTGCTCGTTAAGGCGCCGGTAAATGAACCTTTTTCATGGCCGAACAATTCGCTCTCAATCAGGTTTTCACTCAAGGCGGCGCAATTTAACGCGCCAAAGGTATTTTTGCTGCGCTTGCTGAGCGCGTGGATATGCCGGGCGACCAGTTCTTTTCCGGTGCCGGTTTCGCCGATAATTAACACGGTCGCGTCGCTAGGCGCGATACGCTCGATTTGTTCCAGTAACTGCCGGGAAACGGGGTCTTCAAAAACCAAAGCCGTCGCCCGCAATGAAAGAGAATGCGAACGCGACTGTAATTCATCAAAAGCCAACAACGGCACGTCGTGTTCCTGTCGACTATCCGCAAGATGACGGCCTAGTAATGTGTCCATAGTCATGTACTCGTATACTTTTTATTAAGTCGGGTTAACAGAGCCGATACTCTCTGCCTATTAACATTCGCTGTCATCTTAAGGCAATTCTGATGCGCAATAAAACGATATTATTAGATTTGTATATCTTTAAATTAGATGTTTTGTATCCATAATAGGTTCTTTCGCTGAATGGGTAAATTCGATCGCATCAACTTTCCTGGCCGCCGATATGTCAACCACATTGCCGACGCTCGGCACCCGTCTGGGCACTGACTGCGGACGCTTTTTAGTGGACAAGGTTTTCTTTAGCAAGCGCCAGCCCATCACCAGCGAACTACCGCCCAAGACCAAGCCGAACGCGACCCAATTTAGCATCCACACATCCCATAATGGCCGGTAATAAAGCCAGCCGAAATCCCAGTGATGCAAAGCTGAATACAGCCAGCGAAAGGTGCGCGCACTGCTATCGGGCTTGGCAAGCAGCTTGCCGTCCTGCGGATCCAGATAAAAACGGGTTGAGGCCGCATCGGCTAATTGCACCACCTGTACCGGCAACGGTTTTTCAATCAAACCTTGATGATGCCGGGGATAGTAATAGCTGTCGTATTCAGTCAACAGCGTACTGGATTCGGCTTCAGCCTGACCGGCCACACGCTGCACCGCCGCCAGCAGGGCATCATCATTAAATTGCAAGGCCGCGCCGTCCGCCGTTTGCGGCAAGCGTTGTCCGTCACGGCGATAAGCCAGCAACACCGCCTCTTTATCCAGATGTCGCCACGCCAATTCGACCACTGCCGCCCCATCAGTCGCCACCGCCTGCTCCAATGGCAGCACTGGCCGCCAGCGACGCATCACTTCGGGTACGCCATTACCCAAATAGCGCCTTATTTCTTGCTGATTGGGATTGGCCTGCGAAAAAATCTTGCCGGGATTGGTGTCGATAAAACCGCTAAAAGCCCAGGTCAGCGCCACACTACCGCCAATTAAGCCGCTCCAGAAATGCCATTTAAACCAAAACTCGCGATACGGTTGGGTGCGGCCTTGGGAGTAAGTCGGCTTGCCGCCGAAACCCGGCCGCCAGCGCAACCAGCCAATAACCAGACCGAGCAAGGTCGCCACCGTCGCCAAAAAACCCAACCATAACTGCACATCGTGACGAATGGAGCCCCAGCCGATGGATTCCAGCGGTTTGAACAAATGCAGCCAATTTCCCGCCCAATAAAAAGCGCGGTCAACACGCGTAGACGCATGCAATACTTCGCCGGTACGCGCCGAAATCAACAATTCGCCGCCGTCGCCGACAGCAATACGATGAAACGGGCTCAAAGCGTCTTGATTGCGCAAAATAACCGGATTGTCCACCGTTTCTACATAATGAGCCGCAATAAGGTTTTTGCTGTCGCTGGCTTGAAACCAGTTTTCGGCAATCTTAACCGCCAGTTCCGGCGTGGTTTCACGCAGCGAACCATCAAGCGCCGATAGCGCAAAACGCAGGCCGTGGCTATCTTCTACCAACCACAGCGGTTCACCGGCACTGCGCACCAAGCGGGCATCGGCAATGCTGACAGCGGTATCGTCTGGCTTATTTTTTGTTGCCTTGAGTTTGTTGGCAGCGGCTTTTCGCTGTTCGGCGCTACGCTCCCAAGCCTCGCCCAAACTCAGCCAACCCATATCGGGCAACAAGGTTTCGGCATGAGCCAGTTGCTGGCTGCGGTTTTGTGTGGTTGGCGTGGCATACATGATGACCAGACCAGTCGCAAACCAAAAAAACATAAATAAAGCCAACACCAAGCCTACCCAGCGATGGACTAAATATAACAACCGATTTAACAACTTCTTCATGATGATGGGTCTCTGAAAAAAATGAATAGTTGAATACAAAACAAGCTGTTGTGCTTATCGCTCCGCACAAATCGCCTTTCTCGCTCCCAAACTCCAGTTTGGGAGTGACTACAACCAAGCAGAGCTTGGGAACGAGAGAATCTCTGAAAAAATAAATAGTTGAACGAAAACCACACTACAACCCGGAAATATAATCTGCCAGCGCATCGATTTCCTCATCACTGAGCGCTTTCGCCACTTTATTCATCACGCCATCCGGACTGTTGTTGCGTTCCCCTAATTTCCAACTAACCAACTGACCACGCAAATAAACGCTACGTTGGCCGCCAATCACCGGATAAAACAGCTGATTCGCCACCCTGCCTTTGCCGTTCTCGCCATGACAACTGGCACAGGCGGGAAGTGCGCGTGATGGATCGCCATTCACAAACAGATTTTCGGCTAAAGTATTTTCTTTGCTGCCAGCCGCATCGCCCGGCATAACCGGTTGGCTGGCAAAATAAGCGGCAATATTGGCAACGTCAGCATCGGCCAAGTCCTCTGCCATCAGGTTCATCACCTCGTGATGACGCGCGCCGGATTGAAAATCACGCAGTTGCTTAATCAGATAGCCAGCGATTTGTCCGGCATGATGGGGGATTTTTTCATTGCTACTCAGGCCGACAGCGCCATGACATTCCTGGCAGCGCTCTTGTTCGGATTGTTGCTGGCCGATTGCCGGATTGCCGCCGCTTTCTGCTCCAGCCGCAACCCTGGCTGAAGCAAAAAGCACCAAAACTAACGCGCTTTTGTTGCAGCGCAGGTGACCTATACGCCCCATATTTAGTTGGCAGATGCCTTATCAGCCGCCAGTTGCTGGACAATCTCCAATGCCTTGGCAACATTCTCTGCCGGTTTAAGGCCGCTTATAGTGGCGGCAATGTTGCCGTCCGGGGTAACGATGAAGGTGGTACGTTCGGCAAAACCGTGGATAATTTCAACGCCACGCGAATCTTTTTTACCGACTGCCGCCTCCTTAACCACCAAATCGTAAGACCTGGCAATAGTGCCATCACTATCAGACGCTACCGCCACTTTGCCGCCGCAAAATTCAGGGTCGGCGGAAAACTCATTAAGCCGTTCGATGTCATCTAAGGACACCCCAACCACCGACGCGCCCGCTGCGGTGAATTTGTCATGGTTGACTGCAAACGTATGCGCCTGAATATTGCAGCCGCCGGTGTAGGCGGACGGGTAAAAATACACCACCACCGGGCCTTGTTGCAGCGACTCTTTTAGTGAATAAGTGAAAGCCTTGCCTGCTAAAGACGCCTGCGCCTGAAAATCAGGCGCCGGGTGGCCTTCGGGCAAAGCCGCAACAGCCGGCAAAATCATTGCTGTTGACAGTAAACAGCCGAGTAAAAATCGGTTCATAATTTGTTGCCCTTAAAGTGGTTTATATTGGTCATGGCAGGCCGTATCGCAAGCCTTGGAAATTTCAATGGCTTTATCCGATGCGGCCTCAAAGTTGTTCGCTTCAGCGAATTTAATAATTTCGGCAGCCAATTCCTGGTATTTCTTGGCATCGACTACCGCATCATTAGCATCGCCCCTTTTTTCAAAATAGCCTTCGACCAACTTAAATTCATCCTGCATGGCTTTAGCCAGCGCAATAGTTTCTGCGCTATTTTTGCTGGCAATTTCACCTTGCAGGTTATGTGAATGCGTGTCGACAGACTCCATCAGCTCTTCAAAATCGAATTCTGCTTCGGCATAAACCAAACCGGCGGCCAATAAGAAAACGATGCCAAAAAGATTAATCATTTTGTTCATATCAATAAAATCCTTGATGCTGTCGGCGCTACGCAGAACGACCACGCCAGCCTTTCGCTTTAAGCCACCAGTTCCTTAATGACCTTGCCATAAACAACGGTCGGGCGTTCCGAACGGCCTTGATATTTATAAATCAATTTCAAATGATCGAGACCCAACTGATTTAATATCGTCGCATGTAAATCATAGGTATCGACCTCAGTACCTTTAGCCGCTTGTACGCCCAACTCATCAGTCGCGCCGTGGGTGTAGCCTGCCTTAATGCCGCCGCCTGCTATCCATTGCGTGTAACCCCAAGGATTATGGTCGCGGCCGTCGCCGGATTCGCTCCAAGGCGTTCTACCAAACTCAGACGTCCACACCACCAAGGTATCATCCAACATGCCTTTGGCTTTTAAGTCTTTCAACAAACCGGCAATCGGTTTGTCGATGATTTTGGAATGCTTACTGTGATTATCTTCAATGTTTTGGTGCGCATCCCAGTCGCGGCTATCGCCTTTGATGTCGGTGGGTCCTGAAACCACTTGAACAAAACGCACGCCGCGTTCGGTTAAGCGTCTGGCACGCAACAAAAGTTCGCCATAAGGCCGGGTGACTTCATCATCGAGGCCATATAGCTTTTTGGTGGCTTCGGATTCTTTGCTGAAATCCACCGCTTCCGGCGCAGTTTCCTGCATCCGATAAGCCAAATCGTATGATGCAGTACGCGCCTGCAATTCGGTATCGCCGGGATAACGCCCGGAATGGGACTCATTGAGACGGCGCAACAAATCCAGTGCATTACGTTTTTCGGAATCTGCGACAAATTGCGGGTTTTGCAAATGCAGAATCGGCGAATCGCCGGGACGGAACGGCGTACCTTGATACACGGCAGGCAGGAAGCCGGAGTCCCAGTTGGTGACCCCGCCACGCGGCTCGCGTTTATCGTTGTACAAGACCACATAAGCCGGCAAGTTATGGTTGGCCGAACCCAACGCATATTGAATCCATGCACCGAGGGTAGGACGGCCGGGATTCAATCCGCCTGAATTCAGTTTCATAATGGAAATATCATGGGTAGCGCCCACGGTGACACTGGATTTGATGAAAGCCAGATCGTCGGCATGTTCGGCCAAGTTGGGCAGCCAATCCGAGAACCAGGCACCGCTTTGGCCGTGTTGTTTCCACGTCCGGTTGGTGGCAATCAATTTGGTGATACCGCCCTGGGTACTGGTTTTGATGCCTTTCAAAAATGATTCGGGAATCGGGGTGCCCGCACGCTTGACCAGTTCCGGTTTGTAATCATACAAATCCAGGGTGCTGGGCGCGCCGGCCATGTGCAGCCAAATGACGGTTTTCGCCTTGGCGGCAAAATGCGGCGCCTTGGCGGCCAGCGGATTTTCGCCGCCAATGGCACTTAACGCCGCATCATTAGCCAACGCACTGGCGATAACGCCACCGCCGGGCAGCAATCCGCTCACAGTAAGTCCGCCTAGGCCATAACCGGTTTTGATCAGAAAGTTACGTCTTGATTTATTGTTCATAGTATTCACTCTTGTAAATTAAATCTGTTACGGGACTGACTGACCGACAGCGCATTAAGCTGCCGGTCACTCCGGCTACTTTTAGAACCGATAAATGAACTCATTGGAATTGGCCACCGTATGCACCAAATCTACGAATGCTGCGGCACGAATCGGATTATCGATTTTTTTGTCTTTAATATCGTTTGGTATGTTGATTTCAAACTTACCGTTTGCCGCTTTGGCACTGATCACTTTTGCCTGCTCATCCAGGAAAGTACGCAGGGCGCCCTGTTCTTCATTAGTGGCGTTGCGTGCAAACAGAATCTGATACAAGCGATTGATGCGGTCGGATTCTGCTTCACTGGACTCATTAATCACCCGCCCAGCCAATGATTTTGACCAATCAAAGATCAATTCGCTGTTAAACAAGGTTAATGCCTGCAGCGGCGTGGTCGTTACCTCACGTTTGCTGTGCGCTTCCTGCGGCGACGCCATATTGAACGAATCCAGGATTGGATAAGGAATACTACGGCGGGTAAACACATACAAACTACGGCGGTTATGGTCATGCGCATTTTTGGATGTCCGCCACATACGGTCATTAAACTGTGCATTGTTATTCCGATAGTTGGTATTGATCACCGAAGGCAAAGGCGGATACACACTAGGACCGCCGACTTCATCAACCAGCTTGCCGGAAGCGACTAACAGCGAATCCCGAACTTGTTCAGCTTCCAAACGTTGGCGCGGGAACACCGCCAGCAATGCGTTATCCGGATCGGCCTTTGCCACATCTTCACGGTAATCGGACGCTTGGCGATAGACGCTGGACAACAGGATTTCCTTATGCAGCTTCTTGACGCTCCAGCCATCCTTGACAAATTTGCTGGCCAGATAATCCAGTAATTCCGGATTTTTAGGTTTATCACCGGCTTTACCGAAATCCGACACGGTTGCCACAATGCCTGTACCAAAATATTGATCCCAAACCCGGTTAACATAAACCCTGGCAGTCAATGGGTTAGAATCGCTGGTCAACCATTTCACCAAGGCCGAACGGCGACCGGATGAAAACGGCAGCGCCTTAATATCCGGTTTTTCGCTGGTAATGGCAGCAGGGAAAGCAGGTTCTACCTGTTCCAGCGGTTTTTCATGGTCGCCCACCGCATAAACGAAGCTCGGCGGCGCATCGGCATAGCCTAGCTCAGTCATCGCGGAAATGGTGTTAGACGCAGTACCGGGCTTTAAGTCATCAAACTTGCGTAACTCCTTGTTTAGCTTTTCCAGTTCCGCCCATTGTTCGGCAATTTTTTTGTCATAGGTATTAGCGTCGGAGCTCTCGCCACGCTCGCGGAAGAACGATTGCAAACTCGCTTCATTGGTCACATTGGCCAAACGATGGTTGACCCAGCGATCCTGTGCCGTCCACTGCTCTTTCGGCTTGAAAATCGCTTCGCGGGAATCGGTCAGATAGCGTTCCTTATGATATTTGAGCGCCTCATCGCGATGAGTATCGATAATGGCTTTTTGCTGGGCGCGAATGTCTTTAATGGCGGCCTGCCATTTATCCCATTGCTCATCATAAGCCACCTCAACTGCGCCTT
The DNA here is from genome assembly GCA_047920955.1 of Methylobacter sp. GTDB lineage: Bacteria > Pseudomonadota > Gammaproteobacteria > Methylococcales > Methylomonadaceae > Methylobacter_A. The sequence goes on along the minus strand of JBLRXA010000002.1, from coordinate 17,519 downwards.
TTTTGGCAGGAATGTTATCCACCGGCGCGATATTGGCGAAAAAGGATTGGAACGAGAAATAATCCTTCTGGCTTATTTTGTCGAATTTATGGTTGTGGCAGCGTGCGCATTCCAGCGTCTGCCCCATCACAACCTTGCCTACGGTATCCGTAATGTCAGTGGTAATTTGATATTTACGTTGCACCAAGTCACGCGAATTACTGTTATCCGGAAATTGCGCCATAAACCCGGTTGCCACCAAGGCTTGTTCGTCACCCGGCCACAATTCATCGCCAGCTAACTGTTCCTGAATAAATCGGCTATAGGGTTTGTCATCATTAAACGCGTTAATGACATAATCCCGATAACGCCACATGTTCAAACGGTCGTTATCGTTCTGGAAACCCGTGCTGTCGGCATAACGCGCCAAATCCAGCCACTTACGGCCCTGACGCTCGCCGTATTTAGGCGAAGCCAAGAGCCGGTCGGCCAGTTTTTCGTAGGCATTTTCGGAAGTATCATTAACAAAAGCATCCACTTCATTAGGTGTCGGAATGACGCCCAATACATCCAAAGTAGCCCGACGGATAAAACTGGCACGATCAGCCTCTTTTGAAGGCGTCAGGCCTTTTTCTTCCTGTTTAGCCAAAACAAAGGCATCAATAGGCGTCCTGACCCAGGCTTGCTGCTTGACGGTTGGGACTTCCGGGCTTTTTACCGGTTGGTACGACCATAAATTCGATTTTGCAGGCTTAGCTTCGATGGCTTCAGCAACCAACGGTTTAGTGTCTGTTACTGCCGGTGTTGTTTGTGCCGCCTGCGGCGCATTAGCCTCGGCGGCTGCCGACTTGCTGTCGGTTGTCGGTGCTTGCGCGCCGATGGCTGCAACCGGGCTGTTAAATAAATCCGTCTTCTGGCTCGCGCCGATTTGACCGACAGCCCCGTAGAAAGTGTCCACAGCCGATCCTGCTTCGCCAGCCATGCCGGCCAGTGCGCACATCACAGCGAGGTATAGTTTGTTTTTCATTGCCTTACTCCAAAAATAAAAGCGGTTCAAACCAGCGTGAGCTACGCTTTTTAGTGATTGTGTTCGTCTGTTACTGGTTTAGGTGCAGGAATGGCAATTTTGGTCAGCTTGCCGCCTTCTTGTTCATAATATTGCGCACCGACATAACCCAGCACCTTAAAGCCTTTCTCGGCTAAAAAATCAGCCGATTTACCGGAACGTCCAGCGTGATTCGATACGGTGATAATGCCCCGGTCTTTAGGAATAAAGGCCAGGCTGTTTTCCAATTGATTGGCTTGGATACTGAGGTAAACCGGAAAACCGCCAATGGAACTTAGCTCATCCGGGCGGCGTAAATCGATAATTAACAGCTGCTCTGGCTTTTCCAGCAAGGCATCTAGTTGCGCACGGTTAATTTGCAACGATTTTGGCTGATATTTGGGCGCAGCCGCTTCCGGCTTCTTTTCGGCATCGGCTGCGAAAGCGACAGGCGCGGTAAACATCAACAGCAGTAGCAATAGTTTTATCGGTGTTCTCATGGTTATTTCCTTTTCAATTTAATGGCTAAACGCGCACAGGATGTGCGTCATCACGTTACCTTCGATTAGCTTTATGCAGTTATCGCGCCAACACCGTATCAATGTCGATAAAGTGGCCTGATGATGACCATAATAAATTGATTTATAAGGATAAAATATATTGATTTCTTGTGTACGCGGGGCTTGATTGTAAAGCTGCGGGCGGCCTACAAGCTTGGCCTTGTTGATAAATCAGCAGCCCAACACCAGCCTATGTTCCTGAACAAGCAGGCGCACTAACGTTATGCCGCCGCTGTTATTGAACGCCATTCAAGGCTTGACCCAAAGTAAAAAGGCGGATTAGAATCTCCCGTAATGGGAGAATTAATATGAGGGTAATCGCCAAGAGTACACTGGTAAAATTTTGGCGTCAGCCGGAGCGCTCGGACTCGAAAGGGGCCTTGCAAAGTTGGTATGACGAGGTGAGCAAAGCAAACTGGAGAGCGCCCCAGGAAATAAAGCAGCAGTATAAAAATGCGAGTATCTGCGCTAACAATCGCGTGGTATTCAATATCGCCGGTAACAAATACCGCCTTGTTGTAGAAATGCAATATCAAGCAGGAATAGCCTGGGTGAAGTTTGTCGGAACCCATGCTCAGTATGATCAAATCAATGTGGACACTGTCAATGAATATTAAGCCAATCCGAAACGATGAAGATTTGCGCGCTGCCTTTACGCAGCTGGAACGGGTATATCAAGCGTCAATGGGAACTGCCGATGCAGACGAAATGGAAATTCTGGTGACGCTGATTGAAGCTTATGAGAACAAACATTATCCGATAAGCGCAACTGATCCGGTCGAAGCCATCAAATTCAGGATGGAGCAACAGGGACTGACAGCGAAAGACCTTGAACCGTATATTGGTTCAAGCGGGCGTGTCTCTGAAGTCTTAAATCATAAACGTGGCTTAAGTTTACAGATGGTTAAGCGGCTACATGATGGCCTGAACATTCCATACGAAAGCCTGTTATCAGCGGTATAACGGTGTAGGAGCGATGCCCTCATCGCTCCCGTAACAGTTTTACTCCTTAATCCGAATCAAGTCATGGCAACCTTTGCAGGATTCGCTGACCTTACCAAACTGCTCTTTAATCGCATTAATATCACCGGTTGCCGCCACTTTCGCCAACTCGTTTGCGGCTGCGTTAAAATCCCCGGCCACTTTTATAACTTCGTCTTTTTTCTGGAAAAATTCAGGTTTAAGACGCGATTGTTTCCAGCCGACGCCTTGATCTGTGCCTTCGCCATACAACTCCCCTAAGCCTGAATTGGCGACCGCCGCAATGGCATTGGCCGCCGCCGCAACCGAATCCTTGTTAAAGGTTTCAGGGTTAGTGACCACTTGTTTTTTGATTTTGCCGACATTCCAGGCGGCAAACGAATACGCCGACTGCCTAAAGCGGATTTGTTCTTCAATAGGCCCGGCCAAGGCTGCGCTAGCTGTTGCCGCCAGCAAAATGGCCAGTGTTAATTTTTTTTTCATAGTTTAAGTCCTCTGTGGTTGTGGTAAAAAATAAGCCTTTAAAAACTGGCTGGCGCTTGCGCGGTCTGCTCGGCGCTGGCAGCCGGATAAAATTCAGATAGCTGGACAATGCCGCCGGAAGCGCCCCAAGCTACAGTGCTGGAAATAATCAGCGATAGCGCGAAACGGATCAGTCCGGCGCGATGGCCGTGATCGCTTACTTCGGCCAGAGCAACCGGAATTTGTTTTTTGCCGGTCAGCATCGGCACCACCAGATTGTTCTTTTTGACCCAGCGGTAAAAAATAATGGCGACTAAATGCAGTGCAACCAGCGCCAGCAAAAAATTAACTGTGGTGTTGTGCCAAGCCGTCGCCTGATCGCTCGTATCCTTATCGATAAAGCCGAACAAGGGCCCTTCAAAAGCAATATCATCGTTAGCGAACAAGCCGGTACCGACCTGCACCGCCAATACCGTGAGCAACGCAAGCACTGACAAGCCGCCCAGCGGATTATGGCCAATACCTTGCCAGCGGCCTTTCAGGTAGGCGAGCAGGCGCGGCAGCGTCGGGAAAAAGCTTGAAAAACGCGAATGGGTCGAGCCGATAAAGCCCCAGACAATACGGAACACCAGCAAGCCGAGGATAAAAACTCCTAAACGGCCATGCCAATCAATCCACTCGCCGCCGATTTTGGCAGTGACATAAGCCGCTATCACGGAAGCGGCGAGCAGCCAATGAAACAATCTATGCGGTAAATCCCAAATATGGACAGTCACTTTCATTTTAATTCCTCTTAACGGATGTCCCGATAACACAGCGGGATCATCACTTTATTCGTGTCTACAAAAAGTGCGCAGGAAACCACACTGCGCCGCTTAAAAAAGACAGGAAACCGATCCATCGATTCCTGCCAAAGAGTCCTTCAACTGCGAACCAACAAATAACCGGGACATCCCCATCGCCACAGCCGACCACCCCCACAGGCACACTTGATCAACATCGGCGCCAGCGATTGGGCTGTTCCAGGTTTGCTGTTTCGCTTCCTTTAAAGTCGACCGCTGTCCTTTGCTGTCGGCTTATTCCTTAACGGGCTATCCACTTAAAGCGGGTGGTTGGAGTACAAGCCTGGGCTTGTACGGGTGCAAACCCAGGTTTGCACTCCAATTTACCAACTGTAATGACAGGTTTAACCCACCCCCCGTAAATGCTTATTAAAAAAGTCAACGGTGCGCTGCCAAGCCAATTTGGCGGCGGCCTCATCAAAACGTGGCGTGGTGTCGTTGTTAAAACCATGTTGCACACCCGAATAGAGATACGCCTCGTAGTTGATGGCGGCCGCTTTTAATGCGGCCTCGTAAGCCGGCCAACCGGCATTGATACGCTCATCTTCTTCGGCATAATGCAGTAACAACGGCGCTTTGATTTTGGCAACGTCTTCAGCGTTAGGCTGGCTGCCGTAAAACGGCACCGCTGCCGCCAAATAGGGCAGCTGCGTTGCCAGATAATTGACCACACCGCCGCCGTAACAAAAGCCGACTGCACCGACTTTGCCGTTACCTTCGGGCAGCTGTTTGAGCACCTCGGCGGCGGCGATAAAATCGGCGCGGGTTTTGTTTTGATCGAGTTCTTTAAATAGCTCACGCGCCTTGTCTTCATCGCCCGGATAGCCGCCTAACGGAAACAAGCCGTCGGGGGCGAAGGCGATAAAATTATCCAGCGCCAAGCGCCGGGTAATATCTTCGATATGCGGATTTAAGCCCCGGTTTTCATGGATCACCAAGACAGTTGGCAGTTTCCCGCTGACCTTAGCCGGTTTGACTAAATAGCCGCGAATCTTGTCGTAGCCCTGAGGAGACGGATATTCCACATAGCTGGCAACGATGCGGGGATCATCTCCTTTAATTTGTTGGGCTTCGGCAAAGCGTGGATTTAATGTCTCCAGCAAGGCTTCGGCCGTCAGCCCAATTAACGTGAATTTTGCCGCCGACGCTAAAAAGCCCCGGCGCGAAATATCGCCGTGGACGTATTTATCGAATAGTTTTAAGACTTCCGGATCGAAGTCTTTGGCTGTTTTTCGGGTCATGGTTTCACCTAATAATTATTGTTCCCACGCTCCAGCGTGGGAATGAATCCGGTAACGCTCCGGTGTTGCGAAACATTATCTCGTTCCCAAGCTCTGGCTTGGGAATGCCTACCGTCAAGCTCTGCTTGATGCTACTCGGCAAGCAGAACTTGTTGGGTAGTCACTCCCAAGCTGGAGCTTGGGAGCGAGACACGTTCCAGCGTGGGAACGATATAGCCTTGCAAGCTTATTTCGCACGGCCTTTAAAGCCTTGCGCCAACAACGGAATGCGGTAAGCCGAACCGCGTCCAACTACATAAAGGCTTTTCTTGTCAGTCCCCGCAAACGCTATATTTTGCGGCTTTTTAGGTAGTTTAATAATGCCCAAGGCCGCACCTTTAGCGTCAAACACTTCAACACCGGCATTTGAAGCCACATAAAGCCGGTCTTCATCATCTATCGCCAGACCATCAGCACCGCTCGACCAAGCGCCTTCGGCTTCTTTCCAGCCGTCCAACTTGGCAAAGTTTCGCTTGTTCGAGATGGAACCGTCAGCGGCAATGTCGTAAGCCAAAATGTGTTCGCCTGCGGTATTGGCGACATACAAAATGTTTTCCGCTTTGTTCAATTGAATGCCGTTAGGCCGCTCAATATCATTGGCCAGACGCTTCAGTTCGCCGCTTGAATTAATGGAAAATACGCCGGGATGTGATGACGGCGGGTTAGGGTTTTCTTTGGTCGGACGCGTGCCGCTGTCGGTAAAGTAAACAGTGCCGCTGCTGTGCAGCACGACATCATTGGGCCGCTGGAAAGCTACGCCTTCAAAGTTTTCAGCCAACACCTTCTGTTTTTCTGCCGGATAAATAATGCCAACCTGCGGTTTGAGCGTTTGCACCGCAATCAGCTCGCCGTCGGCGTTTAAAGCCAAGCCGTTAGCGCCGTTGGAATTTTCTAAAAAGCTTGAAACGGTATTGTCCGGGGCAATGCGCACAATCCGGTTTTCATTGGTTTCAGTAAACAACAGGCTGCCGTCGGAATAAGCAATAGGCCCTTCGGTGCCTTTAAAGCCTTCTTTAATCACATCGATAACAACGCCGCCCGCAGCAACGCCAGGAATGGCCGGTGTCACCGGATCATCGGCCTGTACGGCGGCTGCGAACAGTAAAGTTCCAAGCAGTGGATAGAATTTTGTAGGTGCAATTTTTACTAACATGATTTTCTCCAAATAAAGGTCAATTTGTTTTAACACAAAGGCTGAGGCAAAAAGCGTCCCTGCTGCCTACCATCAAGCCGATTAAAAATTGGCGCGGAAATGCGCGCCGTAATAACGCCCATCGCCATAAGTGCCGGTCGCCCCACCCGTTGGTGAATACTGCCCGGCGTTGGTCAGATAAGCCGTGTCGAAAATGTTTCTGCCGACCAAATTCAGGCTGTACTTGCCGTTTTTAGTGCCGACACCGATACCGCCGTCAGTCACGTGATAAGCAGTTTGCACACCCGATGACGACAGGTTCGAATTAAAGTTGGCGCGGGATTTATAGCTGTCAACCAAAAATGCATGCCATTCCAAGCCAAAGTCATTCCATTTGCCAAAGCCCAGCGGCACCCGATAATCGACCCCGTAGTTCGCAGTAAACTTAGGCGCATTGGGTATTTGCTTACCGGTTTGATCGCAAGGTTGACCGCCCGCATTCAGTTCAGCCGGGCAAGGCGCATTGCTGAAGTCGGTATAAACCGCATGGTTAAATGAGCCGTTTAAGAAGAAACTCAAACCTTGTGCAGCCTGCCAATTAGTTTCCAGCTCTATCCCGCGTAACTGTATGCCTTCGATATTACCCAACGTAGTGCGAAGGCCCGATGCTGTCGCGGTATCGGGTATAACCAACTGTGACTGGAAGCCCTCAACATCGGTGTTGTATAAGTTGATATTGAAGGCCAGTTTGCGGTCGAACCAGCTGCTTTTTAAGCCCAATTCATAATCCATGACATTTTCCGGATCGACGTTCTCAATGCGGCCGTTATTGGCAAATTGCGCAGCGCCCGATTTTTGTCCGCCAGCGACAGAGAAATAAACCATCATGTCTTTGTTAATTTTATAACTCGGATTGACTAGCCAATTTTGCGCGGTTTGGGTAAAACCCTGACGATCGGCTTCCCAGACATTCCCCACCGCTGCCCGTCTAATGGTTGAAGCGAGTGCGGAATTGGCCGTGCTGACACCGTTTACCGTGGTGCTGCCGGTTAGCGCATTCAAATCTTCGCCGCCGACAAAGCCGTCATAACCGACGTTGTCACGATCCTCCCAGGTATGGCGCAGACCTAAGGTCAAAGTTGCCGCATCGGTAAAATGCAGGTTGACCTGACCATAACCGGCGACACTGGTCACTTCAGGGTTTCTGTAGCCTTGTTGCAGCACCCGGTTCAGCGATTTTTGCAGCACTTCCCGGCCATCCGGGCTGGCATTCAAGGCGTTATAAATCGCATTGCTGGCATAAAAGGCACCGGCGTCAGAACCAAACCGACGCTGATTTTCGACATCGGCGGAACTGCGTAGCGCAAAAATACCGGCTTGATAGTCGACAAAATTAAAGGCAGGCTCCAGTGATGCGATACGGAATTCTTGCGACCACTGCCGGTTTTGTACCGTCCATCCACTGATCTGTTGAATGTCGGCGGTACTGTTATCGCCGTCATGATGCGGCTCGAACAGGGAGTAGCGATAGGCCGAAATGGAGGTCAATTTATGCCCGGCCACATCCCAGTTAATCTCACCGGATGCGCCTTGTTGATCGCCACGCGACACTTCATGATTGTCACGCGCCACGCCGCGCGGATTGCCAATAACCGCTAATGGCTGGCCGGAGTTAGTAATGGAACTGAACCAATCGCGGTTCAAGCGTGAACTGAACGTCGTCGGCCTGACTGTGCCATCGGCAAAAGTGGTCGGATCTTCAATAATAGGGCTGACACTCATGGTCTGCGTGGACGTTGAGCGGTCAGCAATGATGCGCGCCGACAGATTGTCGGTGGGCGTGAACAAAAACTGTATACGGCCACCCATGGCGTTGGTTTCCTGAAGATTGCCTTGCGTCACCGGCGCATCAAAGTTTTGAATATTACCATCGCGCTTGTCAACATAGACCGATGCCCGGTAAGCCAACAAACCATCAATCAGAGGTCCGGTAGCCGATGCTTTACCTTGTAAACTGTCACGATTACCGGCAAAACCGTCAATGTAATAGCCGGATTTAAACGACGGCAATTTGGTATTGACGTTGATTAATCCTAAGTTACTGTTTTTGCCTTGCAAAGTGCCTTGCGGCCCCCGCAGAACTTCGACATGATCGATATCGACGTAGTTGCTCCAGGTCGAACCGACCCAGGACGACCAGACATTGTCGACCATCACGCCGACACTGGCCTCCATCGATTCATTACCGCTGTTCTTGCCTAAACCGCGTAAGGCGATACTGGTCTGCCGAACGTTAGAACTGGTAACACCCAAGTTAGGCACACGCCGGGAAAAATCCTGCACGGACACGATATTGTCACGGCGCATTTGCTCGCCGCTGATTACCGCAATAGGAATAGGCACTTCCTGCAATTTTTCTTCTTTACGCCGTGAGGTCACCACCACTTCGGACAGGTTTTTAGGTTCTTCGATAAAAGAGCTTTCTTCTTTGGCCTGTTCCTCTATCGGGGCGGTAGCAGCCGTGGCTGGCGGTGGCTGGTCCGACACTGCATCCGCAGAATTGGCCGGATTATCGTTGTTAATCAGCGCATTTTTAAGCAGCTCGTTTTCCTGTTTGGTTTCTTCCAACTGCTGCTTTAAGCGCGCAATTTCAGCCGCTGCATCGGTCGGCACTTCTTCGGCGGAAGCGTAGTTGGGTACTAACAGACAAGCTCCAGCCATCAGCATTGCGGCACCGCTTAATGTTGCCCGTTGGCTGTGTTGCATTACGGCCTTTCCTCCGGCCTCGACCACTGATTTTGACCCTTGTCTTGAGCCTTGTCGGCGGCTCCCTTGCTTATTAATACTCATCTTAATTACCCCTTAAAAAATTAAATCCGCCTAAATACTCTCTGTTTGTTTAGGCAAAGCATCCCTAGCCCGCCTAAAAAGGCGGGTGTCATTTTTGTTGTGTTGTTTATTTGCTGGGCAGTGTTAACACTGACAGCTTGGTAATGCCGGAACGTTCGATGGCCGCCATCACTTTGGCGACGGTGCCGTATTGCACGGCATCATCGGCATTGAGGTTGAGGGCAATTTCAGGGTCGGCGGTTTTGCGGCTTAACAGTTCGCCTTCAAAGGCTGCTAGTGCAATCTCGGTTTTATCGATGAACACTTTTCCGGTGGCATCGACACTGATATAAATCGCTTCTTTTTCTTCGGGCGGTGCGGTTTCTGCGGTTTTCGGCAAATTGACATGCACCGCCTGGGTCAACAATGGCGCGGTAACAATGAATACCACCAACAACACCAACATCACATCAACCAAGGGCGTGACGTTGATTTCACCCATGACATCATCGTCACCGCCGCTATCTCTGGTATTCATCGCCATTAGATTTGCGCTCCTTCAATCTGTAAGTCATCAAGGTTGCTGGTCTTAACCACCGGTTTTTTGCTTGGCTGGACGCTAGTACGCGCCGTAGCTGCAGCTGGCCGCGAAATTAAGAACGAGGTTTTTAAGGCGAGATGCACAAAATCAATGGAAAAGTCATCCAAAAACGCCCAAATCACCTTGTTCCGGCGGATAAAAAAGTTATAGCCAATCACCGCAGGCACCGCGACTGCAATACCGACCGCTGTAGCCACCAGTGCTTCGCCAATCGGCCCTGCGACCACATCCAGACTAGCCGAGCCGCTTTTGCTGATGCTGGTCAATGCGCCCATAATCCCCCAAACGGTGCCGAACAGCCCGACAAACGGTGAGATACTGCCGATAGTCGCCAGAATGGCCAAACCGCTTTCCAGCGCGCCGCGTTCTTTTTGCATCTGCTGGCGCAAGCGTCTGTCCAACAGCTCCTGACGGTCGCCGGTATGTTCAAGGTCGTGCGTCGTGGTACCGCCGTCGGCTTCCAATAACGTCGCGAAACCGATGCCAGCGACCCGGGCCGCAGGACCTTTAGCGCCTTCCAAAGCAGACGCCGTTTGAAAATCTGCGGCGCCCCAAAACTTCTTGCCGTAACTGCGGTTATGATGAGAAATTCGCGCATGTTGTATGCCCTTAATCAGTATCAATGCCCATGTCACCACCGAAAAGCCGATTAAAATCCATAAGGTGGCATCGACGATCAGCGCCGAGGTCAATTCCTCAGCCACCGGCGCCGCATCACTTGCCGACGAAGCCAGATTGGCAACCGCAGGCGCATGATCGGCAGCCGCCGCTGAAAGAACCGGGTCACCCGGAATGGGTGTTTGATTGACTGCCGACGCATGATCCAAAGCCGCTGATGGCGCTGAAAGAGCCGGATCACCCTGAATCGGTGTTTGATTAACTGCCGGTGCAATGTCCGCTGCAGTAGATGTTGTTTCTGCCATAAATAAACCCTCAACCTTGTAAATTAAAAGAAATAGGAACTGTGACCCAGCCCGCAATCGGCGTTGTGCCGCGTTTGGCGGGAACAAATGACCATTTTTTAACCGTTTTAACGGCTTCATCGTCGAGCACGTCTTTGCCGCTGGACTTCAATACCGAAACCTTGTCTGGCTTACCGCTAGGTAGCACATGCACCTTCATTAATACCTTGCCTTCCCAGCCTCTATCCATCGCGATTTCAGGATAAACCGGCGGCGGATTATTCAAATAACCGGCGCCAGCGCTCGGTTGCGTCACTTTTTCCTCTACCACAGGTGGCGGCGGTGGCGCGGGCGGCGCCGGAATCACCGGCGCGTCGGCTTGTATCACTGGTGCAGGCGTCGGTACCGGCTTGGTTTCAACAAACTTGGGCGCGGGTTTGGGTTGTACCTTCGGTTTTGGCGGCTTTTTCAGCGCCACCACTTTGGGCGGCGGTGGCGGTGGCGGCTGCACCATAGGTTTTGGCGGCGGTGGACGCACAAACGAAATTTGTACTTTCGACGGTTTCACCGGCTCAGTTAATACTTCCTGTTCAAGCGGCAGCTGTTTGAAATGATCAACCACCGCCGAATGCACAAAGAGCGACAACACGCCCAACAATAAATAGTCGACGAGCTTGCTGTCGCGATGATCGGAGTCAGACCTAAAATGCGCCAGCGACAACGCCGACGAAAAAGCGGCTATCGACTGGACAGCATCCGGCCGCAAAGAAATGACAGTCGCCTTTTTCTTATCCAGCAACGGCGTAGCCGGTTCAAATTCATTAAAAGCGAGTACAGGTCTATTCATGAGAGTTCTCCCGTTTCTTAAAAAGGCGCCGGACCTAAGCAATTCATTCCGTTGATGAATCGACGGGGAAAACCCACGACAGTCCGGCTTTAGTGGACACTGACGTTATGAATAAAGCACAGAGCGTGCCAGGTGATAATAGAGTCTTCAAAACAGCAAAAATACGCGCCAAAAATTGACTGTATACGGCTGATTTTTAATTGAAATTATGGATTTGTTAAGATTTTGTGCGGGACGTAAAGAGGGGCGTATTTTGAATAACTGAACAAAGCTGTCTGCTTGTTCAGCATCAGTTAGCAAGGGCTTTTGTTACTTGGGTGTTTCCTGAACAACAGCTGTTTGAAATGATCGGCCACTGTTTTTCAGCGGTTATTACGGCAGGGTTAGGCGGTTTGCTATTTTTGTTTGGGCGGTTATACTTAGCGACAAGCCATCGCGGCAAAATCTCCCGGCAGTTTTGCTGAGTCTATTCCTGGTAGACAAAAAGTTTCCTCGGTGGGAAGGGGAGTCCACCCGCGCGGTGACAGGGGTGTGTCAGGGACACCCCACTATTTTTTCCATTCCCCATAAATAACATCCCCCTTCTTTAGCAAGCGATTAACATCACTGTCATTTGACTTTCTGAATGATGTTAAAAATGTTGCTGCGCCTGTTTTTGTTGTCTTTAAAGCCGCCCAATAAATGCTCTCTCCTTGCTTAACTAATACAACAGTTCTTGTGCCGTCCTTAATGGCAATGGTTGGGTTTTCTCCTATTTTTGGCAGAAAGCTATAATCTTTTTCGCTTAAGTCCTGATGATGATTTTTGTTTTTAATCGCAGAATCTGCCGAAAAAACAACATGGTTATTTTTAGCGCCAATCGCCTTAGCAATTTCTTCAGGCATGTCCATAACGTGAATATTCCCGCTTGGATTATTCAGCCATATCTTTAGTTTATTATCCATGCCGGTTATTTTACCAGAATGCTTCTCCCGCCCGCCCTAACTGCGCCTCTGCAAACAGGTCATCAACAAAACCTGCCTTCAGGGCAACATCAGGCCACCCTGAATTTTCTTAACTTATTGGTAATCATCACGTTTTTATTGGGCATGATAAATGCGTACTATTTAAGCTGGAGCTTTCTCCACATATCCGTTTTGTTAAACCATCAATGAGAGAAGATGAATGAAAAAAAGTAGTTTTTTGGCCAGTCTGATTATCCTGGGCAGCACCGCAGCTTTTGCGGAACCTGCGCCAACTGAGACAGCAAAGCCTGCCGAACCGCCCAAACCGCCGTTAGGCTTTTTCGTCACCAGCGTTGGCATTGGCAACGGTGCAGATTTAGGCGGCCTGGCCGGCGCTGATGCCCACTGCCAGAAACTGGCCAGTGCTGTCGGCGCGGGCAATCGTACCTGGAAGGCTTATCTGAGCACTCAGGCCGAAGGCGACAAACCGGCGATAAACGCCCGGGATCGTATCGGCAATGGGCCATGGGCCAATGCTAACGGTGGCATCATCGCTAACGACCTGGCGCATTTACACGGCGACACCGTAGAGCTGGGTCAGCTGGGCAACAACGTACATCGGAAAACAACGCTCACCGAAAAAGGCGAGCCTATTAAAGGTGTGGGGGAAACGCCAAATGAGCATGACCTGATTACCGGCTCTAAGCCCGATGGCACAGCCTACACCGATGCCGAAGATCATACTTGCAAAAACTACACCAGCAGCGGCGAAGGCAGTGTGCGCGTGGGTCACTCTGACCGCACCAACCGAGGCGCGACTGGGGGCAATGTTTCCTGGAACTCGACCCACAATAGCAAAGGCTGTAGCCAAGAAAATTTGGTCAGCACCGGCGGCGCGGGTTATTTCTATTGCTTTGCGGCTGATTAAAGAAGGATAGGCTCATTCCAGTCGCGCCGTAGGCGTCGCCCCCATCTGGGAGCGACGCCTACGTCGCGATTTTGATACTCAACTGCTGCCCACTCCGTCCGCTCAACTCGGCATGAATCCCGGCCATAATGGCCAGCGCAATTTCCTCCGGCGTTTGGGCGCCAATATCCAGGCCAACCGGGCCAAATACGCGGTCACTTATAGCAGCCGCTTGACTGCCCAGCGACTGTAATAGCCGGTCTTTTCGATGCGCAGGCCCCAATAAGCCGATGAACGGGATGTCACTGTGCCCAATGGCTTGAAGATAGCGCCCGTCGTATTCGATATTGTGCGTCATCAACACCACCGCGCTAAACGGCGCCAAGGGCAGTTTTGCGCCGATTTCTTCCGGCATAATATGCAGCAGACGGTCAGCCTGCAAGAATCGCTGTTGTTGGATGTAGCCGGGCCTGTGGTCGACCACGGTCACGTTCCAGCCTAAGGCTTTGGCAAATTGAACCAGCGGCAGCGCATCGGTGCCTGCACCCAAAACCAGTAAATGCAGCGGCGGCTGTAGCGGATCGTAAAAGGCTTTAACGGTTTGGCCGTCGATAAGGTGGGTTTCAAGACGCGGTTTTTGTTGCAAGAGGGTTTGCGTCGCGGCGGTGGGGAGGGGAAAAGCGGTCGCAGGCAAGTACCCGTTAGTTGGAGCTGGCAAAAACAAATTGTAACCGGCCGGAAAGCGGCTATGCGAGGATTCATACACAGTGACCAGAACCCCGGTCATGTTAGAATCGCTAGCATCGGCAATGCTGCTTAAGGGGCTAAATTGCTCTGCTGCCTGCAATAATTGCAGCAACACGGTGACCGCACCGTTACACCCTAAACCCAAGCCCCAAATCATGTCATCCGGGGCGCGCATATCGTAACAAACGGTTTTTGCCTCGCCACTATCAAACACCGAACGCGCCTGTTCAACTAAGTCGCGCTCAAAACAGCCGCCGCCAAGCAAACCGATTAATTCATCTTGCCGGGTGATTAACATGCGCGCACCGGCTTTTTGATAGGTCGAGCCAAAGGTTTCGATAATCGTCGCTAATACGCAATCGTCACCTTGCTGGCGCAGTTGCCGGTAGCTGTCGATTAACTGCTTGGTTTTATTGGCCATGAATTATTAAATACGGTTGTTATGTTTTGAACGGTTAACTTTTCGGCTTTATCATTCACCGTAGGGTACGCTGCGTGTGCCTGTTGCCTTGATTATAACGGTATGTACGCATACCCTACCTGAAAAACCAAAAATCACGATTAAAATGTATCGCTACGGATTAAGCCCAACTCAGATCAGTCCGCAGCAACGGCAGTTGGCGCACCCTGATGCCAGTGGCGGCAAAAATCGCATTGCACACCGCAGGCGCCAGCGGCGGCAAGGCAGGCTCGCCCAAACCGGTTACCGGGTTATCAGTCTGAAGAAAATGCACATCCACCCGCGTCGGCGCGTCGGCGATACGCAGCATCGGATAATCGCCAAAATTGCCCTGAACGATGCGGCCTTGGTCGATATTGAGTTCCTGAAAGACGAGCGCGCCCAGACCATCAATCACCGAACCCTGCACCTGATTTTCCGCGCCGCTGAGATTAACGATTTGCGCGCCGATGTCGGTCGACACCACGACCCGGTCAACTTTGAGTTTGCCGTCATTGGACACGGTGACTTCAGCCACTTGCGCAATGTAACCGCGATGGCTGAAATGGAAGGCGATACCTTGGCCTTGACCGCGTGGAAAGGTTTTTTTGCCCCACTCGGCCTGTTCCGCCGCATGTTGCAAGACCTGCTTCATGCGCTTGACATCATAGGGTATGCCGGTTTTTTCGTCGCTACCCGGAATAAAGCCTTTATCGCCCAGAATTTCCAAACGGAAGGTCAGCGGGTCGCGGTTTGCCGCATGTGCCAGTTCATCGATAAAACTGTGGAACACCCAAGCCAACACATTGCTGCGCGGCGCCCGCCAAGGCCCCATCGGAATATTGCATTCCAGCGGCGTTTGTTCCAACAGGCAATTTTCAACCCAACGGCCAGGGAACTCATCGCCAGACAGATTAGCGCCGCTACCAAGCTCCAGTTTTGACTGGCCGTCTTTAACGACTTTGTTGGCAAAGGTCACAAAATGGTTGTGCCAGGCAATCAGCTTACCTTGCCCGTCAAGCCCGCCGCGCAAAAAATGAAAGCCGCCAGCGCGGTAATGGTCATGGCGCATATCGTCTTCACGCGTCCAGGTTAATTTAACCGGTACCGTCAGATGCCGGGCGATAGCCGCCGCTTCGATAATATAATCGGGAATCAAGCGTCGGCCAAAACCGCCGCCGCTGCGGGTGATGTGCAAGGTGATTTTATCTTTAGGGATGCCCAGTGTTTCCGTCACCACTTTTTGACCGGCTTCTGGATTTTGCGTAGGCGCCCAGATTTCAATCCCGCCATTTTTATACCAGGCCGTACAATTTTGCGGCTCAATACTGGCGTGTGAGATAAACGGATAACTGTACGCAGCTTCTACCGTTTTCTCGGCGGCCGCCAGCGCAGCCTTGGCATCGCCGTCATTACGCAGAATATCGCTGCCGGCTTGCGTTGATACCTCATTGGCTTTGGCGCTAAAACCCGCCCAGCTTTGATTGGCCGCCGCGCCATCATCCCAAACCACCGCCAGCTGTTTGCGGGCGCTAAAAGCCGCCCAAGTCGAATCGGCTACGATAGCGACACCGGGCAGCAAGCCTTTAAAATTGGAGCCGCCATGAATGATGAAGGCATCTTTTACACCGGGCAGCGACTTGATTGTGTCCAGATTGGCGCTAAGCACTTTGCCGCCAAACACCGGCGATTTTTCGTAAATGGCGTACAGCATTCCGGGTAATTTCACGTCGATGCCGAACAAGGGCTTGCCGGTCACCACGCTGGGGTTATCAATGCCGCCGATGCGCGTACCCAGCAGTTTATAATCTTTTGAATCTTTCAGCTTGACCAATTCGGGGGACGGAACCGACAAGCCGGAAGCCTTTTCAGCCAACTGGCCATAACTGAGCCGTCGCCCGCTGGCGGTATGATGAACAGCACTGTCATGAGCGGCCAGTTCGGCGACCGGAACGCCCCAAATCGCCGCAGCCGCCTGAATCAGCATGGTGCGGGCAGTGGCGCCGAGTTGATGGAAGTCCTCGTAATTGGTTGGCGTTGACCGTGAGCCACCGGCGCTCTGGCTGCCATAAATCGGATCTAAATCGCCTTGAACAATCACCACGTCTTTCCAGTTGACTTCCAATTCCTCGGCAATAATCATCGGCAGCGAGGTTTTGATGCCTTGGCCGATTTCAGGTTGTTTGCTGATCAGCGTCACCGTGCCATTGGCGGCGATTTGGATAAAGGCATTCGGTTTAAACGCGCCGGTCGCCAAAATACTGGACGGTTTAGCCACCCGCTCATCGGCACTATTGGCGATATTGACATAAAAACCGAGAACCAGGCCGCCGCTTGCAAGCGCCGACTTGCGCAAAAAATCGCGGCGGCTGGCATTTTTCAACTGATCAACACTCATATAGACTCCTTAGTAGCGAGGGTTGCCGCACGGTGAATGCCCGCACGAATACGAAGATAAGTACCGCAACGGCACAGATTACCGGCTAACGCACTGTCAATATCGGCATCAGTAGGGCGTGGATTCTTTTTCAGCAAGGCGGCAGCGGTCATGATCTGGCCTGCTTGGCAATAACCGCATTGCGGCACATCCAGCTCTTGCCAGACGGTCTGTAATGGATGCTCGCCGTTAACGGACAAGCCTTCTATCGTAGTCACCTGACGCTGCCCGACATCGGCAACGGTAAGTTGGCAAGCTCTGGTCGGTTGGCCGTCTATATGCACCGTGCAGGCGCCGCATTGTCCAATGCCGCAGCCGAATTTAGTGCCGACCAGATTCAAATGGTCGCGCAACACCCATAATAAAGGCGTGTCTGCTGCTAAGTTTACGGTTTGTCGGCTGCCGTTGAGGTTGAGTGTATAACTCGATGTTCAAGTTTTTAATTCTTGATTTTATAGGACTCCAGAAAACCAGGCCTTGCAGGCATAAGTGCTGCCATGTAAGCCTTGACACCATTAACGGGAACACCTTGATTTATCTGGATTCGCTTCAGTCAAGCTAAAAAAACTTGAAGACCGAGTATAA
>JBLRXA010000001.1:0-67691 GCA_047920955.1 Methylobacter sp. | reverse complement strand
GTTTGAAAGCAACCGCTCAGCAATTTTTAGGTAAAGTTGTGTAGATACTTATGCTGCCGTAGAGGCCAGCATTAAGGCCAATGCGCGCCCCTTTCCGGCCACCTGCACCGGTTGCGGATCAGGCATAGCCGATGCGGAAACGACGCTGTTAAGCCTGGCACAGCCGGTGGCCGAAACGCCGCCGCTGGCGCCTTCCGGCTTAACCGGCACAGCGCAATCTTCCAGCCAAATCAAACTCGACTGGCAGGACAATTCCGACAATGAAAGCCAGTTCGCTATCGAACGCAGCCCTGACGCCAATGCCTGGCAAGCGTTAGCTGTTGTCGCAGCGAATAGCACGACTTATTCGGACGGCAACCTAACGCCCGACACTGCTTATTTTTATCGGATAAAAGCGACGAATAATAGCGGTGATTCAGCGTTTTCAAATGTTGTTGAGGCAAGCACACTGGCGCCATTGGCGATACCGGCAACACCTGCCGACTTGGCCGCTACCGACCTGCAAAACGGCCAGGCACAGCTCAACTGGTCGGCGGTAGATAACGCCGACCAATATGAAATGCAGCGGGAAAGCTTAAACACCAGACGGAATGTTTGGTCAGGCCTAAGCCTAGTTTACGCAGGCACCGGCACCTCTTATACCGACAATTCCGGCACCGGCACTTTCCGCTACCGGATACGGGCCGCCAATAATGCAGGCAATTCCAATTGGGGTGTTTGGCAAGAAGTCACTGTCACCGCCTCAGTGGCCACCTGCAAAGGCAAGAAGTGTTAAACGCGAGATACAGCGTTTTCAAATGGCCTTAGTAACATTTATCCGTGCAAAATGTGGAGTATAAACCTAGGTTTGTACTCCATTGTCTAACCAATCGATATTGAAACCGCTGTAAATCCCGCCCCTTGCCGACCTTTTTTTTACAAAAAGGCCGGCATCTTTCAAACCAAGGCCACGCCATCAACATTTCCGTTATCATCCCCAGCTACAACCGCCGCGAGCTGCTGCGCCGGGCCTTATTGTCGGTGTACGCGCAAACCTTATTGCCGATGGAGGTCATGGTCATTGATGATGGTTCGACAGATGGCACGGAACAAATGTTGCGCCGCGAATTTCCCCAAGTGGCTTATTGTTACCAGGAAAATCTTGGCGTCAGTGCGGCGCGTAACCGGGGCATAGCACACACAAACGGCGACTGGCTGGCATTTTTGGATTCCGATGATGAATGGCTGCCGGAAAAGCTGGCCATGCAACAAGCGGCATTGCAGGCGCATCCCGATTATAAAGTGTGCCACACCGAAGAAAACTGGATACGCCAAGGCGTTCAGGTGCGCGTCCCCAAAAAATATGCCAAAAGCGGCGGCTGGATTTTTAACCAATGCCTGCCGTTGTGCGCAGTATCGCCTTCGACGTTGTTAATACGGCGCTCGGTATTCGCCGATGTCGGCCTGTTCGACACCCGTCTGCCAGCCTGCGAGGATTATGATTTATGGCTCAGAATCGCCGCCCATTATCCGGTTTTATTGGTGGAACAGCCGCAAATAAATAAGCATGGCGGCCATGAAGATCAGCTGTCGATGGCCTTCTGGGGCATGGATAAGTTCCGCATCAGCGCCTTGCAAAAAATCATTGATGGCGGGCAATTGTCCGGGCAAAACCGGCGGGCGGCGGTGGCTATGCTGCTTAAAAAAGCGGCGATTTATCTAAACGGCGCGAACAAGCGCGGCAAAACCGATGAGGCCGACTATTACCGGCGGCTGATTGGACGGTATGGGTGAAACTCAAGGCCCCAAAACACCGCCACCTACTTTATTTTAAAACGGCAATGGCAATCGCCTTCGGCCATACAGCTTAACGGCTCAACGTCCTTGTCCAGCAACGATGACATCAACGCCAGATCAAACGCGCAAATTTCATGATGCTGCTGTGCCAGATCGTGATAAATGCAGTTAGAGGCTTTGATATGCAAATTTTCGGCGACCATATCCACTTGCACTTGGAAACCTAGGTCAGCCATGACCGCAACCAACTCGTCGACACGCTCCTCCAACGCTTTCCCGTCAAACCGCTCACGCAACTTATCGGCCAAATTGCGCCCCAGTTTTTGCATATAGGCTTTAAAACGTTCCGCGCCCATTTCCTGCTGCAAGTCGCTAAGCACTAACGCCGAAAACCAGGCATATTGTTTGGGGAAATAGTTGTTGCCCTTGTCGGTGATGACGTAAATCGTCACGGGCCGTCCGGCTGTTTTGTTGAACGTGCTTTTTTTGATGTAGCCATCGCGCTCAAGGACAACAAAATGCTGCTGTACGCCCGTCCTTGAAATGTCCAGTACTTTCGCCAGCTCGTCAACACTCAAGCCCGCCCTGTTTTGCAGCAAATGTTCAAGTATCTGATGTTGGCGGGAACTTATTCTTTGGGGTATTTCCGGGGTCATTATGTGTTCATTATGGCTTTGAGTTAGCTTGTTGCCATAATGATAGCTCATTATGACACATATAACTTGTAAAAGTTTTATATAGCATAAATTGCGCTGTTGTTATAAACTTCGGCTTGAGCAAAGCTGCTTAAATAATAATAACGACCCACTACTCTACTGGAGACAATAATGAGCGAAGCACAAGAAAACAGCCAATCACTGTATGAAAAACTCGGCGGCGAAGCGGCCGTTAATGCCGCCGTCGATATTTTTTACCGCAAAGTATTATCGGACTACCGCATTAACCGTTTTTTCGACAATGCCGACATGGAAAAACAAGCCGCCAAACAAAAGGCTTTTTTGACCATGGCATTTGGCGGCCCCAATAATTACAGCGGCGCAGATATGCGTACTGCCCATGCGCATCTGGTCAAAATGGGTTTGAATGACAGCCATTTTGATGCTGTTATGGAACATCTTGGCGCCACCCTGACCGAGCTGAATGTACCGGCAGACTTGATTGCCCAAGCGGCAGCCATTGCCGAAAGCACCCGTAAAGACATTTTAGGCAAATAAGCGAAATACCAGGTGGAGACCATGCAAAGCATAACTATTGGCGAATCGACATTTTCCTGCCAACAAGATGAAACCGTACTGGAAACCCTATTAAGGGAAAACGTAAAAATCCCCAACGGTTGCCGCCAAGGCCTTTGCCAAGCCTGCATGATGCGCAGTCTTGATACCCCTCCACCTGTTTCAGCCCAAACCGGGCTAAAAGACACCCTGCAAAAGCAGAACTATTTTCTGGCCTGCATCTGCCATCCCGAACAGGCTATGACCGTGGCACTGCCTAATCAGCAAAGTGCGGCTATTGAAGCCGTCATCATCGAAAAACAGACGCTGACACCCGACATCATGCGTCTGGTGCTGGAGTGCCAAACCCCGTTCACTTTTTTCGCCGGTCAGTTTGTCAACCTGAAACGGCTTGACGGCTTGACCCGCAGCTATTCGATTGCGAACATCCCGCACCCTAAAAATATCCTCGAATTTCATATCCGCCGCCTGCCGAATGGCCAGTTCAGCGGCTGGGTGCATGATGGGGCCGCCTTAGGTGAGCGCGTCATCCTGTCGGAAGCGCAAGGCGCTTGCCATTACTTGCCCGGACGCGCTGAACAACCGCTGATGCTGGTTGGAACCGGCAGCGGTCTGGCGCCGTTGTACGGCATACTGGCCGACGCGCTGGCACAAGGGCACACCGGCCCCATTCATGTGTTCCATGGCAGCCGCGACCTGAACGGCCTGTATTTCATCGATGAAATGCGCGAAATTTCGGCAAAATTCGCCAATGTCCATTACACGCCCTGCCTTTCCGGTGCCGACGCCGATTCGGGTCATGCCCGTGGCCGCGCCCACGACATCGCGCTATCGTCCACCGAATCTTTAAGCGGCTGGCGGGTGTTTCTGTGCGGGCATCCGGACATGGTCAACCAGACCAAACGCATGGCTTTTATGAAAGGCGCGTCAATGAACGACATTTACGCCGATGCTTTTCATGTGCTACAGGGCAAGTAAACACTCAACCACAGCCAAAGCCAAAGCCAAAGCCCCGGCATCATCATTGGGCAATGAGCCTTCTGGCGTGTTATTTTTCGCTCCGGACGACATATTTGTCCAGTAAATCTGACGCCTTCTTCGCTGTACCTGTAAGCCGGGTTGCCCGGCGACACCCGTACCCGCTACATAAGGTGGCCTGTGGACTGCATTTTAAACGGGTGCTGATTG
Organism: Methylobacter sp.; assembly: GCA_047920955.1. Lineage (GTDB taxonomy): Bacteria > Pseudomonadota > Gammaproteobacteria > Methylococcales > Methylomonadaceae > Methylobacter_A. The sequence goes on along the minus strand of JBLRXA010000001.1, from coordinate 63,495 downwards.
AAAAAATGTCCATTTTGGCCATCAACTTAACACGAGGCAGACCTGCCAAGCCCGCTTCAACATGTTTGTCCCGCTTTAAATGGGCAGCCGTTTTCCCCGCCCCAAAAAGAAAAGGCTGTAAGTATTAAATTACGGGCATACTATGCCGCTTCTCACAGACCAAAACCGAAAACATTGAATAACTGATGATTATGCTTCTCTTCCGGCTAATTGCTTTAGGGTGCCTGACCTTCCATTTACCGCCCTTACTGGCCGAACCTTCAGTGCCCACCGAATCAGTTTCCCTGCAACTCAAATGGTTACATGCTTTCCAGTTTGCCGGTTATTATGCGGCTAAGGAAAAAGGCTTTTACGCGGCGGAACAGCTCGATGTGACCCTCCTCGAACGTACGCCCGGCATCGATAATATCGAACAAGTCCTCAGCGGCAAATCCGAATACGGCGTAGCCGATACCAGCCTGCTGGAACACCGTTTAAGCGGCAAACCGGTGGTGGTGTTGGCATCGATTTTTCAGCATAGCCCACTGGTTTACTTCACCTTAAAAAGGTCCGGCATCGTCAGCCCTTACGAACTCAAAGGCAAGCGCGTCATGGAGGACAATTATGACAATGCGCCGCTACGCGCCATGCTCCATGAAACCGGCATTACAGCCGATGACTTTATCCATCTGGACAATTCCTTTAATCCTGACGACCTGATCACCGGCAAAACCGATGCCCAAATCGGCTATCTCACCGATCAGCTTAATTACTTCCAAAACAAAGGCATCGACATCAACATTATCGACCCGCGCAGTTATGGCGTTGATTTTTTGAGCGATAACCTGTTCACCACAGAACAGGAAATAAACCGGCATCCCGACCGTGTCCGGCGCTTTTTGCGCGCCTCGCTGAAAGGCTGGAATTATGCGCTCCAGCATCAGGCCGAAATAATCGGGCTTATCCTCGACAAATACAACGCCAACCACCGCCTTTCCGCCGAGCATTTGCGCTTTGAAGCCCAAGAAACGGTCAAAATGATCGTACCGGAAGCCGTCCCTATCGGCCACTCCGACATCAAACGCTTTCAACGTATTGCCGACATTTATCGGCAACTGGGCTTGGTCAATTCCATCAATCGCCTGGATGGTTTTATTTACGGACAGACAACAGCGGACATGCTTAATTTCACACCGGCTGAAACAGCGTGGCTACAAAAACACCCCGTCATTCGGGTTGGCGTAGACCCTGATTTTGCGCCTTACGAATGGATTGACAGCAAAGGCCATTACGTCGGCCTGAGCGCGGATTATTTGGCTCAAGTCGGGCAACGGTTGGGCGTAAAGCTAGACATCATCAAAACCGCATCTTGGATGCAAACGCTGGAAATGGCGCAGCACGGCGAGCTGGATATGCTCGTCAATGCCAATAAAACGCCCGAACGTGAACGCTATTTGCTGTTTACAAAAGCCTATCTGCAAACCCCGGCCATCATTATCAGCGACAGCAATAACGGCTTTATCGGTACGCTAAAACGCTTGAACGGCCAACGGGTGGCCGTGGAAAAAGGCTATTTCATTGGCGAACTGCTGATGCAGGATTATCCTGAAATACAACTGATACCGGTCAACAATGTCCGTGAAGCCTTGACCAAAGTCAGTAGCGGCAAGGCTCATGCTTATATTGGCGATGCCGCTTCGGCAAATTATGCGATTAAACGGGAAGGTATGCTTAACCTCGGTTTTTCCGGGGACACGCCTTACAAAAGCCAGCACCGTATGGCGGCGACCATGGCCAATCCCGAACTGGTGAGTCTGCTGGATAAGGTATTGGATGCCATTCCCGCCGCCGAAAAGGAAGCCATACAAAACCGCTGGATGAGCTTAAAATATACGGCTGGGATAAAATCCGAAACCGTGCTGCTCTACGCTGTCGCCGCGTTATTGCTAATGGCGTTGATTGCCGCATGGAATCTGCGCTTGCGACGGGAAATCAGTTACCGGAAAAAAATCGAACAAGGCCAGCGCATGGCCGCCAGCGTTTTTGCCAGCACCCAAGAAGGCATCCTGATCACCGATGCCCAGCGCAACATCATTGACATGAACCCCGCATTCAACCGCATCACCGGTTATTCGCGGGACGACGTGTTGGGCGAACAACCTAGCCTGCTTAAATCTGGCCTTCATGACGCCGCTTTTTACGAAACCATCTGGCAGGCCATCGACGAACAAGGCCACTGGAGCGGCGAAGTTTGGAACCGCAAAAAAAACGGTGAACTGCTTGCCGAATGGCTGACGATTTCCGCAGTGGCCGACAAGCTGGACAACATTACCCATTACATTTGCACATCGTCGGATATTACCCAGCTGAAAGAACATCAACATAAGCTCGAACGTATTGCCCACTACGATCCGCTCACTGGCGCGCCGAACCGCCTTTTATTGGCCGACCGTATGCACTTGGCTTTTGCCCAAACCCGGCGCGACCATTGTTTAATGGCGGTAGGCTATCTCGACTTGGACGGTTTCAAACCGGTCAACGACAAACTGGGGCATGAAGCGGGCGACCGGCTGCTGATAGAAATTGCCCGCCGTATCCAACACACCCTACGCGAAGCCGACACGCTGGCGCGTTTAGGCGGCGATGAATTTGTGTTTTTGTTGCTGGGGCTGGAACGGGCTGAAGATTGCGAGGCCACCTTACATCGCCTGCTGGAAGTCATCAGCGAACCCGTTGCCTTGAAAGGCCAGACCGTCTCCGTCTCCGCCAGCATCGGCATCAGCATTTTCCCTGAAGACAACACCGACCCTGACACCCTATTGCGCCACGCCGACCAGGCCATGTACCAGGCCAAACAATCCGGCAAAAACTGTTTCCAAATCTATGATTCAGCATTGGACCGCCAACTCCATGCGCACCGCGAGGCACTCAACCGTATTGAACTGGCGCTTAATAACGAAGAATTCGAGCTGTTTTTCCAACCCAAAATCGACATGCAGCAGGGCACGGTGTTCGGCGCGGAAGCCTTGATACGCTGGCGCCATCCTGATCGCGGATTGGTCATGCCGGGCGATTTTTTGCCGCTGATTGAAAACAATGAATTTGCCGTCAAACTCGACAGCTGGGTGATCGACAAAGCATTGCAACACATTGAAACGTGGCAGCAGTCGGGCCTGCAGATACAGACCAGCGTCAACGTCTCGGCCCGCTCGTTGCAAACCGAAGATTTCGTGCTGCAACTGTATTACGCCTTCGAGCGTTATCCAACGGCCAAACCGGCCTATTTCCAACTGGAAATACTGGAAACCGAAGCCTTGTCCGATTTGTCGCTGACCTCGCAGGTGATTAAAGAATGCCAAGCCTTAGGGGTAAAATTTGCCCTTGATGACTTCGGCACCGGTTATTCCTCGCTCAGTTACCTCAAACATCTGCCGGTGGAGACGTTAAAAATCGACAGGACTTTTGTCCGCGATATGCTGGACGACGAGGATGATTTGGCGATCGTGCAGGGTGTTATCGGTTTGGCCGAATCTTTCCGCCGCGAGGTCATTGCCGAAGGCGTCGAATCGATCGAACACGGCAGTGCCCTGTTGCAAATGGGCTGCCACCAAGCGCAAGGCTACGGCATTGCCAAACCGATGCCGGCCTCTGAATTCGCCGCCTGGATCGCGCAGTGGCGGGCGCCGGCAGAGTGGACCCGGCCCAATTGAGCGGCACCCTCCCACAAGCGGCATAAAAAACGCTACAATCCGCACCATTTCCCTCCCCAATCATCAGCCGACATGACCTATAACCAAGACTTTTTCACACTGGCCGGGCAGTTAATCGAAGCAGGCCGTTTTATCGACAGCAAAGGCTGGGTACCGGCAACCAGCGGCAACTTTTCCGCACGGCTGCCGGACGGCAACATCGCCATCACCGTTTCCGGCAAGCACAAAGGCCGCTTAGAACTGGCCGACATCATGCTGATCGATAGCGATGCCAACTCGCTGGACGGCAAGAAACCGTCGGCGGAAACGCTGCTGCATACATCGCTGTATCAGCGTTTCCCCACTGTCCGGTCGGTGCTGCACCCGCATTCCATTAACGCCACCTTGGTTTCGCGGCTGTTTAAAGCCGACATCGTGCTGGAAGATTATGAGCTGTTAAAGGCCCTGTCCGGCATTGACACCCACGAAAGCCGGGTGGTGATACCGATTTTTGCCAACGACCAAAACATCCCGCGTTTGGCCGCGCAAGTCGAGCAGTACATGGACACACACGGCGCGATTTACGCCTATATTATTGCCGGACACGGGCTCTACACCTGGGGCGCTTCGGTAGAAGACAGCCTGCGTCATCTTGAGGCGCTGGAATTTTTATTTGATTGTGAATTACGCCTGTATGGAGTTAGAAAATCATGAGCGCATTAAGCATTTACCCTGAACACCAAGCCAATCACGGCGAAACTGTGGTCGAATTTGACGCCATCCAAAACCGCCTAAACGCCATCGGCGTCCAATTCGAACGCTGGACCGCCAGCTGCAAACTGGCCGCCGATGCCGATCAAAATACCGTGCTGGCCGCTTACAGCGACTCCATAGCCCGCCTGCAGCAGCAATACGGTTTCCAGTCGGTTGACGTCATCAGCCTAAGCGCCGACCATCCCGACAAGGCCGCGATCCGGCAAAAATTCCTGTCCGAACACATCCATGCCGATTTTGAAGTGCGCTTTTTTATCGAAGGGCGCGGCCTGTTTTATCTGCATGTCGAAGATAAAGTCTACGCCGTGCTGTGCGAGCAAGGCGATCTGATCAGCGTCCCCGCCAACACCACGCACTGGTTCGATATGGGCGAAAATCCGCAGTTAAAATGTATCCGTTTATTCACCACCCCAGACGGCTGGGTCGCCAACTTTACCGGCAGCGACATTGCCCAAACCTTCCCGACCCTCGACCAATATGTGGCTGCGTTATCATGATTAAAGCCATTATCACCGACATTGAAGGCACCACCTCGTCGATTTTGTTTGTTAAGGACGTGCTGTTCCCTTATGCCCGCGCCCATCTGGCCGATTATGTGCGCCGCCATGCCGACGACCCGCAGGTTAAAACGCTGCTCGACGATGTTTGTAAGGACGTCGGCACGGAACTGTCTACCGAAGACATTATTGCCCAGCTGAACCAGTGGATAGACGAAGACAAAAAAGCCACGCCGTTAAAGTCGCTGCAAGGCCTGATCTGGGAGGCCGGTTATCGGCAGGGTGATTTCAAAGGCCATTTGTATGCGGATGCCGCCGAAAAGCTGAAGCAATGGAAAGCTGAAGGACTGGATTTATACATCTATTCTTCCGGCTCGGTTTACGCGCAAAAACTGCTGTTCGCGCACACCGAATACGGCGATTTGACGCCGTTATTTTCCGGTTATTTCGACACCCATATCGGCGCCAAGAAAGAACAGCAATCATACGACAATATCGCCGCCCGGCTGGCGCTACCAGCATATCAGCTGTTGTTTTTGTCGGATATTAAAGAAGAGCTGGATGCGGCCAAAGCCGCCGGTTTTGAGACCATCTGGCTGGTCAGGGACAGCATACCCGACCCGCAAGCCGAACATCGGCAGGTGGGCAGTTTCGGGCAAATCAGCGTAGGGCAACACAGCTGTTAACGGTTCTCTGCTTCCCAGCCTTTGCAGGCCAATGCGATATAGTGCGGAACCGGGCGGGCGCCGGTGCCGTATGCGCTGATGGTGCGCGTGGTCATGCCCAACGCTTGCGCCGCTTCAGCCAACGACAGCCCATTATGTAGGCGCCAGGCCAGGAAGGTGCGGGTGTTTTCGTCGGTGGCGGCTTGATACATCGCTTCCAGCCATAGCGTGTCGGCGCCGATTTGAATGCCATAATCCGGCCATTCGACTGTCCAACCCATGTTGTGTGCGAGTTCGGCTTTAGCAAAAACGGCCGGATCGCGCAAGGGGGCAAGTTCCGGTTGGGCAAAAATGGTTTCCCCTTTATCGACAGTGAGCACAGTCCCGTTGATGAAAGTCATTTTCAGCTGGTAGCCCAGCAAAGGTTCGATTGCCGACAGTCGGGGGCGCTTCATTAATGCCATGTGTTCCTTTCCTTAATCAATTCATCATGGTGTGCCGTAACCTAAGCCATGACCTCAGCGCGCAAACCGCACGGAAAAGGGCCGTCAGTGGCCAGTGTTTGCAAGTTAGGCTATATCCGAGATAAATATAGCCAAATTGCGCAAGATTTTTAGCAGTCGCCGGGCGATTACTTTATTTTTACTGCTTTTTTGGGGGCAGCCTAATGGCCGGGGTCTTCCTGATGCCCAATCTTATCCAGCGGTGTGTCAAGGTCGGCATCAGCATCGGGCTTAGGCACGAAAAGCCGAGAAAATAACAGCCCCAGCTCAAACAATATCCACATGGGCACAGCCAATAATGTTTGCGAAATGGCATCGGGCGGGGTCAAAAAAGCGCCGACGATGAACGCGCCGACGATGACATAAGGGCGTTTTTCGGCAAGATCGGCGGGCGTTACCAGCCCTGTCCAAACCAAAACGATAGTGAAGATCGGGATTTCAAAACAAACGCCAAAAGCAAAAAACAGCGTCAGGACAAAATCGAGATATTTGCTGATGTCGGTCATGACCGCGACACCTTGCGGGGCGGCGGCGGTCAGGAAGCCGAACACTAATGGGAAAACCACGAAGTAGGCAAACGCCACACCCAGGTAAAACAGCAGTGTGCTGGCAACCAGCAAGGGCAAAATCATGCGCCGCTCGCGCTTATACAAGCCGGGCGCGACAAAGGCCCAGAATTGGTAAAGGATAAACGGCACTGAAATGAACGCCGACAGCACCAGCACCAGTTTGAACGGCGTCAAAAACGGCGAGGCCACGTCAATAGCAATCATCGTGCTATTTTCAGGCATGTGTTTCAGCAAGGGGCCGGCCAACAAGCTGTAGATTTCATTGGCATAGGCCGCCAGTGCCGCAAATACGATTAATACGCATAAGACCATACGCAACAGGCGGTTGCGCAATTCAATCAAATGGCTGATGAACGGCTGCTCGCCGCCTGAATGGGAACTATTTTGGCTCATGGGGCTTGGTATCTTCAGCGGGTGACGCTAACGAGGATTTGACGGTATCGGCCGTTTCATCAAGCATCTGGCGGACGTCTTCCAGTCCTGCTTCCTCTTTAAACAGCTGGCGCAGTTCTTCCGCTTGCAGCTCCAATTTGATTTCTTCTTTGACCGAAGCCACCATGCTGCGCGTTTTACCCAGCCAAAAGCCAGCAAGCCTAGCGACTTTGGGCAATCTTTCCGGGCCTATCACCAGCAAGCTGACCAAGGCTATCAGGCACAGTTCCGAGAATCCGACATCAAACATGGGGGTTAATCTTTATGCTTTTTTTCGGTGGTAATTTCGCTGTCAATGACATCGGTTTTCTCATCGATCGGCTTTTCTTCGCCGTCTTTCATCGCCGTGCGAAAACCTTTGATGGCGCCGCCTAGGTCATTGCCTATATTGCGCAGGCGCTTGGTGCCGAAAATAATGATGACGATAGCTAATACGACTAATAATTGAGTAATGCTGGGGCCCATTTTCTATCTCCAATGATGGTCTTACGTTTATTTGTTTCGTTGTGCCTTTTCTTCCAGGCCGGATAAACCGAAACGGCGTTGCAGTTCCTGCAATACGTCATCGGGGCCCAGTCCCTGATCGGCCAGCAACACCATACAATGAAACCACAAATCAGCGGTTTCATAAATAATCTGTTGTTTGTCGCCGCCTTTAGCAGCGATGACGGTTTCGGTGGCTTCTTCGCCGATTTTTTTCAGTATGCTGTCCAGGCCTTTGGCATACAAGCTGGCGACATAAGATTTATCGGCCGACTCCAATTTACGCTGTTCCAGGATGTCCGCCAGCTGATTTAATACGTCGCTCATGATTTTTTATAAATAGTTTCGGGATCTTTTAAAGCCGGTTCGATGGCTTGCCATTGCCCGTCACTCAAGCTGCGGTAGAAACAACTTTCCCGGCCGGTATGACAGGCTATGCCGCCTTCTTGTTCGATTTTAAGCAAAATGACATCTTCGTCGCAATCGAGCAGCAAGTCGATGACTTTCTGTTTATGTCCCGATTCTTCGCCTTTGCGCCATAATTTGCCGCGCGACCGCGACCAGTAAACGGCATAACCTTCAGAGACCGTTAACGCTAACGATTCGCGGTTCATCCAGGCGAACATCAACACTTTTCCGCTGGCCGCCTGTTGCGCGATCACCGGCACCAGACCGTCATCCGTCCAGCGGATGTCGTCCAGCCAGGACAGGCTCACAGACGCACCTCGATGCCGCGTGAGGCCATGTGTTGCTTGGCCTGTTCAATGCTGTATTCGGCAAAATGAAAAATGCTCGCGGCCAGCACCGCATCGGCTTTGCCTTCAATGACGCCATCGGCCAGATGATCGAGATTGCCGACGCCGCCGGAGGCAATCACCGGCACCGTGACCGCCTCGCTGATGGCGCGGGTTAACGGCAAATCGAAACCTTCTCGGGTGCCGTCCCTGTCCATGCTGGTCAGCAAAATTTCCCCGGCACCGTAATCGACCATTTTTCTGGCCCATTCAATCGCATCAATACCGGTTGGTTTACGGCCGCCGTGGGTGAAAATCTCCCAGCGGTTAGGTTCGCCCATTTGGCTAACTTTTTTCGCGTCGATGGCAACCACGATACATTGGGAACCGAAGCGTTCTGCCGCTTCGCGGACAAAATCCGGGTTAAATACTGCGGCGCTGTTAATGCCGACTTTATCGGCACCGGCATTTAACATGCGGCGAATGTCGTCCAAGGTTCTGATGCCGCCGCCTACGGTCAGCGGGATAAACACTTCGCTGGCGACCTGTTCGACCACATGGACGATAGTGTCGCGGTCGTCATGGGTGGCGGTAATATCCAGAAAAGTGATTTCATCAGCGCCTTCGCGGTCGTAACGCCGGGCGACTTCGACCGGATCGCCGGCATCGCGAATATCGACAAATTTGACGCCTTTAACGACGCGGCCATTGTCGACATCAAGGCAGGGAATGATACGTTTGGCTAAGCTCATGGTTATTCGAATGATTCGGCCAGTTTTTCGGCGTCGGCAAAATCCAGCGTGCCTTCATAAATCGCCCGACCGGTAATCGCGCCCATGATGCCTTCATGGGCGACTGCACCTAAGGCTCTGATGTCGTCCATGTTGGTGATGCCGCCGGAAGCAATCACCGGAATGCGGATGGCGCGCGCCAATTTCGCGGTGGCTTCGACATTAACGCCCTGCATCATGCCGTCGCGGGAAATGTCGGTGTAAATGATGGCCTCGACGCCGTCCTCTTCAAAATGTTGCGCCATGTCGATGACGTCATGTTTGGACAATTTAGACCAACCGTCAATCGCCACTTTGCCGTCTTTGGCATCTAAGCCGACGATGATGCGGCGCGGATATTCCAGCGCCATGTCGCGGACAAAATGCGGTTCGTTAACGGCTTTGGTGCCGATAATAACGTATTCGACACCGGCGTTAAGATAAGCCTGAATGGTGTCCTCATCGCGAATACCGCCGCCTATTTGCACCGGCACATCGGGATAAGCTTCAACGATGGCATGGATCACATCGGCATTTCTGGGATTGCCGACAAAGGCACCATCAAGGTCAACCAAATGTATCCTTCTCGCACCGGCGGCCACCCACCTGCCGGCTACGGCGACAGGATCATCGGAAAAAATCGTATTATCATCCATGCGTCCCTGACGTAAACGGACACATTTTCCCTCTTTTAAATCGATTGCAGGTATCAGTAACATAAAATTATAAAATCCTTAACGGCGTGTAATCAGTCGATAGTAACTAAACGTGTCCATCCCAATGCAAAAAATTCTTCAGCAGCTGTAATCCGACTGCCTGGCTTTTTTCGGGGTGAAACTGTACGGCAAAAACATTAGCTTGCGCCAAGGCGCAGGCAAATGCATTGGGGTATTGCGTAGTTGCTGCCATAACTGCGGCATCATTGGGCTGCGCATAATAACTGTGGACGAAATAAAAACGGCTGTCCTGCGGGATATTTTCCCAAAGAGGATGCGGGTGCAATTGATGGACTTGATTCCAGCCCATGTGCGGAATTTTGAGCGCGTTGCCATCCATATCAGCCAAGGCATCGGCAAAATGCACAACGTGGCCGTCAATAATCCCTAGACCAGCTGTGCCGTTATTTTCGGCGCTGTCGGTCAATAAAGCCTGCATCCCCAAACAAATGCCCAATAACGGTTTGCTTGTTGCCACCTGCCGGATCACATCGCCTAGGCCGGATTGGTTGAGCGCCTGCATACAATCCCGTATCGCGCCGACACCGGGAAAAACCACGCGGTCGGCTTGGAGAATTGCCTCGGCATCGGAGACGCAAATAACATTAACGTCAGGCGCGGCATGTTGCAGCGCCTTAACGATAGAGTGCAGATTACCCATTCCGTAATCGATTACAGCGACAGTAGACATAAGAAATACAGGCTAAAAGTTAAAGGCTGCCTTTGGTTGACGGCATGATGCCCGCCATACGCGGATCGGCGCTAATGGCCATGCGGATGGCGCGGCCGGTGGCTTTAAAAATGGTTTCGGCGACATGATGGGCATTACTGCCTTTTAAATTGTCGATATGCAAGGTCACCCCGGCATGATTGGCAAAGCCCTGGAAAAACTCGCGGAACAGATCGACGTCAAAGCTGCCGATCATGGCTTTGGGGTAGTTGACCTGATAAAACAGGCCGGGGCGGCCGGAAAAATCAATCACCACGCGGGATAAGGCTTCATCCAACGGCACATAAGCATGTCCGTAGCGGACGATGCCTTTTTTGTCGTGCAGGGCTTTGGCAAATGCCTGACCCAAGGTAATGCCGACATCTTCGACCGTGTGATGGTCATCAATCGCCAAATCGCCTTTAGCATCAATAGCCATATCAATCAGGCCGTGCCGGGCAATCTGATCGAGCATGTGTTCAAGAAAAGGGATACCGGTTGAAAACGAGGATTGACCCGATCCGTCCAGGTTAATTTTGATGTTAATTTGAGTTTCGAGCGTGTTGCGCTCTACTTCCGCAGTACGTTGATCCATGATGGTATGACTGATATTTGAGACTGGCGGCATTCTACTATGACAAGCAAGATTTTGCAGTGTTTGTTATGCAGGGTTATGTTGCCGGGGCATTTTTCTGCAGCTATAGCCGCATCACCAACATTTTAACAATGCTATAATCCGGCTCAACCGCACACTCAATAGGGAGCTAGTCAATGGCTTATTCAATACCACGCGACCTGTTTTTATTACTGGAAACAGCATTTAATCAGGACAGGGAAAAGGCCGAGGTTTTTGCCAAAGCAATAGAAGGCTCAATTCAGGCGATTGAAGACCAGGTCGATGGGCATATCAACCACAAAAAAGAGGCACTTAAAGCCGGGCTGTATAACGAATTGCGTACGGAATTGGCAACCAAAGAATTCGTGCGTGCGGAAATTAACGGGGTGCGCGCAGAAATCAGCGATGTGCGTGCAGAAATCAATGTCCTGCGCGGCGAGATTAAACAAGTCACCTTGCTGCTAAAGGTATTGATCGGCATTGCTGTCTTTGGCTTAACGCTGTTCAATCCGGCATTCGTTAAAGTCGTCGAATTAATCATGAAATAGCCAAAAACCCCGCATTTTGCCACGATGCCGCTGCCGATAACGGTGACAAAACCGCCAATTATGCTACTCTTTCAAGCCAGACCGCCTATTTTTAACCACACTTAAAATTGATGGCGTTCAGATCAATAAACAGGGCTGATTTTCAACCGTTTCTATTGCTGACAGGCCGTAATACTTTTTAAGGAATAATCCATGAATGACACCCCTTCCACAGATGCGCTGACATTTAAGCTAAGTGATGACGGTAACAAGCTGCTGGCCATGTTTGAAGCCTGTGAATCCAGGCCCTCGCTAGATTCGGCAGCAATCAAACAAATACTGGAAGAGCAAAACCTGCCCAATTTGTTCCTGAACGAAAGCGCCATCATCGATTTACTGCAAAAATACAAGCTCAATGAAAGTTGTGTGCTGGAAATCGGCGAACGCCGAAATGGCATTTATACCATCACCATCGACAGCACCAAAATGACAGCCAAACTGACCTTAACCCCACCCTACGGCGGCACACCGGTCTCGCTGGTTCAAATTCTCCATGCCCTACAGGAAAGGGGTGTGGTTTACGGCATTATGGACCATGAAATCGAAAGTGCCTTAAAGGACGGCTACGCCACCGAACGCATCATTGCCCATGGCCTGAGTGCCGTGCCGGGCACTGACACGCAGTTTCAAAGCCTGATACCGGAAATGGGCGAACGCAAGCCGCATATAGACGAGAAGGGATTTGCCAATTACCGCGATCTCGGCCAGCTCAATATAGTCAGGCAAGGCGAACCGCTAATGCGCCGCATCCCAGCTACCGAAGGCACGAGAGGCCAGGATGTTACCGGGCAAATACTGGCGCCGCAGCCCGGAAAAGACCTTCCATTTACAGCGGGCTTGCAGGGTGCGGAAATCGATCCGAATGATAATAACCTGCTGTTGGCGGCAATCACCGGACAACCTAAGTTAGTGATACACGGCGCCATTGTCGAGCCCACCATCAACCTGCCGCTGGTGGACTTGTCCACGGGTAATATGAATTTCGAAGGCACTATCAACATCAAAGGCGATGTCCGGGAAGGCATGAAGATTTATGCGACAGGGGACGTATTTGTCGGCGGGACTGTAGAGGCGGCTGAGATTGAGGCGGGCGGGAACATTGTCATTAAAGGCGGGGTGCTTGGCCGTAGCGAGCGCAAAGGCGATACCGATGAGGCACCCACCTTCGGTGCGAAAATTATCAGCAAAGGCTCAATCAGTGCGCGCTTTGTCGAAAATGCCCTGCTGGAAGCGGGTACCGATATTATTATTGAAGAATTTTCCATGCATAATCACTTGACCGCGCTTAACCGGATATTGGTCGGCAAATCGGGCGGCAAAAAAAGCCATATTATCGGCGGCATAACCTGCGCCTCAATGTTAGTGAAAGCGGGTATGATTGGCTCAACTTCGGGGTCGCTCACCAAGGTGAAAGTCGGCCTTAACCCTTATCTGCAAAGGCAAGTGGACAGGCTGAAAGTTGAGCTTGAGGAGAATGAAAAGGAGCAGGAAGACATTAAAAAAATTGGCATGTTTGTAATGTCGAACCCCGAAAAAAACAAAAACGGTTTATTAAAAAAACTCCTTCATACCCGGGAAAAACTTGAAGCCGATTACGCCAAGCTTAATGAGAAGCGCATCCAGATTTTATCGGAAATGCCTGTTGTCGACCAAGTTCAGGTGATTGTCGAAAACGCCGTTTATTGCGGCACCGAAATTCATATCGGCCATGCTGTCTGGAAAAATGAGGAAGACCGGGGTAAAGGCGTTTTCCAGCTGATTAACGGCGTCATTGATTTCGGCCATACCATGTTGAGCGTCAGCTAAATTTAGACCGGGGGCAAGGCACTTACCTTCACATTCGCCTGCCATAATTGGCTAACGAGCGGCTGTACCTTATCGGGCAGGCCGCTCGTCCAAAAGCATTCGGCACCTGACCTCGCCGTGTCCGCCAACAAATCCGCCACTTCCAGGCGTCGTTGCAGTTGCCGGGCAACAGCGGCGGCGGAATCAATCACGGTCACGCTAGTCCCCGCGATGTCCTGTATTAAGGGCGCCAAAAACGGGTAATGGGTACAGCCTAGCACTATCATATCGGCTTTTTGTTCCAGTAATGGCAGTAGATAGCGCTCCAATAGCAGCCGGGTTTTAGCGCCGGACAAATCACCCGCCTCCACTTGCTCAACCAGTCCGGGACAGGCTTGCCCTAATATTTGCACATCACTACCGTAGCGCGCAAATAGCCGTACAAAATTATCGCTGGCCAACGTGCGGCGGGTCGCCAGAACGCCGATGACGCCTGACCGGGTGTGTGTTGCCGCAGGTTTTACCGCAGGTTCCATTGCAATAATCGGCATAGCGAAACGTGAACGCAAGGTTGTCACTGCCGCACCGGTCGCCGTGTTGCAGGCAACGACGATGGCCTTGACGTTTTGGCCCAGCAAAAATTCGCTGAGTGCAATAGATCGCGTTTCGATAAATTGCTGGGATTTATCACCATAAGGCGCATGGGCCGAGTCGGCGACATATAACAGGTGCTCGCCCGGCAGCGTCCGGCGAATTTCCTGTAACACCGATAATCCGCCTACGCCGGAATCGAAAATACCAATGGGATTCACTGCATTCAATTTTGAAACCTTTATGACGAGGTGGAGGCTAAAATATTAGGATATTAGGGCATTCAAATTAAACGTAGAAGCATAATATCTTTGATCTAGCGGGTTTAGCTGTCATACTGATTCCGATCCACCAAGGACTTTGTGTCCGCCCTTCTGCCTTTGCTTTGTAAAAAGCGGGGTACTTCAATTGTCATAATGAGATCAATCCTATGAAAAAAATTAGTCAGTTTTTGTTGTTAATTGTTGCCGTATCAACGCTTGCCGCTTGTGGCGAATCAGGCGTAGGCCCAAGCAAACCTGCTGCCAATGCCAGCGTTGAAGCAGCAAAATAAGCATTTTTTCTAGTCAACTAGAAAAACACTGCTTAAGTTGGTTCCTTTTATGGTTTATTCACCCTACTAGGAATCAACAACTTATCCCCGTCTTACAAGCCAAACAATTCCTTCATCTTCTGCCCCGGGCTTTCTGCCCGCATAAAGACTTCACCGACCAAAAACGTATAAACACCGTTATCCAGCATCAACTGCACATCTTCGTGCGTATGAATGCCGCTTTCGGTGATAATCAAGCGGTCTGCCGGAATATCGGTTTTTAATGCCAGCGTGGTCTGCAATGCCGTTTCAAAAGTGCGCAGATTACGGTTGTTGATGCCAATCAGTTTGGTATCCAGCGTTAACGCCCGTTGCAACTCTTCCGCATTATGCACTTCCACCAGAACATCCATGCCCAGCCGGGTCGCGGCATCCGACAGTTCGTGCATAAGACTGTCTTCTAGCGCGGCGGCAATCAGCAAAATACAGTCGGCACCCAAGGCGCGGGCTTCATAGATTTGATAAGTGTCGATCATAAAATCCTTTCTCAGCACTGGCAGCGGGCAGCGTTCCCTGACCATTTGCAAATACACTTCCGAACCTTGGAAAAATTCCTTGTCAGTCAATACCGACAAACAGGCGGCACCGTTCATCGCGTAATCCTGGCCGATGGCAATCGGCTGGAAATCTTCCCGGATCACGCCTTTACTGGGCGAGGCTTTTTTTATTTCCGCGATAATGGCCGGTTTTTTGGCCAAGACTTTGGCTTGCAGGGCGTTATAAAATCCGCGCGGTTTTTCTACGCCTTGGGCAATGTCTTCCAGATTGGCAATGGTCATGCCTGTTCTGCGCTTGGCTACTTCTTCGGCTTTTTTATCGAGGATTTTTTTTAAGATGTCTGGGGTGTCGGTCATGGTTTTAGTGTTTTATAAGTTTTTTGAATACGCAATCAACGCGTCGAATTTGGCCTTTGCCGCACCGCTGGCGATCAGCTGTCCGGCTTGTTCTATACCCGCGCTTAACGAATCGGTGATATTGGCGGCGTAAATCGCCGCGCCGGCATTGAGCGTGACAATATCCCGAGCCGCACCGGCTTGGTTGTCCAGCACCGATTTTACCATCAGCAGACTGGAAGCCGCACCCTCAACGGCCAATTTGCCCAAACTGGCGCGTTGAAAACCGAATTGCTCCGGGGTAATTTGGTAAGTCGTAACTTCGCCATTTTTAAGCTCGGCAATGCTTGACGGCGAAGCAATGCTGATTTCATCAAGGCCGTCGTCGGCATTGACCACCAAGACATGCTGGCTACCGAGTTTTTTCAGCACCTGCGCCAGCGGTTCCAGCCATTCCTTGGCAAAGACGCCGATTAACTGGTTAGGCGCGGCGGCCGGATTGGATAAGGGGCCTAATAGATTGAACAGGGTGCGCACACCCATTTCGCGGCGGGCATTGCGGGTGTATTTCATCGCGCCGTGATGCTTGGGCGCGAACAAAAAGCCGACGCCTATGTCATTGACGCACTGGGCGACTTGTTCGGCGCTTAAATCCAGATTGACCCCGGCGGCTTCGAGCAAATCGGCGCTGCCGCAACTGCTGGAGACAGAGCGGTTGCCGTGTTTGGCAACCTGTCCACCGGCGGCCGCGACTACAAAAGCGCAGGTGGTGGAGATATTAAACGTATTGGCGCCATCGCCGCCGGTGCCGCAGGTGTCGATAACATGCGCACCTTTGACTTCGACTTTATCCGCCAGTTCGCGCATCACTTCGGCGGCGGCGGCGATTTCGTCGACGCTTTCGCCTTTACAGCGCAACGCAATCAAAAAACCGCCGATTTGCGCATCGGTGGCGTTGCCGCTCATGATTTGCCGCATGACGGCGCGCATCTGTTCGGAACTCAGGTTTTGTTTGTTCAGCAGGGCTTGCAGGGCTTGTTGTATGTGCATTCGAATTTATGTTTTTTGTTGCAAAATTGAAAAATAATTTTTGTAAAATCAGCCGTTCAACGCATCCTGCAAGCGCTGATAAATACCGCCGAAGCTGCCATTGCTCATCAGCACAAAATGGCCGCCATAACGCGCTTCACACTTGAGTTTATCGATAATGTCATCCAGCGATGAACAGATTTCGATATTACCGGCGTATTTTTTCAGTTCGCTTAAATCCCAGCCCAGCGCTTCAGGTTGGTAGATGATGGCCAAATCGGCATCGTTTAACGATTCTGCCAGCGTCTGGGTGTGTACGCCCAAACGCATGGTGTTCGAGCGTGGTTCGACAATGGCGATGATACGTTCTTGTCCCACCTGTTTACGCAAGCCGTCCAGTGTCGTTTGTATCGCGGTCGGGTGATGGGCAAAATCGTCATAAAGCGTCACGCCGTTAATTTCGGCCATCACTTCCATGCGGCGTTTGACGTTCTTAAATTGAGCCAGCGCCGCTATCGCGTCTTGGGGAAGAATGCCGACGTGTTTGGCCGCCACTATCGCCGACAGCGCGTTATAAACATTATGCTCGCCGGTTAACGGCCACTCAACACAACCTTGCTCTTTATGCTCAAACACGACCGAAAACCGGCTGCCGTCGCTGTTGATCAATTGCGCGTTCCATTGCGCATCGGCGTTGATCGCAGTCTTGGCAACCGGCGTCCAGCAACCCATCGCCAGCACATCATTGATATTGGCGTCATGTTCCGGACTGATAATCAAGCCTTTGCCGGGCACCGTCCTGACCAGGTGATGGAACTGTTTTTTAATCGCATCCAGATCGGGAAAAATATCGGCATGGTCGTATTCCAGATTATTCAAAATGGCGGTTCTAGGACGGTAATGGACAAACTTTGAGCGCTTGTCGAAAAACGCCGAATCGTACTCATCGGCTTCAATGACAAAAAAATCGGATTCACCCAAACGCGCCGAAATGCCGAAATTAAGCGGGATGCCGCCAATCAAAAAGCCCGGCTTAAAACCCTGATGCTCCAGTATCCAGCTCAACATACTGGTGGTCGTGGTTTTGCCATGTGTCCCGGCAACGCCCAGCACCCATTTGCCTTGCAACACCGCCTCAGCCAGCCATTGCGGGCCGGACACATAGTTCAACCCCCGATTTAACACCGCCTCAACTTCAGCATTGCCGCGCGACAGCGCATTGCCAATAATCACCAAATCCGGTTTGCCGTCCAGGTTTTCCGCCCGATAGCCTTCCATCAGCATGATGCCTTGCTGTTCCAGTTGCGTACTCATCGGCGGATACACATTTTGATCGGAACCGCTGACCTGATGCCCCAATTGCCGGGCAATCACGGCAAGCCCGCCCATAAATGTGCCGCAAATACCTAAGATGTGAATATGCACTGTGTTGTCCTTAATCGGTTCGGTGAATTAGACTGCTATTTTTTTAACGGTAGGAGTGGACATTAATCAGCTTCATGGGCATCTTCAATAACGTCAGGTAAGCGGTCTAGTAATTGCGGTAACGCTATCCGTACCGTTTCCCATACCACTTGAATATTAATATCGAAATATCCGTGCGCGATACGATTACGCATACCTTTCATATTTCTCCACGGTATATCGGGATAATGCTCAAGAAAATCGCCGTAGTTCTGCAGTAACTGAGTAGCCGATTCGCCAATAATGACCAGGTTTAAAATGACCGCTTGCTGAGTTCGCGTATCGGCAAGGAAATCGTCTTTATCCATACCTTCGATATAACCATGCGCCAATTTGGCGGCTTCCAGCATGTGACCAAGATAATCGGCAAGGCGATTATTATTCATACCGGCTTTGCTTCAGCAAGCACTTGGTCACGGAACTTTGGCGATAAATCCTCGGGCGTTAATAGATCAACTGGAACACCTAGCATATCTTCCAGTTCAATTTGCAGGCCGCCCAGATCGAATAGCGTCGTACCCGGCAACGTATCGACCAGCAAATCCAGGTCGCTGCCATCATGGTCGTTACCGTGCAATACGGAACCGAATACACGCAGGTTAGTGGCATTAAAATGGCTTGCGATAAGGCGTACAGCAAACCGTTTTCGGTCAAATGCTTCGGAAGGTTTCATGTTAAATTTAGCCCCCGCTTTATTTTTTGCCAGCCGGTGCGGCATCCGGTTTTTTGCCCGCTTCTTCTATCGGTACTTCCTGCTCGTCTTTTGCCCCGGCCGCTTCCAGTATTTTAACGATTTTCTCGTGCCCGGTTTTCTTCGCTCGCGCCATGACGGTCGCATTTTGTTTGTCCACGGCATTGACATCAGCGCCTGCGGCAATCAGCAAATTGACAATGTCTTCCTTGCCAAAAACCAAGGCATCCATTAACGCAGTGACGCCAAAATCATCAGCCAGACTGACATCGGCGCCATAGCCCAACAGCAATCTGACAATGCGTATATTGCCGTTAAAACTTGCAGCCATCAGTGCGGTGCGGCCACCGGTAGTTTTACTGTTCACGTCCAGTCCTTGCGCCAGCAAGGCACTGGTCCGTTCCAGCTTGCCGGTCATTGCCGCAGCAAACAAGGCGTTGGCATCTTCCGCATAGGCGGTGTGGGACAGGGCAAACAGCAGGGTTAAAAAACAGACTTTATATTTCATACTGATAATAGTTACTTGCGTTTAAGGAAAAGTTACGATGAAATAATCAACACATAACCTATATGATCCAATAATGAACCCAAAAAACAAAATAATAGTTGAAGCCACCCCTCTTTTTATCGAGGCGCAATCGTCCCCCGACGATGATCGTTATGTCTTCGCCTATACCGTCACGATTACCAATGCCGGGGCAGTGCCGGCAAAGTTGCTACAACGGCATTGGCTCATCACCGATTCCAATGGCCAAGTCCAGGAAGTCAGGGGCGAAGGCGTTATCGGTGAGCAGCCTTATCTTAAACCCGGCGAGTCCTTCCGTTACACCAGCGGCGCTATGATCACCACGCCGGTCGGCACCATGCAAGGCGATTACACCATGCACTCGGATGACGGCGACAACTTCCTGGCCGATGTGCCAAGGTTTACCTTATCCATTCCTCGAACCCTGCATTAAGCGATGTCTATTTATGCTATCGGCGATATTCAGGGCTGTTTTGATGAATTATTAAGGCTGCTCGACACCATCGCTTTTAACGAACAGTCCGACCAACTTTGGTTTGCCGGTGACCTGGTCAACCGTGGCCCCAAATCGCTGGAAACCCTGCGCTTTGTCAAATCGCTGGGCGATGCCGCCGTCACCGTGTTGGGCAATCATGACCTGCATTTATTGGCGGCGTCCTGCGCGCCCAAAATAGCGCGTAAAAAGGATTCATTGCTGCCCATACTTGAAGCGCCGGACAGTGACGAGTTAATCCATTGGCTAAGGCATCGGCCGCTGTTCCATTTTAACGATGATTTTTGCCTGCTTCATGCCGGCCTGCCGCCGCAATGGGATTTTAAACGCACCCAAAAAATGGCCGCATTGGCGGAACAGGCGTTAAGAAGCGCCGATTATCAGGCTTTTTTAAAGCAAATGTACGGCAACAAACCTAATATCTGGTCGTCCGACTTGAAAGGCTTCGGACGCTTACGCTTTATCGTCAATTGTTTTACCCGGATGCGCTATTGCGATGCCGAGGGTCGGCTGGATTTTATCCATAGCGGGCCACTAGGCTCCCAACCCAAAAGCCTGCTGCCGTGGTTTGACGTGCCCAAGCGCAAAAGCGCCGATATGCGGATTATTTTCGGCCACTGGTCGGCGCTGGGCTATCACGAAGGCCCCAACTGTTACGCCATAGACACCGGCTGCCTGTGGGGCGGCCAACTGACCGCGTTGAAATTGGGCGAACAGGTGCAGCGGTTTAGTATTGATTGCCCCGAAGTGAAAAAAATCAATAAACAGGTGCTGGCGGTAGCGGGATAGTTTTGCCGCCTATCTTTTTAACGGGCGAGTCGTTACAATTTTAGCCGCTGCCCAGCCTTGAAATATTGGGTTCGCGTAATTTTTTAATCATTTTGATAAGTAGGAAACTCATGCCGCAAATTACAATTGAACACAATCCTAGCGAAGAGCGCCTAAAAGAACTGGGCGTTGCAAACTGGGACATTTGGGAGAAAGAAGTCTCCGAATTCAGCATCGACTTTGACGAAACAGAAACAGCTTACGTTTTAGACGGTGAAATTCTGGTGACGCCTGAAGGCGGTGAGCCGGTACGCATTCTTCCTGGCGACTTGGTGGTTTTTCCTGAGGGTCTAAACAGCCACTGGCAAGTTGTTAAGCCTTTGCGCAAACATTACAGTTACGATTAACCGACATTAAAAGGCATCTTTAGGGTGCCTTTTTTATTCGCCGCATAAATCACACAGAGGTTCGTCATGAAATTAACCCGCATTTTCCCCGTCTTGATATTAATGGCCGTGTCCTCTCAAAGTTGGGCTTACGGTAGCGGCAGCAGCCAATCGGCTTGTAAAAAGCCGGAATTCAACCAGTTTAATCCGGCTGATAAATCAGAGGCTCTGCCGGGCGCGGCTTTTTCTTTTGTGGTTGCAGGCATTTCCAGTCCTGCCAGCATTAAGGTCAGCATTAAAGACCAACTGCTGGACGTTAGCGCGACAGAACTCAGCCCTCAGCGTTACTCCGTGGGCGGCCTGCTGCCGGACGCCTTAAAAGGCCAATTTGTCCGTATCAATGTCAGCGCCGAAGGCAAATGCAAAGGCAACGATGGCTGGCTGGTCAAAATCACTGATTGAGAGGTTTTTATGAAACGCAGCGTTTTATCTAAGACTTTACTGTTGGGCGCGTTGGCGGTTTCCGCTTGCGGACAAGACCCTAAACCTGCTGCATCCGCCCCCGCCGTGGTCAAAAAATACACCCAGGCAACGGTCTTGGAGGGCACGGTCAGCAATGACAAAGGCTTGGTTAAAGCCGGCACCGTGACGGCAAATGCTGAAAACGGCCAGCTAATTGCCCAGGTTGCCGTCGATAACGGGCATTACCGCGTGGAAATTCCTGCCAATACCGTGTTGCCCATTGTGCTGACGTTTTCTTCTGCAGCGGGCGACGAAAAGTTGTTTGCCGCTGTTGTGCATAGCAGCATCACCCAATACGAGATTAATCCGTTATCGACCGCGATTGCCACTGCCGCAAAGGCGATGGGCGGTTACACCCATGCCAATATGGTTCGTGCTGCCGAACAAACAGTACACACGCCCGACGCCAACAAAACGACAACAGGCTGGCGCGGCGACCCGACCACGCAATATGGCGGCTGGCATTAGCTAAATAACCCCATTTTCGATGACCGGCAACACCCAATACCTAATGCCCGAACCGGAAAAATCGGCTCTCAGCTGTGTCAACAAAGGTTCCAATGCCGGTTCCGGCAGGTACATTTGAAAACGCATTTTTTGCTGCCGTCCGGTCACTTGCTCAGCCAGCGACAAGCCTTCGTTCCGGTGATCGTGGGCGTTGACCGGAAAACTGCTAAAACCGTGTTCCGATTCCAGCGTCAACAGACAATCGACCAGTGCTTCTTCAAGGCTTAGCGGTACATTGAGGGTGATTAAATATTCTTGGTTGGGCATTATTTTGCCTCCGGTGGCAGTCCGAACAATCTAAATAAAATCGGCAATAAAAACAGGGTTAAAAAAGTCGATGAGACCAGCCCGCCAATCACCACGATAGCCAAAGGACGCTGAATTTCAGAACCCGGCCCGGTGGCGAATAATAGCGGGATTAAACCGAAAGCGGCGATACCGGCGGTCATCAGCACCGGGCGCAAACGCCGCGACGAGCCGAGTTGCACCACTTTCAGCACGTCCATACCGGTGGCCAGCAGTTGGTTAAAATAACTGACCATGACCACGCCATTGAGTACGGCAATGCCCAGCAAGGCGATAAAGCCGACCGAGGCCGGTACTGATAAATACTCGCCGGATAAGCCTAGGGCGAAAACGCCGCCGACCATTGCCAGCGGGATGTTGGACAACACCAGCACCGCCTGACGCACTGAGCCGAAGGTTGAAAACAACAGTAAAAAAATCAGGCCTAACGAGACCGGAACCACCAGCGACAAGGTCGCCGCCGCACGTTGCTGGTTTTCAAACTGGCCGCCGAATTCGACGGTATAGCCAATCGGCAAGTCGATTTTTTCCGCAACGGCGGCGCGCGCCTCATCGACAAAACTGACCAAATCGCGGTTTAGCACGTTGCTGGTGATGACGACAAAACGCTGGCCGTGTTCCCGGCCGACCGACACCACGCCTTCGACTTTGTCTAGTTTGGCGATGGCGGTGATAGGCACATGGCCGCCATTAGGCAGGGTAATTTGCAGGCTGTCAAAGGTCGCGGTATTGCTGTCGCCGCGCAAAATCAACGGGGTGCGTTTGATGCCTTCTTGCACCACGCCCAGTTTTAGGCCTTCAATCTGCGCGCGCAGCAAGGTTTCGATGCTGTCGCTGTCCAAACCCAGGCGCCCGGCGGCGGATTTGTCGATGGTTAGCTGCAAAAACTGCATACCGTCATTTTGCTTGACGAACACATCGCTAGCGCCGTTAATAGCTTTTAACACCTCGGCAATGTGCTGGGCTTTGTCGTTGAGCACGGCCAAATCGCTGCCGAATAATTTAACCGCGACATCGCCACGGGTACCGGTGAGCATTTCCGACACGCGCATTTCAATGGGCTGGGTAAACTGAAAAGCAATGCCTGGCGTTTGCGCCATCACCGTGCGGATTTCATCAAGCAGTTTTTCTTTGCTGTCCATGCGCCATTCTTTTTTAGGCTTCAGGATTAAAAACGTGTCGGTGTCGTTCAGGCTCATCGGGTCAAGCCCCAGTTCATCGGAACCGACGCGGGCGACGATGTCGACGATTTCGGGGATATTTTTCAGCAGGTTTTTTTGCACCTGAATATCCAGCGCAACCGACTGTTCCAGCGTAATCGACGGCAGTTTTTCCAGCTGCACAATAATGTCGCCTTCATCCAAGGTTGGCATAAAGGTACTGCCGATTTGGCTAAACACCAAGGCGGTGACCGCCAATAAAGCGCCGGCGCCGACAAACACTTTTTTGCTGTTAAACAGACACCAGACCAAGGCGGGCTGATACAATTTTTGTAATTGCCGGGGCAGCCAGGGTTCTTCGTGCGACACGTCTTTTAATAGATACGACGCGATCACCGGAATCACGGTTAGCGACAACACCAGCGAACCGCTGAGCGCAAAGACAATGGTCAGCGCCACCGGGGTGAATAATTTGCCTTCCAAACCCTGCAAGGTTAAAAGCGGCAAAAACACGATGATGATGATTAAAATGCCCGACACCACCGGCACCGCAACTTCGCGGGTGGCGCGATAAAGTACATGCAAGCGCGGCAGGCGTTGGGTTTTTTCGACGTGCGCCAGATGCGTAATCATGTTTTCCACCACCACCACGGCGGCATCGACCAACATGCCGATAGCAATGGCAAGGCCGCCTAAGCTCATCAAATTGGCCGACATGCCCATGTTGTACATCAAAATAAAAGTAAACGCGGCCGCCAGCGGCAAGGCCAAAGCCACGACCAACGCGGCGCGCAAATTGCCCAGAAATAACAGCAGCAGCACCACAACCAGCGCAATGGCTTCGAGCAAGGCATGTAACACGGTATCGACCGCTTTATCGACCAGATTGCCGCGATTGTAGAAAACCTTGGTTTCAACACCTTTGGGAAAACCGGGGCTGATTTCGGCCAGTTTTTTCTCGATACCGGCAATGGTCTGGCGGGCATTGGCGCCGCGCAAACTCAGCACCAAGCCGGTCACGGCTTCACCTTCGCCATTCTTGCTGACCGCGCCGTAGCGGGTCAACGCGCCGATTTTGATGGTGGCGACATCACTGACCGTAATGGGCGTGCCGTTTTTGTTATCGACCACGATAAGGCCAACATCGTCCAAGGTAAGGATACGGCCTTCAGCGCGGACGATCAGCGCTTCTTCGCCGTCAGTGATGCGTCCGGCGCCGTCGTTGCGGTTGTTATTTTGCAAGGCGGCGCTTAATTGGGCGATGCTGATGCCACGCGCTGACAAGCGGGTATTGTCGGGAATGACCTCAAAACTTCTGACCATGCCGCCCAATGAGTTGACATCGGCAACGCCGGGCACGGTGCGCAAAGCAGGCCGTATCACCCAATCCAACAGGCTTCGGCGTTCCATTAACGATAAACCGCCGCCTTCGACGGTGAACATGAACATCTCGCCCAGCGGCGTGGTCATCGGCGCAATGCCGCCTTCAATGCCGCCCGGCAAATCGCCCCACAGCGTATTCAGGCGTTCGGCAATTTGCTGGCGCGCCCAGTAAATATCGGTGCCTTCTTCAAAATCGACAGTAATGTCGGTCAGCGCGTATTTGGCGATGGAGCGCAATAGGGTTTGATGCGGAATGCCCAGCAGCTCGACCTCAATCGGCGCGGTGATACGGGCTTCAACTTCTTCCGGGGTCATGCCGGGAGCCTTGACGATAATCTTGACCTGAGTCGGCGACACTTCGGGAAAGGCGTCAATCGGGATATGTTTAAACGCATAATAGCCGCCGCCCGCAAGCAGCGCGACCAGCAACAGCATCAGCAGTCGCTGGCCTAAGGCAAAGCTAATCAGCCGGGACATCATTCGTCACCGCCCAAACCTAACCAGTTGGCTTTGAGCGCCACCGCGCCTTGAACGGCGATGTCTTCAGTGCCGCTTAATGCGCCGCTAATAATCGATTCGTCACCCTGTTTGCCGACCACGGTAATCGGCGTCACCACAAAGCCTTGCTCAGTGCGGATAAAAATAAACGCACGGCCTTCATTTTGGGCGATGGCTGCATTGGGGATTTTAAACGCCGCTTGCCGACTGGACTGGATAATGCGGGTGTTAAGCCGCTGTCCGGGGCGCAGCACTGTGTTACCGCGTTGTTTTGCGACCACGGCTCTGGCCAGCACGGTCTGGTTTTCCGGATTGACGCTTTGCCCCAGTAAGGTGATGCTTGCACTGACCTTTGTATTTTCAACTTCGACCCGATTGCCCAGCTTCACGCTGTCCATGCGTTCCTGCGGAATGGCGATTTCCAGCCACAATTCATCCAGATTGGCGATGCGGTACAACGGCGCCATCATGTCGATACGGGTGCCGGCGACGGCCAAACGCTCCATCACCACGCCGGTTATCGGCGCATAAACATTAAGTTGACGGGTCAGTTTATGGGTTTTCGCCAGTTGCCGGATTTCATTAGCGCTCATACCGGCCATTTCCAGCAGCTGCTTTTGTTCATTCGCTTCGGAGCCCAAAGACTGGTATTCGACGCGCGTTTCCTGCCAACGGCGGTCGGCAATAACGCCTTCTTCAATCAGTTTTTTATCGCGTTGAAAAGTCGCTTCGGCCAGTTGCAAGGTACTGACGGCTTTCAGATACTCGCGCTGTAGGGTCAATAATTCCGGGCTGTTCAGTTGCGCCAACAACTGACCTTTAGCGACCTTATCGCCGACGGCCACGATCAATTGTTCGATGACGCCGGTTTGTGCGGCACTGACAACATATTCCTGTGTCGGCGGCACCACGACTTTGGCCGGTGCCGACAACAGCGGAATTTGCGTGGCGGGTTCCAGTTTGCCGAGTTTGACGCCCAGATTGGCGCTGTGTTCTGGGGAAATTTGAATGGTACTTTCACTGGCGTAGCTGTTTAGGCTCAACAGCAACAAAAGGATAATAACGGCTCTCATGGCGCAACTCCTACGGCTTGGTTATACAGCGCTATATCGCGCTGCAGCATGATCTCCCGCTGCTTGGCGTTTAATACCGCCTGCTGGGTTCTGGACTGGATTTTCAATAAATCCATCAGGTTGATTTCACCGACCGAAAAACTCAACTCGGTCATTTTCAAATGCGCCTGTGCCACCTGTTGCAACTCGTTGGCAATGCCCAGTTCGGCGCGATTGACCTCCAAACTGTGTTCGGCCTCGTGGTGCGCCTGTTCCAAATCGCGGTTCATGTGTTCGCGTTCGGCTATCAGCCTGTTTAATTCGACATTGACGGCGGCCACTTGCGGCGCCAGATGCGCGCTACCGCCAAACGGGACGGTGACGCCGACACTGAAACTTTCGGTGTAGTTACTGCGTTCATCGTTATTGCCCCGGTCGCTGTTAACGCCGACAGCGATATTAGTCTGGCCGGAACCGACCAATTTAACGGCATTGAGTTCCGCCTGTTTGCGCTGAATTTGGCTGTTAATCGCCACCAAGGCCGGATGATTTTGCGCAATTTCGGTGAGTGCTGCCAACGGCTCGTGAAAATCGGCAGGGATTTTGGTCATTTGGGTGATGCTGGCATAGCGTTTGCGCGTGTGCATTAATTCGGCTTCGGCCAGCGTGACCACCGAGCGTTTTTGCAAGGACTCGGTTTTCGCCAGTAAAAAGTCGGCCCGGGGCAAATCACCCAGATCAACCCGCCGCTGCACTTTTGCCAGCAACTGATCGGTAATGTCCAACTCGATTTTGGCCTGATCGTAACTGATATTGGCCAGCGCCATATCCCACAGCGCCGCCCTAACCAAGCCGGCGACCCGTAATTTAACCGCTGCCGCCTGCGACTGCGCGCTGGTTTCCGCCAGTTGTGCCGTTTGTTGTTCGGCACCGCGCTGGCCTATATTCCATAACGGCACTTGCACCGAGGCATTCAGGTAATGCAACGTGCCGCTGGTGGCTTCCTCAAAACTAAGCCCCGCTTGCGCAGCGCCCGCTGTCCAGCTATTGCCGCGTTGCGCCAGTGCCGCCGCTTCTTGTTCCAGCGCATTCAGCCAACGGCTGTCAGGGTATTTTTCCAGCGTCAGTTCAACCACCTTGGCTAGATTCAAGCTGGCATCGGGGGTAATCGGGTCGTGATGTTCGACAATAGGGTGCGAATCGGCAACGCTCAGCGCCGTGGCCAATACATAAACCAAGCTAGAGGCACTGAAAAAATTCAGGGAAAACATAGGACAAGCTCAATGCGGCGTAAGTGCCGCGCTATCAATAAAATCAACAAAAAGTTCCTGAGTGGAACCCGAATAGGCGTTGAAATTAGCGGGCAGGGGGTGCGCGAGGGGAAAGCGAGGGGATCAGCAAGCGACCGAAAAACTGCTGCGATTGCGGTGAAAAGTTAATGTCAAAAGGGGACATTAAGGTGTTGACGACCGGTGCCTGTTGATGCAAATAAAGGCTGTTATCCGAAACGGCATTCACATAGGTGTCTTCGATGCCGGCATCAATACCAATCAGCATACCGTCAATGCCAAAATCATGGCTTTGCACCTGAACCGTCAACACATCATGTTCCGCGCCATACATTTCAAGGCCAGGCACATGCAGCCCCAGGCCTGAACTTTTCTCGCCGGTATGCGCATGGACTAGCGGTGCAATCAATTGCACGATAGCCAGAAAAATAACGGTGAATTTGCGGAGGGATGTCAACATGGGGCGAATGCTATGCGATTAAAAAGCAATTAACAAGCTGCTTATTATTTCCAGCCGCGACGTAGACGTCGCGACGGGAGCGATAATAAGACCTCAACCGCCCTGTTGCTTATAAAGTATCGATGAATAAACCGACAACCCGATAAAGATTGCGCCCGCTAGGCCGGTAACAATCTCGGGGATATGATGGGTCATGCTGATTAGCATAATGCCCGCCAACACGCCAATCGCATAATGCGCGCCATGCTCCAAGAATACATATTCATCCAAGGTGCCGCGACGCACCAAAAATACTGTCATGCTCCGCACAAACATCGCGCCGATAGCTAGACCCAGCATGATGATCACCACATCCTGAGTAATCGCAAACGCGCCGATCACGCCGTCGAATGAAAACGAGGCGTCCAAGACTTCAAGATAAACAAAGCTCATCATGCCGCTTTTTTTCAGCACCGCAACAACCTGTTCGCCCTCTTCTTCATCTTCAAACAAGGCGGACAAACTATCGACGATCACAAATAATATGACGCCAGAGACACCGGCAACCAGTGCGTCCAGCCGAATTTCCTCAGGCAGGAAGTTTTGTATGATTAACAGCGGCCCTAAAGCCATGATGATTTCAATCGCTTCTAGCTTGCCGAACGACGCCATTTTTTCTTCGATGTAGCCGAGCCAATGCAATTCGCGGTTTTCATCGAAGATGAACGAATAAAACACCATCAACAGAAACATGCCGCCAAAAGCCGCGATTTGTACATGCGATTCGGTTAAATGTTTGGCGTATGTGTCAGGATCGTTTAACGCCATTTCGGTCACGCCGAAAAAGCCGATACCGGTGGCCGCCGCCACAATCAAAATAGGGAACAGCAAGCGCATACCGAAAACGGCAACCAAAATGCCCCACGTCAAAAAATACTGCTGCCAACGCTCATCCATGCGCTTGAGTATGGAGGCGTTGACCACGGCATTATCAAATGACAGGCTGACTTCGAGGACACCCAGAATAGAGGCGATAAAAACGCCCATTATTCCGCCCCAATAGAATGCAGCCACTAAGCAGACCGCAGTGACAATAAAAGAAAGACGAAAATGTTGCATAGTAAGCTCGCTAAAGGTGGATGGTTTTTTGTTTGGCAACTATAGGTGTATTTTATTTAAAATCAACATTTCTGTTGGCCATGACAAAAATGCACATTTAGCATGCGCATTTATTTGTACATTTTGGCCACCCCCATCTAACGGCCATGAAAGCCGTGAGGCCATGGCTGCTTTCACAATAATATTGCTTGCATACCGGACAGCGAAAATTGCCGGCCTACAGTTTTGATACCTTACTCGCCACTGTCCGCCTGTTATAATGCACGGCTTTTTAAACGCATGATAACAAGGGCAGTTTTTTATGAATTGGGGATTTACAGTTTCCGGCTTTTTCGTAGGCATATTGGTCGGACTGACCGGCGTCGGCGGCGGTTCACTGATGACGCCATTGCTGGTTTTTCTGTTCGGCTTCAAGCCTGCCGTCGCGGTAGGGACTGACCTGCTGTTCGCCGCCATCACCAAGACCGGCGGCGTCTGGGTGCATCACAACAAACATAGTTCGGTCGATTGGAAAATCGTCGGCTGGCTGGCGCTGGGCAGCATTCCCTTTGCCCTGGGGACGTTGTTTGCGCTGAGGCATTTGGCGTCAATCGGCAAGGAAACTTCCGGAGCCATTACCTTTACACTCGGTATTGCCTTGCTGCTGACGGCATCTTCGCTGATCGTGCGCAGCGTCCTGTTAAGCCGTGCGGCAAAACTTAAACCGATTGATGACGAACACAGCAACCCCGAAAACGCCGGGCGTTTCAAGCATCTGCAAATTCCCGCCACCGTCCTGATTGGCGCGGTGCTGGGCGTATTGGTGACGCTGTCGTCGGTGGGCGCAGGGGCACTGGGTACGGTTGCGCTGTTGTTCCTTTATCCGAGAATGACCACGCTGAAAATTGTCGGCACTGATTTGGCCCACGCCATTCCGCTGACTGCCGTTGCAGGGCTTGGCCATCTCGGTTTGGGTAATGTCGATTTGGTGTTATTGGTCAGCCTGTTGCTCGGCTCGTTGCCGGGTATATGGGTGGGCAGCCACCTGAGCGCCAAAATCCCTGAACGGTTTTTAAGGCCGATTTTGGCGGCTATCCTGATGTTAATCGGGCTTAAATTTGTGTTGCAATAACAGCGGCCAGGCACTACATTTCATCCGCCGATAACAATAAACGAGGATTGAACATGACTGAAAATAGCCGCCCACCGTTGCCGCCCTTCACTGCCGAAACGGCGGCGCAAAAAGTGCGCGCCGCTGAAAATGCCTGGAACACCCATGACCCGGAAAAAATAGCGCTGGCTTACAGCGTTGACAGCCAATGGCGTAACCGCGCCGAATTTTTTAGTGGCCGCGAGCGGATTGTGCAGTTTTTGCAACAAAAATGGGCCAAGGAACTGGACTACCGCCTGATAAAAGAGTTATGGGCTTTTCACGAGGCACGTATTGCCGTCCGTTTTGCCTATGAATGGCATGATGCTTCCGGCAACTGGTTCCGTTCCTACGGCAATGAAAATTGGGAATTCGACCAAAATGGTTTGATGAAGCAGCGCCATGCCAGCATCAACGATTTGCCGATTGCCGAAACGGAGCGGAAATTTCATTGGCCACAAGGGCCACGGCCCGATGACCATCCCGGCTTGTCCGCGTTTGGATTTTAAGCATAAAATGAGCTTGCCGGCAGTTGCTTTGCCGGCGATTCGGATTATATTTAACGTAAACGCCGCGCAGCTTCGCGGGTTGCCATCACAGCAAATCAACAAGGCAGGTGCATTATGAATGAGGCTACAACCCACACAATTGATGATGAAACATTGCGCCCATTGAAAAGATTGGCCGCAATCGTATATTTATGCCAGGTCTTGGCTTTTGCATTTGCCGGATTGCCGTTGCTGATCGGTGTCATTATCAACTTCGTCAAACGCAATGATGTAAGGGGAACCTGGCTCGAATCCCACTTCGACTGGCAGATTAAAACGGTATGGATAACACTGGCCGGAACGGCATTGTCCGGCTTGACCTTTGAATTCGGCATCGGTATTTTTATCCTGATCGCAACCTTGATGTTGCTGATATACCGGATTGTCATCGGCTGGAATGCGCTCAATTCCGACAAACCGGTTGCCGAATAAAAGTAATGCCTTAACCGGATTTCCTGATTGCCCACGAAAGACACAAAAGCCACGAAAAAACAGTACATTTTTGCGGCTTTTGTGGCTTGTGGACACAGCCCGCTATTTTTTCCACTACACAAAACATGCCCGCCACACCTGCACCCCCTCCATTAATCGACGCAATCAACGCCTTATTGCCGCAGACCCAATGCGGCCAATGCAGCTTCCGGGGCTGCCGCCCTTACGCCGAGGCTATCGCTTCGGGCGCGGCGGACATCAACCAGTGTCCGCCCGGTGGCGATGACGGCATACGCGATCTGGCCGATTTATTGGGCATCCCTTTCAAGCCGCTGAATACCGGATACGGCACCCACAAACCCGTCCATGTTGCCTTTATTATTGAACAGGACTGTATCGGCTGCGTTAAATGTATTGCCGCTTGTCCGGTCGATGCGATATTGGGCGCGGCAAAATTCATGCACACAGTTATCGCTTCGGAGTGTACCGGTTGTGAATTGTGCATTGCGCCTTGCCCAGTCGATTGCATTGTCATGCAGCCGATACCGCCCCCTATTGTCGGCATAGGCCGGGGGCAAAAATCCGCACAGGCCAAACGCCGTTACGATGCCCGTTGTTTGCGTAAACAACAAGAAGAGGCTGAAAAAACCGAACGTGCGCGGCAGAAAAAACAGGCTTTACTGAAGTGATGTCCGGGTGTGCAATTTTACCGAAATCCGCCTGAAAACTGCGGGCGTTACCAAACTATCCTGACGCCTAGCCAGCCTTCCAGCGTGTCGGTTTCAAACAGGCTGATGTTGCTGTTCTGATTTTGCCATCTTACACTGGCCGTTCCCCGCCAATTATCGGCTATTGCTGCCAACGGCCAGTCATAATCCAGGCCTAGTCCGACCCGGCTTATGTATCTTGCGGCGCCGTTACCCAGCCAGGCGCTGTAAGATTGCATGTCGCTGCTGTACAGGAAATCGGTATGGGCTTTGACAAAGCTATTCTTGATGAGGGCGTCGGTCGTCCAGATACCGAGCATTTCCAGCCGGGTACGCTGCTGGTCGCCGCCGGGCCGTTGGCTGTCGGCCCAATCCCATCCGGCGTTGACAGCGGCGCTATAAAAGCCGAGGCCGGTATCGCAGAGGGCGCCGACCATCAGCCCGGTGTAGCGGCTGTCAAGCAGCGGGTTTTGGTGCTGTCTTTGCCATAACAAATCAAGCCCTGTCTGGGGCTTGCAGTAAGCGCCTTTTTTCCCGACATGGCGCAGCATCATTTGGGTCGTGTACAGGTAAACGTCGCCGCCATAATGCAGCGCGTTAAACCCTAGTGCGGCGCCGGTTTCGGCGCCGTTGTCCCATTGCCGCATCAGTGTGCTGAGCAGGTTGGCGCCTTGATAGTCTGCGTAACCGCTGTAATCCGTTTCCCGGTTAAAAAGCTCGCCCCTTATTTGCCATTGCAGCTTGTCTGTAAGCAGACGCCCTGCGTTTGCACTCAGCTGTGTTTCAATGCCAAATCCGGCTTGTTTCTGGAATTGCTGCTGCAGTTCGAGGGTGACGGTCTGGTCGGGCAGGGTCAGCTGGATGCTTGGCTGGGTGGGCGCTTGGTTTAAGTTGCTGCTGTAGCCGCCGCGTATTTGCAGGTCGCCGCTGATTTGCCAGTCGTGTGGGCTGCTTGTATTGATTTGTTCGGTTTGCCCTGTTTGCTGTGGGGGCTGGATGCCCGCCAGGCTTTCCAGCCCTGCCAGCGCACGGCTGTATTGTTGCACGGCGTCTTCGGCATCCGGGTATTGCATTAACAGGCGTTCCAGCAGATCCGCCGCTTCAGTGTAGCGTTTGTCCGCATTAAGTGCGGCTGCCTGGCGCACCTGTGCGTCAATTTGCTCAAGGCAGGTTAGGTCGCAGGCGTTTGCCGGTGTGCCGGCAGCAAAGATGAGCGCCAGGACGGCCATTTGCCATGTGCAATATAAACGCCCGCCCGTTTTTTTGGGCAAAAAAAAGCCGGGGAAGATGTGCCGAGATAAATCCTTATTAGCCCCCAATTTACCAAAAGGAATGCAAACGCCTACATTGAAATTCACCCGATATCTACCGTCAACTCCGTTTGTAGGGGATTTACAGACGGCGAATTCACTTGGCGGCGCTCGATTGCCGGCACGAACAGCTCGGTCGGCTGCCGCCGGTCTTGTAACAGAAAGTTGCCTAGCGAGATGATATTGACCTGCCCTTTCCAGGATTGGGCGACATTTTCGCCGCAGACGATGGGTTGCGACAGTTCGCCGGTCATAGCCTGCAGGCGGATTGCCGTCGTTACTGTTCTGCCTAACAAGGTGTGTACCCGACGCCGGGCAGGGCCAAATGCGCCGACTAACACCTCGCCCTGTTCAATACCGATGCCGACCGCTAACGGCGGCAAAGTATTGATGTTGGTTTCGGCACCAAACAGCTGCTCGCCAGTCGAGACCATGCTTTTGGCAGCATTGAGCGGCCGTAAATCGTTATTGCTACCACGCCAAACCCCCATGACCGCATCGCCGACATATTCTTCAACAACGCCGCCTTGCTGGTGGATAATTTTGCTGGTGAAGGTGTAGAAGTTATGCAGTAACGCGCCCGCCTGTTCTGCCGGCAATTGGTCGCACCAAGCCGAGAAATTCCTTAAATCCGCATACAGGACAATGACTTGTTCATGGTGCGCATTCAGTGTGCTGCCCGGTTCTTGCTGGGCAATCTGCTTGGCGACATGGGCGGGCAGATAGCTGGACAGGTTGCGGTACAGCAGGTCGCCTTCGGCGCGGCTGCTCAGGTAGCCTTGGGTAGTGATGAGGGTGGCGAGGGACAGTATAAAAAATGCCGATGCCATCCACGGCTGCCAGAGGCTAAAAGCCCAGAGCAGACTGACGTGCAGCGTAGCACTTGCGGCCAGCAACAGCAGGCCGCTTAATAGTGGGCCGTAGACGTGCGACACGCCGCCGCGAAAATAGCTGGCACCCAGCAACAGCAGAGCCGACAGTGCCATCCAGCCGATTTGCAGAAAAATTGTGCCACGCGGCTGATAGGGTATGCGACCATCTAACAGCGCGGTCAACAGTTGCGCATGGACTTCAACGCCGCTGGCTGTCCCCGCCTGCGGCGTCGAAATGGTGTCGCCTATGCTGAACGCGGTGGCGCCCACTAACGCCCAAGCGCCTTTCAGGTATCCGGCCGGTACGTTGCCTTCCATGACGTCTTTAGCGGACAAGGAAATAATGGCGGCGCGTGACATCCACCAAGGCAAGAGGATGTCGCCTTGTTGGCTGATGGGCACCGAAAATCCGGGCAGTCCTGGGTGACGTAGTACAGCCATTGGCTGCAGCCATCGGCTGCCGGGGGTAATACTAAAATCAGGCGCCAGACCCGCACCTTCGGCTATCGCGGCTAAGGCTAGGGTGACATAGGCTTTGTTTTGGTAACAGATAATGGCCGACAACTGCCGGATAACGCCATCTGCTGCAATTTGCGGGGTAATGTGCCCGGCGCTGGCGGCGCGAAGATGCGGCGCGTTGGCGATGATACCGTTAGCTTCAGGAAATTGTCCGGGGCATACATCATTAGACAACGCGCCTTGCAGCTGGCCCCGGTTTACGGGATGGTCGGCATTGACGGCCAATACTTGCGCCAGGATGGTCGGCGTTTTCAGCAATTCTGCCGCC
Organism: Methylobacter sp.; assembly: GCA_047920955.1. Taxonomy (GTDB): domain Bacteria; phylum Pseudomonadota; class Gammaproteobacteria; order Methylococcales; family Methylomonadaceae; genus Methylobacter_A. The sequence continues at coordinate 28,554 of JBLRXA010000001.1, read as the reverse complement.
AGTTGGTCGTCGCCCGGTTTGGCATCGGGGAAGGTAATATCGACAATGCGTTGCGCCACGCCGTGGTCGGCCAGGTTTTTTAACAGGGTTGCGGTACGCTCACGCGGCCACGGCCATGCACCGTATTGGGCGATGCTGGCTTCATCAATATCGATGACAACAACACGCCGTTCCCGGTTAACCGGACTGCCGCTATCGATCAGTTGCCAGAGTTGGTCGCCGACCACAGCCTCAATATTGGAAAAAGGCTCCGCCCAAAACACACTGACGGTTAATGTCAGTGTTGCTGCCAGTACAAACGGCGTGAGGCGATTTTTGAGTAAAGTTTCCGATGGCATTAGTGTTTGACCCAATCCGTCAGTCCGTGGAAAGTGCCCGACTGAATCTCGCGCTCGAAAAACATGCCGGCATACCCGCCTTCTGCCGATAGCGCCCCCGCCACTTTTCCGGCTGCATTTTGTGCAGTGAAAACGCCATTGTCGCGAATGGGGCCGGACACATTAAGGATCGCGGATTCTTGATTGAGATTGCTCATTTCCAACTGAGTATTGAATTGCCGCTGGGCGAAATCGACATGCAGCGCCCCCGCATCCAGGTTGGCGGGGGTAATTTTATCTTTCTGCCACGCGGGGCCATTGTTGACAAAATGAACCTGGCCTTGGCTTAATTTAAAGTCGTAAGCGCCAGTCTGGGGTTGCAATTCGGACGATGCGGTGGGTGTGCGAAATAAGGCAAAATGGCTGTTGCCGACCGTCACTTGTTTGCCTTCCCGCGCCTCGCCGTAAGGTTGGCTCATAGTATCGCCTGCCCATTGCCCGCCCCAGCGCGCCCATGTAAAGGGTGCGGGCGGTATCGGGGGGGGTAACTGCTTGCCGGGTATATCCAAGCGCGTGGCAACGTCAATCGCTTTCATTTCTGCAACGGTCATGCGCCCTGACGCGGCATTTGAAGCGCCGTCGCTTTTACCGCCACGTTCAAGTCCGGCTGTGCGCGTCGGTGCTGTCATTGGCGCTGCGGATTGATTCGGTTTCTCGCTATCAGTATGGTCGGGGCTCGCCTCAGGCAGGATCGTCGAGTCACGCGGTACAATTTTTTCCCTGATTCTGCCGCCGCTGAATTCAAGCATGACACTGCCCATATTTTCCGACAAATGCGTCGCCCCGGCGCAGACGCCAAGGCCATTAGCCGAACACTGCGCATTGAGCGGGGCGATGGCAATCGCGCCCGAATAGACGCCGGCCCACATTTTTTCCGGTTCAGCGCGTACGACAAAATCAGTGCCCAAAACGCCAATCGCGGTAATGGGGGTGTTCAGACGGAAGCGGTCATGTGCGGCTTCGGTGGCTTTTCCGGAAATGCTGCGGATAACACCTGTTTCCAGATTGAAACGGATCGCGCTGTTGTTAGGGTTCACCCTGTCGTAACGATAAAGCTCAATGCTTAAACGGCTATTAGGCCGCAGGCTGACCGTGCCATCATCGATAAAGCGCAAATGCAGGTGGCCGCCGGCGGCGGTTTCGATAATGTCCTCAACATAAACCGAGTCGCCGCGTTTCAGGGCATGCCGTTCACCTTTTTTGTTGTGCGTTATCGCCTGGCCGATAACCAGCGTGACGTGCCCCGCCTTATCCGGTTGATTTTGTTCATTAGCACGTAATTGCGGGGCGGCAAACAATACCAGCAAGACGGCCACCGTTATGTCGCGCCACCGCCTCTTGGGGGCATCAAGCGCGTTGAAGCAACTTACTTTTATTGAAGTGTTCATTATTGTTCCTGTATGGGCGCAATTTCATTTAAGTGGCTGCATATTACCTTATCCATACGTTTACGCTGTGCCTAGAATCACACACATCAGCCATTTTCGAGATATAACCTTTTTTCAATATCCTGGATAAGGTTTTTTATCTGCCCCCCAAAAACAGCAAAATGATGACAGCCAAACGCTGGCTACCCTATAATAAAAACAGAACCAAGCATTCAGGTTCAGCGCCGGACTTTATCCCCTAAAAAATTCTAAATGCTACAGATAGGACACGTTTGTTTTTGAGAAATTTTTTGTTTCCTTATGGCCATTGACCCGCTGCTGCTCAAGCAGTTTGACCTGTTCAAGCCGCTTCCAGCTGAGGTTATTCGCCAACTTAGCCAATACGCACAACTGGTCGAAGTGCCCCGGCGTAAAGTGGTCATGGAAAAAAACCAACTCGCCCACTCACTAGGCCTGTTGCTCGATGGCAGGCTGCAAGGGGTTGACATTACCCTGGACGGGCGCGAAGCCGGGCTTTATTTTGTCGAACCGAACGATTTTTTCGGCGAGCTTGCTGTGGTTGACCAGCTGCCTACGCACGAGATGGTCATCTCCCTCGTGCCGTCGCGGTTTGTGACCGTGCCCGCCAAAATTATTTTGCAGCTGGTCAACGAAGTGCCGCAAGTGGCCGCGCTAATCAATGCCCGGCTGGCGCGGCGTTTGCGTGAAGCACTCACGCAACGGACATTATTGACCATGCCTTCGCCGCTGCAACGGGTCTGCGCACAATTGATCCGGTTAACGATAAAAACGCCTTCTGGGGAGCAGGTTATTGTGCTGGCGCCGACACATCAGGAGATTGCCATTATGATTAACGTCACCCGCGAAACCGTCACCCGCGTGTTTCAAAAATTACAAACTAACGGCGTGATTGCGCGCAACGGCAATAACCTGGAGATTAAGGACATCCATTATTTAAGCCATGTCGCGAGCGGCGAACAAACTGAATAATGCGGCTTGCAAGCGATAGGCGCAGGCTGATTTTGCGACAAAACAATTGTCGTGCCGCTTTTTTATCTGCGATAATGGAAGTTTAGTCCCCCGTAGATTCTTTCCGATATTTTGACTTCGACATCATTCCGTTTTTTCAATGTATTCCTCAGCCTACTGAGCAATTACCCCCTCATCCTGCAAATGGTCAAACGTGAAGTGATCGGCCGCTACCGGGGTTCATTTCTGGGGCTGTTATGGTCGTTCGTCAATCCCGTGCTGATGCTGGCGGTTTACACCTTCGTCTTTGGTTTTGTGTTCAAGGCGCGTTGGGGGCAAGGTGATGTCGATAAATACGAGTTTGCGCTGGTATTGTTTGCAGGGTTGATTGTCTTTAACCTGTTTGCCGAATGTATTGGCCGGGCGCCGGGGCTGATTTTGGGCAATGTCAATTATGTCAAAAAGGTTATCTTCCCGCTTGAAATACTGCCTTGGGTGGCGCTCGGTTCCGCCTTGTTCCATACCTGCATCAGTTTGGCGGTGTTGCTGGTGTTTTTGGCCCTTGTTGGCCACGGTTTTTTTTGGACGATACTGTGGTTGCCCCTTGTGTTGCTGCCGTTTTTGTTGCTGATTATGGGCTTGTCCTGGCTGCTGGCATCGCTCGGCGTTTTTATCCGCGACATGGGGCAACTGGTCGGCATGGTAATCACCGTGCTGATGTTCATGAGCCCCATTTTTTACCCATTGAGCGCCTTGCCGGAAAGCGTGGGCGCTTACCTGTTTTTGAACCCCATCACGTTTGTTGTCGAGCAAGTGCGCAATATTTTACTTTGGGGCAAACAACCGGACTGGAGCCAACTCGGCATTTATAGCGCCGTGTCCATTGTTATTGCGTGGTTAGGGCTGTTTTGGTTTGAGAAAACCAGAAAAGGGTTTGCCGATGTGCTGTGAGCCTGGTTGGCCGCAAAGGACACTTAAAATGGGACTTTCGCCACATACCCAAACTATAGTCCGGGAAACAGCCCAAGAAATTTTCGGCGCTGAAGCCACGGTAAAAGTGTTTGGTTCGAGAATAAATGATGACGCACGAGGCGGCGATATTGTTGACCTGCTGATTTAACTGCCCTCAGTTACCTCAGAGATTGCATGTAAAACCCTGCAGCTCACTGCCAAACTGCAATTACGCATCGGTGACCAGCCTATTGATGTGCTGGTGCTTGATCCTTCAAGCCCCACGCCAAGCCATACATGAACACGCGGCGATAACAGGAATTAAGATTATGAATGCAACCTTGGCCTTACCAGCAGTGCGCTTTCTGCATACCTTGGAAATCGTCGCCAATTGGCAAAGGAATACAGCTTAATGCTGATGGACACGTTCAATCGCTTGCGCCAAGATGCAATAACGCGAATGGGACATAAACAGGACAGCTTGCCGGAAGCATTAATGCTTCCGGGACAGCTTAACGATTAACTAAGATGAAGCCAATTGAATTAGCACAAAACACAGCCGCGATCAGCATCAACCATTTAAGCAAGTGTTACCAGCTTTACGGGCAGCCGCATGACCGTTTAAAACAGTTTTTATGGCGCGGCAAACGGCAGTATTTCCGCGAATTTTGGGCCTTGCGCGATGTCAGCTTTGAAATCGGCAAAGGCGAAGTCATGGGCATTGTCGGGCGCAATGGTGCGGGCAAATCGACCTTGTTGCAACTGATTTGCGGCACATTGACGCCAACCTCAGGCGAAGTCGTTGTCCGAGGGCGCGTTGCCGCGCTACTGGAACTTGGCGCCGGATTTAACCCTGAGTTCACTGGCCGCGAAAACGTATTTATGAGCGCGGCCATTATGGGGCTAAGCCGGAAAGAGATTGATGCGCGCTTCGAAGAGATCGTGGATTTTTCCGGCATCCGCGAGTTTATCGACCAGCCGGTCAAAACTTATTCCAGCGGCATGTACGTGCGTTTGGCATTCGCCGTCGCCACCAGCGTCGAGCCTGATATTTTGGTGATTGATGAGGCCTTGTCAGTAGGGGATGGCGCTTTTGCGCGGAAATCGTTTGACCGCATTATTGATTTAAAAGCGCGCGGCACCACGATATTATTTTGTTCGCACAATATTTACCAACTTGAGGCTTTGTGCCAGCGCGCATTATGGCTAGATAACGGTCAAATAAGGATCTTGGACGAAGCGGCCATTGTATGCCGGGGATACAACCAGTTCTTAGATCAGATTGACAAACCTAAATCTGCCGCCCCCCCTGCCGATTCAATAGACTTTACCCTCTCGACGCCACCGCCTGCGTCAGGGTCAGCCCAAATCAACCATGTAGTTGTGACGGCTGATGGCCAGGCACCGTCTACTTTGAAGCTAGCCAGCATGGCCTCTACTTTGGCCGTGCAAGTCAGCTTCAGCTCATGCCCCGATTTGCCTTGCCCTAGCGTTGCGGTAATCATTACCGATAAGGGCGGGCACAATATCACCAGTTGCTGCAATTATTACGATAAGGTCGGTCTGGTGCGCGATGCGCAGGGGGCCGCGACCGTTCAAGTGAAGTTTCCCAGCATTCAGTTGTTGCGCGGACATTATATGGTCAATGTCTTTTTGTTATGTGAACAGGCCATTCATATTTACGATTCGGCCCGATGCTCTGAATTTGAAGTGACGCAACCGGGCCTTGAAATAGGCGTGGTCGCGCTGCAACGGACTTGGGAGCAATTGTGAGCCACCTAAGCTGGATTCAGCGCCAATGGATCGCGTGGGATTACGGTGTGTTGTTGCCCTTGCTGGCGCGGTTGCCTTTATCCTGGGGGCGATGCTTAGCCGCTTGGCGAGGGTTGCTATATGCCTGGCTGAAACGCGACTGGCGGCAACTTTCCTTCCAAGACCAAAGCCTTTACCGGCGAACGCAACAAACATTGGGCCGGCTTTTGCCGGAAGCTGGCGCTTTGGCGCTGACCCAAGCCGTGGCGCAACGCTACCAGATGCAGAGTATCGAGGAGTGGGAGGCCGCCTGCATGATCATCGGGCGTGACATTTCGCAATGGCCGGTCAGTTACGAAGGCCTTGATGGTATGCTGGCGCTGCTGCAAGAGCATCCCCGGGTGGTTTTTCTTACTGGGCATTTCGGCAGCAGCATTCTGGGCACCGTATTGCTGCAGCGCCTCGGCCTTCCAGTGCTGGGGATGAGCTCAAATATAGTCGACGATCCGCGAGTGCATCCCCGTATCGGCCGTTTTTATCGGCAAAAATATGCGGCCATGGGACGCTATCTTAACGGCGGCCAAATTCTTGATCGGCAAGGCAACGCCAGCAAATTCGTACGTTTCTTGCAGCGCGGCGGCGCCGTGGTCATTGTCGGTGATTTGCCCGCCGACCCGAACGAATCTGCGCTTGTCAAGCCATTTTTAGGCGTATCTTGCGGCTTTGCGCCCGGAGCGGTTAAGTTGGCCAAGATAGCGCAGGCCCCGCTTATGGGTTTTGTGTGTGAGTTTCATGCGGGGATTCATCATCTGCGTTTTTCCGCCCCCGGCGAAGACCCCTATACATTCATTGGCCAGGCAATACGGCGTCATCCTAGCGCATGGTGGGCGGCCGATGTACTGCCTTTGATGATGCTGGAAACATCATCAGGAATGGAAAACACGGCCGACCTTAACGCCAACATTTAGACATGGCATATCGGCTACATATGGACTAATGAAAATGTCCTCATAGATTGATAAAATCAATCAAACTAAGAAATCCGTGGATTTACGATAAGTTAAGCACATCCACATAACCCCATAAGCATAGCGCGACATGAATCTAAATAATTTGCTAGAAATCAGTACTTTTTCTCCGAAATCGTTACAGTTTCCCAATGCTTGGATAGGGCATTTGCCATTTGCTGCGTGGGTGATTAAGGAAGTTAAACCCAACGTATTTGTAGAACTTGGCACACACACTGGAAATTCTTATTTTTCGTTTTGCCAGGCTGCTGATGAAAATGGCATCCCAACAAAATGTTATGCCGTTGATACATGGCAAGGCGATGAGCACGCGGGCCTCTATGACGATGCGGTTTTTGCCCAAGTTAATCGTTATCATCAGGAGCATTATGCGGCTTTTTCCCGATTGTTGCGCATGACATTCGATGAGGCGGTCACTTATTTCGCGGATAAATCAATAGATCTGCTGCATATTGATGGGTTGCATACCTACGAAGCGGTCCGCCATGATTTTGAAACGTGGTTGCCAAAATTAGCGCCCGGTGCGATTGTGTTGTTCCATGATACCAATGTCCGTGAGCGCGATTTCGGCGTGTGGAGACTGTGGGAAGAGTTGCAAGCGGCTTATCCGAACAATTTAGAATTCATGCACTCCAATGGAATGGGCGTATTGCAGCTGAATGACGCGCCAGATGGAAAAAAGCTGGATTGGCTTCAACCGGATTCAGGTCAAAAGCAAAGCTTAATACCTTATTTTACCGCATTAGGTGCACGCCAATTAGAGCACTTTGAGTTAAGGAATGTAAATTCCGAGTTAAGCAATGTAAATTCCGAGTTAAGCAGGCTACACAATTATATTCAACGTATTGAAACAGAATCGGCTGCGCGTGGCGACGTTATCACCCAGCTTGAGCAGTCGCTTGCCGACATCGGAATTGATTGGGCGGCACGCGGCGAACATATCACCCGACTTGAGCAGTCACTTGCCGATATTGAAATTAATTGGGCATCACGCGGAAATCAGATAACTCAACTTGAGGCGGCGGTGGCACTGATGCTGAAACAGCAAAATTCTTTCTGCGCAAAGAGCCTTGCCTACTTGTCACGGTTTTTTTCATTTTTCACCAATAAGCACAACGTGTCATGAGCGGAAAACAAAATATTTTCGTCACGCAGCCCCTGTTGCCACCGCTGGAAGAATTCATCCCTTATCTGGAAAAAATTTGGGACAATAAAACCCTCACCAATGGCGGCCCTTTTCATCAGCAACTGGAGGCAGCGTTATGCGAATACTTAGGCGTTGACCATATTGCCCTATTTACCAATGGGACGATTGCCTTGGTCACCGCTTTGCAAGCTTTGCGTATTACCGGCGAGGTCATCACTACGCCGTATTCTTTTGTGGCTACGGCACATTCTTTATTGTGGAATGGCATTAAGCCTGTGTTCGCCGATATTGACCCCAATACGCTTAATCTTGACCCAGCCAAGATAGAATCGGCCATAACGCCACACACGACCGCCATAATGCCGGTACATTGCTACGGACATCCCTGCGATGTTGGCGCAATCCAGAAAATTGCCGACACTTACAACCTTAAGGTTATTTATGATGCGGCCCATGCTTTCGGTGTAAAAGACCTGCACGGCAGCGTACTCAACCATGGCGACCTGTCGGTGTTAAGTTTCCACGCCACCAAGGTCTTTAATACCTTTGAAGGCGGGGCAATTGTTTGTTCTGATGCTAAAACCAAACAACGCATCGACCACCTTAAAAATTTTGGTATCGTGGATGAAGTGACCGTAGTCGCACCTGGCATTAATGGCAAAATGAGCGAAATCAACGCCGCTTTTGGTTTGCTGCAACTTCAGCATATAGATAAGGCCCTTGTTCGCCGTAAAGAAATTGATCTTTTTTACCGTGAGCATCTAGCCCGGCTACAGGGCATACGGTGCTTAGACTATGTGGACGCAATGACCGCGAATTACTCCTATTTCCCGATATTGGTGGAGCCTGAATATCCGTTGAGCCGGGATGAGCTCTACGAGAACCTCAAAGGGCAAGGCATTTACGCCAGGCGCTACTTTTATCCATTGATTTCCGATTTTTCCATGTACCGGGGCTTGCCTTCAGCCCAGCGCGGCAATTTGCCTGTGGCCTCCGATGCCGCCTCCAAGGTGCTATGCCTGCCGATCTATCCAGCCTTAGCCATGCAGGATATGAAACATATTGTCAATATAATTTCAAAGGCATTGCCATGATAAGCCATTTGCTTCATTCACAAAGGACAACTTAATGGGCCTGCTGTCTCGCGAACTAATTGGGGAAATGGGCTTCGCTTCAGTGGGTGATAATGTAAATATCTCAGATCGCGCTTCATTTTATAATCCATCAAAAATATCATTGGGCAATAATGTCAGAATTGATGATTTTTGCGTGTTATCTGCCGGTGCTGGCGGTATAAGTATCGGCAATAATGTCCATATCGCGGTATTTTCGTCTTTGATTGGAGCCGGAAAAATAACCCTGTCTGATTTTTGTAACATTTCTTCACGCGTCTCCATCTATTCAAGTAATGACGATTATTCCGGCATTTCCATGACCAACCCGACATTGCCCAGCCAGTTTACCGGGGTTACCCACGCGGATGTGCTTCTTGGCAAACATGTTATTGTCGGCTGCGGCAGTGTAATTTTGCCTGGGATAATACTCGAGGAAGGTGTCGCAGTGGGCGCGCTTAGTTTGATCACAAAAAATTGCCGGGCTTTCGGCATCTATGCCGGTAGCCCGGCACGGCGCATAAAAGAGCGCAAACGTGACTTGCTCGAATTGGAACAGGCCTTCCTTTTCAGTAACCCCCCAATTGAAGTAAACTGACCCCATTGTTCCTGTTTTGGCAGGGACACGTTGTTAGGTGGTTTTTGGAAAAATTTTACCTTTAAAAAGCAGCCGCCCTCCTGACCGCACCAGCCGTTGAAACCGTCTATTAAATATCCTGCCTAAGGTTAAAAAAAATGCCAGCTACACCACCAGCCCCCTGCCGAATCAGCGTTCTTTTGGTAACCTATAACCATGAGAATTATATTCGCCAAGCACTTGATGCGCTATTTGGCCAAGCAACCAAGGAGCCTATTGAGCTAATTGTTGCCGACGATGGTTCGTCGGACAATACCGTTTCCCTGATCAAAGAGTACGAAAATAAAAAAGACCACCAGTTTCACTTTAAGTATCTGGATAATAAAATAAACTTAGGCATTACAAAAAATTACCAGCGTGGTTTTGCGGCTTGCTCAGGCGACTATGTGGCGGTGTTGGAAGGTGATGATTACTGGATAAGCCCATTTAAGCTTCAACGTCAAATCGAGTTTCTTGATGCTCATTGGGAATGCGGCCTTTGCTCGGCTAATTATTTCGTTTTTGAGGAAACCCGTTTTCATTTTTACCCGAGGACTGCCCCTGGCACGGGCTACCGTTTGCTTAGCGCCAGGGACTTGATTGCGGATAACCTGGTGGGGAACTTTTCAACCTGCATGTACCGAAAATCCGCGTTATCCGCGCTACCTAAAGAGCTTTTTGAAATCTGCTCCTATGATTGGATTGTGAACATCTGTGTGGCACGCAGCAGCCTCATTGGCTTCATCGAAGAGACTATGTCGGTTTACCGTTTGCATGCAAACGGTGTTTGGACGCAAACGGCGCCAACGGAAAAACTTAAGGCGCAGCTGGCATTGATTCCGGTGTACGACACACTCACCGACCATGTTTATCATGCCGAGTTTGAATTATTATCAAATCGGCTTCAACAGATGGTTTCCATATCCAATTTGACCCATCTTGCTGCCACCGCAAAAAAACCCACCGCTTGCTTGCTTGCCTGCCTTATTGATTGCTTACCTCCGATATTCTTGGCGGCAATTCGGGCATTAACCCCCCCAAAACTCAAGCGTTTTATTATCAAAACCATGCAGTCAGGCCCGTTATGAAATCACCAATAGTTTCCGTCATCATGGCGACTTACAATCATGCCGACTTTGTCAAACAGGCGGTCGATAGCGTGCTCGCCCAACAGGGGGTGGATTTTGAGTTTTTAATTGCCGATGACGGCTCTTCCGATCGGACAAGGGACGTTGTTGCCTCAATTGAAGACCCGAGAGTCCGGTTCTTTCCAAACACGGTTAACCGTGGCGCTTGCATCGTTACCAACGAGCTTATTGAACGGGCTTCCGGCGAATTCATTGCCTTAATTAACTCCGATGATTACTGGACTGCTGCCGACAAATTGTCTTTTCAGGTTCAACTTATGCGGGCAAACCCAGGCATTGGCGCATGTTTCGGCAGAGCCCGTTTTGTCGATAAAGAGGGGGCTGAAATTGACAAGTCATTACTCACTTTTGGGGCTGTTTTCGACCAAGAAAACCGTTCCCAAGGCCAATGGTTAAGGCGATTTTTTGATCATGGCAATTGTATTTGCCACCCTACAATGCTTATTCGCAAGTCTTGCTATCGAGAGCTTGGAATGTATAACAACCGGCTTCGGCAGCTCCCTGACTTTGAGGCATGGATCCGTTTGATCAAGCGATATGACATTCATATATCAGATCGTGAATTAATTAGCTTCAGAATCCTACCCGGCGAGAATGCGAGTAGTCAGGTGCCTAAAAATGCGATAAGGACGATTAACGAGCATTATCTTATTGCCACTAATTTTTTTGACGATGTCAGCCGTGACCAGCTTATTGACGGGTTTGCAGATTTATTGGTCGTTAAAGATATTCCTACTGAAGAGCATCTGGCTATTGAAAAAACACTGCTGTTTTTTAACGAAAATAAATGGTTGGGTAAACCTTATAAACTTGTCGGCCTGCTCGCTATGCAAAACCTGCTAAACAGCCCAAAACATCACAATCTATTGGCCAGTACCTATGGGGTTGATGACCGCTGGTTTCAGCAACAAATGGGCGACATTGATGTTCTGCGCCCAAGAACTTTTGAAGAAATAAAAAGTAAAACATTATGGATAAGATCAGGCTGGCATAAAATCATCTCCCGCTTCAATCCTGGCTCGCCAAAATAGGCCGGTTCCGTAATATCGCGGCCTTGAATTCAGCTTCTCAACTTTAAGCAAACAGCATGTCCATCACTGTCATTATCGTCAACTGGAACGGCGGCGATCTATTGCGGCGCTGCCTTTCGCATCTCCAGATGCAAAGCTACCCGCCTCGGCGTATTTTGCTTATGGATAACGGCAGTAGCGACGGGTCAGCCCAACTGGCAGCCCAGGCTCCAGGGGTCACTGTCCGCTATTTGAATGACAACTTGGGTTTTGCCGCCGCCAATAACCGCGCACTGGATGAATGCGATACGGAATGGGTGGCCTTGCTCAATCCTGACGCATTGCCCGATAAGGACTGGCTATTGAATTTGATGAAAGCAACCGAACAACACCCCGCCATTTCGGTGTTCGGCTCAAAACAAATGCAGCTCGAAACACCGGACAAAATTGACGGCAAAGGCGACATTTATCATATCTCCGGCCTGTTATGGCGTGATGGTTATGGCAAAACCCAGTCTGGCAGCGGTGATGTCGGCCAGGCCATATTCTCACCCTGTGCTTGCGCGGCCTTTTACCGGCTAAGTGTTTTAAAGCAGGTAGGCGGATTCGACGAAGATTTTTTTTGTTATGTTGAAGATGTGGATTTAGGTTTTCGCCTGCAACTGAACAATTATCCAGCCCGTTATGTGCCTGAGGCGACTGTCTATCACGCAGGGTCAGCCAGCACCGGTGGGCAGCGTAGCGACTTTTCAATCTATCACGGCCACCGCAACATGGTCTGGGCATTCGTCAAAAACATGCCCGGCATCCTGTTTTGGCTTTTGCTCCCGCTTCATGCCGCCTTAAATATCGTGTCTGTTCTATATTTCTCCCGGCAGGGGCAAGCCAATATCATCGTTAAGGCAAAGAAAGACGCATTAAACGGCCTCCCTAATATGTGGCGAAAACGGCGAATTGTCCAAGCCCAGCGCACGGCCTCTATCCTTAAAATATGGCGGCTATTGGATAAAAGCCTTTTGCTTTCGAGAAGCCGCCGATAAGCGGTGGCTCTTTTAAGTGGACGTCAAGTAGCAAAATGCCACGAAGGGCACTTCATGCCCTTCGTGGCGCATAAAATGCCTTTTAGTTGGCTAAATCTAGCTGCGGCTAACTGGCGCAAGCAACAAGCGCCGCACTCAAATATCAAAATCCAGCTCAAAGCCGCCATAGGCAAAAATCGGCATACCGGGGCGTGGGCCGTAAGGTTGCCGCGACACCAGATATTGCTCATCGGACAGGTTTTGCACGCCGCCCAGAATTTTAATGCCTTTGGCGACCTTATAATAGGCCGAGACGTCGGCGATGACATAGTCGTCCGTTTTGCCGAAACGCGCATCCGGCGAGCCTGCGCCGTTGAATTGTTCCCCGGTATTATTGGCGCTGGTGAAGGTTTCGCCGACATAGTTGCCGGAAACGTCGACGCCCCATTTGTTGAAATGCAGGCCGCTACCGAAGCTGAGTGAATATTCAGGTATGTACGGCACTTTGTTGCCTTTTTTACCGTAGCTGAAAATCGATTCCGCATCGGTCGAGGTGGCATTATTCAACTGTTCGGTGTTGGTATAAGTAAACGACAGGAAATAAGGATTGCTGAAGCCCCAGTCGAAGGCTTTACCGGCATCGAAATTCATCGCCATTTCGACGCCCCGGCTGTCGACAGCGCCGAAGTTTTCACTTTTTCCGCTGCCTGCGCCACCGATGTTATTGACCACCAGCAAGTTTTCGAATTGGGTGTAAAACCCGGTGATTTCGGCAGAAAAAGCGCCATGGCTATAACGCCCGCCCAATTCGTAGGCGTTGCTGGATTCTTCGGTCAGTTTGTCGATCACGGCATTTTGCGGGCTTGGCGGCGAAAAGCCGCGATGGGCGCTGCCGAACATCATGAAATCGTCATTAAAGCGGTAATCCAGGCTGGCGCCGCCCGCGTACATATCCAGCGAGCTGCGGCCGTTTGTGCTGGGGTTGTTGTTATTTTGGTACACTTGGTTCAAATGCTCATAACGCATACCGGGTGTAAATCCCCAGTTGCCCAGTTCGATGCGGTCTTTCAGGAAAAACGCGTAGGCATTGGTCAGGCCGAAACGGTTGTCCTGGCTACCCGGCGCGCCGGTAACGGTGTTTAAAATAGTGCCGTTAGCGGCTTGGCTGTGCGTGGTGTCGTGCTGGAACCGGCTTTCCTTGTCTTCATGGTAACGGAAGCCGCCATTCAGTTCGTGCTGGGTTTTGCCGACATCGAAGCGGTAATTGGCGGAGGTTTCGACGCCACCGGCATAGTAACTGCGGTTATTGTCGCGCATGCGTAATTGGCAGTTCAGGTCGCCCCTCAGACAAGATAAACCATTACCGCCGTTAGTCCCCGCCAAAGCGGCGGCCAAATCCATATTTTGGCTGCCAGTGCCTGACGCGTTAGGCACGTTGCGGATGTCGTTCAATTTGCTCCAATTGCGGTCGAACTCGCTGTAATAGCCTGTGGTAACGATATCGAGATTGTCTGTTGGCGAGATGAAATAACGCGCAAAACCGCCGTTTCGGTCTGATTTGATGTTGTCAAAACGCGAGGCTGAATAACGTCGGTAGGGATCATGCCTAAAGTCTTCTTCGCTGGTGCCTAGGTAGGTTTCATCGGCATCCATGCTGGAAAAGCCGTATTTGACCTCAAGTTTTTGATAGATGTCAGTGTTAGGTTCCCAAGACAAGCGCACCATGGGCTCAATTTGTTGGAAGCCGGTTTGGTCGCTGTTATGAAAATCCGGCGTGGTGTCGATGCTTTTAAAGCCGTCCGAGCCCCGGTAAAAGCCTTCCACCAAGTAGCCGAAGCGGCCATGGGCGGTATCGACGGTATCGCCGACATAGCCGTGAGTCCTGATTTCGTTATAACTGCCGTAAATGGTTTTAAGATAGGCCTTACCGCCATCGGGAATGGCGGTGGACAGGTAGTTCATGACGCCGCCGGTGATATGCGGGCCGTACTTGATCTGGCTGGAACCTTTCAACACTTCGACGCCGCTCATGCGCCCGCCAGCCGGATTAAAGTAAGCAGCCGGCGCGGAATAGGCGGCCGGGGCGGTCAATACGCCGTCTTCCATGACCGTGATTTTGGCGCTGCGGGTGGTATCGACGCCGCGAAAGCTGATATTGGGGAACAGCCCGAAACCGTCTTCTTCACGGATATTGACGCCGGGGACGCGGCGCAAAATGCGGTTAATGTCGCTGTAACTTTGGTCGCGGATTTGTTCGGTATTGATCAGTTGTGCCGACGCGGGCATGTCTTTTACCGCTTCAGCATCGCCAAGAATATTGACGGTATCAAGGATAATAGGTTTATCCGCTTTGTCCGCGTTCTCGGCAGCGGAGGCAAAACTGCCGGCAAGCGCAGGCAACAATAACAGTCTAAGCAGGGGTTTCGAGTGCAACATAACAATATTCCTTTTTAAAGTTGGCCAGGTCAGCGTTATTAATAATTTAACTCTAAACTCAAATGGCAATTAAATGAGTGTGGGAATATAGTATATCGATTCTAAATGATAATCAATCTTATTCGTAATAGTTGTAAAAATCATGGCCACACGGCTTTCATGTGCCGGGGTGACGCAGTGTGTTCATAATCGTTAGGATGCGTGATGTAAAAACTGGAAAAGCGTTAAATTAACCCGATTGCTGCTATCAATTTAACACGGGGCAGACCTGGCAGGCATCAGGGGCGACATTATTTCAGCGATCGACTTTTTGATTACAGGCATTTAACGGAAAGCTAACCGGGCGCGCACACTTGATGTAAAAGGGCTATTTTAACCAGTTTTGATTAGAATACCCCCACACCTCACTATTCAACACACAGCAATGGATAAATCCCCGCCCGCAGCCGATGATTTTTTTAAAAATGCCTGCTATTTCGAATTGTCACTGATTTTAGTCGCCATCGTATTCGGCTGGCTGGTGAATATCGATCCGTTTGCCAACCTCCACTTTTCAGAATCCGTTGTCATTTATGGGCTGATTGGAACTGCACCGTTGTTTTTTCTGTATCTGGTGCTGCAACAGCTGCCGCTTAAATCGGCCATCAAGATTAGGGACATCTTATTTCAAACCTTAGGCGCGGCGCTACAACGCTATCACTGGGCTGATTTGTTGGTGCTGGCGGCGGTTGCGGGCATTTCGGAAGAAATTTTGTTTCGCGGCGTGGTGCAGCCCTGGATAGAAGTGTCGTGGGGCATGGCTGCCGGGTTAATCGCGACCAATGTTATTTTTGGCTTGGCTCATGCAGTGACGCCGCTTTATGCGATATTGGCGACTTTAGTGGGCATTTATTTAAGTTTATCAATGGATTATGACGGAAACAGGAATTTGTTTCTGCCAATCATTATTCACGGCTTGTACGATTTTTTGGCCTTTATCGCTTTGATGCGCGCTTACCGGGCTAGCCGAGATACCAATTTAACGGGGTGATGCCAAAAAATAGTGCCTTATTCAACACAAAATTTCTTCTCACCACTTGACAAAAAAACCGTTGCCCCCATTTTTCCAATGAAGACGACTGATCGTTTTTAGGTTTTTTATTGAATTAAAACATTATTTCTTTAAGGAGACATAAAATGGCCATTATGCGTTACGAACCCTGGGGGTTATTAAACCAACTGCAACGGGAACTGAACCTTTCACAAGACGAAAAAGCCGGTGAAGGTTCGGTGGCAACCGCCGAATGGGCGCCCGCAGTTGACATCAAAGAAGAAGCCGATAAATTCGTCATTCATGCCGATATTCCGGGGGTTAAGCCGGAAGCTATCGAGGTCAGCATGGAAGCGGGCGTGTTGACGGTAAAAGGCGAAAAGGAAACCGAAGTCAAAACAGAAAAAGAAGGCTATAAACGGGTCGAAAGGACTAGCGGCTCTTTTTACCGCCGCTTTAGTTTGCCCGATTCTGCCGATGGCGAGGCGATCAGCGCCAAGTGCAAGCACGGCGTTTTGGAGATCATCATTCCCAAACGGGAGGCGATTAAACCCAAGCGCATCAATGTCAGCTCGGAAGAATAGTTTTAGGCGCTAACATTGGGCAGATAACGTCATTTTCACCGACGTTATCTGCCATTAATAGGCATCTATGACCGAATGGAGAATACGATGCCCAAAATCACCTTAACCAAATACTTAAAACGCCTGCTGTTATTTATAGTTGTTCTGTTGGTTCATTATCTTGTCGTGTTCATACCGGTGGCGGAGTTTTTCTTACTGTACATCCTTTTTTTCAAACCGAAATGGTTTGAAAATTTTTAAGCAAAACCAAATCTAAAGCGTCCGGGCGATTCAACATGGAATATAAAGATTATTATAAAATCATGGGCTTATCCCGTAGCGCCAGTCAGGACGAGGTCAAACGCGCCTACCGTAAACTGGCGCGCAAGTATCATCCCGATGTCAGCAAGGAACGCGATGCCGAAGCCAAATTCAAGGAGTTGGGCGAGGCTTACGAGGTGCTCAAAGACCCGCAAAAAAGGGCCGCTTACGACAAATTGGGCGCAAACTGGAAAGCCGGGGAAGAGTTCAGGCCGCCGCCAAACTGGCATGAAAATGTTGACTTTGAAGGCAGCGATTTTACCGGCGGCGGGGCGTTTAGCGATTTCTTCGAGCAATTGTTTGGCCGCTCTGGATTCCAGCAAACAACGGGGCGGGCAACGCGTGGCGGGAAAATCCAAGGCCAAGACAGTCATGCGAAAATTTATATCGATCTGGAAGACAGCATTCAAGGCGCCACGCGCAATATTTCCCTGAGTACGCCGGCACTCAATGCGCAAGGTTATATGCAGGTCACGCGCCGAAGTTTGAATATCAAAATCCCCAAAGGCATTAAGCCGGGACAGCACATCCGCTTGGCAGGCCAGGGCGATCCGGGTTCTGGTGGCGGTAAAGCCGGTGATTTGCTGTTGGAAATCGCCTTTAATAATCATCCGCTGTATCGAATTGCCGATAGCGACATTTATCTGGATTTGCCGGTGACGCCGTGGGAAGCGGCCTTGGGCGCAAAAATCAAAGCGCCGACGCCGGATGGCATGGTTGATCTGAAAATACCGCCCCATTCCCACCAAGGCAGCAAACTACGCTTAAAAGGCCGTGGCTTACCCGGCAAAACGCCGGGCGATTTTTTTGTGGTGTTGCAAATCGCCCTGCCGCCTGCGCACAGCGAACGTGCCAAAGCCATTTACCAAAAAATGCAGCAAGAGCTGGATTTTAATCCGCGCCTGTCTCTAGGGGGATAAAGCCGATGAGTTCATACGATTTATTACCGATACACACAGGCACGGTGATTGAAGATGACAGCTTGACTTTAGAGCAATTGTGCCATGCTTGCGACGTTCATGCTGATTGGGTCATCAGCCTGGTGGAAGAAAGCATTATCGAACCGCAGGGAAATGAAATGCACAGGTGGCGCTTTTCCGGCGTCAGTCAGGTGCGGGTACGTTCAGCACTCAGGCTGCACCGCGATTTAGGTGTTAATCTGGCCGGTATTGCGCTGGCCCTGGACTTGATGGAAGAGCTTGATGCCTTGCGCGAGCAGCTCAAAATAATGAAGCGGGAGTGAGTATACGCTTTATAAAAATGAATCCAGTTGTATAGTTTTCCATTAACCTTAACTGATAGTTTTATGAACGTAATACATGGGACTTGGCTTCCAACAGACACACAAGACTTTATTCAAACAGGTGCTTTTTACTTGTGGGTGGAAAGCGACGGGGTGGCTAATAAATTAAAAAAACCACTCCATCCTCAGCATTTGCCGGAAAAGCCTTGTTTAGAATTTTTAAAAAACGAGTTGGCGGTTACGCCCATCAGTCCAAGTCAGGGAACATTGGTTTCGCTGCTGTTGCCTAGCACTGAGGACGCGCCACTGCCATCGCCCGAACGACAGCATGTTGAAACGGATGCCACGGTGGCTCTGCAAAACTGGCAGGTATTCGCTTATCCACTGCAAAGCCCGATAAAAACGATTAACAATATCCATTTTTTGTGCTGTTTACAGGCGGGCAATAATCGTATCGGTAGCGATTTTTTGTTTTGGTATTACTTTAGCCAATCGTTAAAACAAATTATCGTCAAGGATCAGTATCTTCCGTTGCTGTTAAGCCGGAAAATGGGGAATAAAATCGGGCTGTACCGGCGCTGGCAAGCGGTATCGAGTGCTTATGAGGGCTTGATACAAACCGCTATTACCCAGATGCCGATCGCCTGCAGCCAACATTATCAGCCGGAATCGTTGTTACGGCATTTTGCCGAAGTGGTCATTGATGAACTGCTAAGCACAGCCGCGCTTGAGATGCCGCAGATTTTTATTAAAAAAGTCCAATACGATTTTTTAGAAACCATCCTGCTGGACAAGCAAGGCGCTGAACCGCTGAGAACCTGCCAACAGCTGCCCGATGAATTCAAACAGTGGCAGCACTGGCAGCAAAAACTGTTGGGTACCGAGGCGCAAAGTTCGCTGCAATTAGGTTTGCAATTACTTGAAGCCGATGCCGAGGCTGTTGACCAATGGCGTTTGCAGTTCTTTTTATCATCGCACAAAGACCCCTCGCTTAAATTGGATTTGGCCGATTTTTGGGCGCATAAAGATCACTTTCACACGCTGTTGCAACAACAATTCGGGCAGACGATTGAACAGCAGCTACTGATTAATTTGGCGCAAGCAGCGCGCATTTACCCTAAATTGTGGCTGGGCATGGAAGGCAGCGAGCCTGATAGTGTGCAGCTTACGCTGGATGAGGCCTTTGAATTTTTGAAAGAAAGCGCCTGGATCTTGGAAGATGCCGGTTTTAAAATCATTATTCCGGCTTGGCTAACCCCAAAAGGCCGACGCCGCGCCAAACTCCGGTTGCGCTCCGGCAGCAAAGCCAAATCGGCGGCAGCCAGCAGTCAGTCCTATTTTTCTATGGACAAGTTGACCGATTATCACTATGAGCTGGCCATCGGTGACGAATCGTTAAGCCCTGAAGAATGGCAGCAACTGGTCGAGGCCAAAGCGCCGTTGATTCATTTTCGCGGCCAGTGGATGGAATTGGATCGCGATAAAATGCAGGAAATGCTGGCCTTTATGCAGCAAAAGACCGCCGCCCCCGACATGTCGGTGCAGGACTTATTGCGAAAACTGGCCGAAGAAGCCGATGACTTTGAACTGGATGTTCACGACAGTCTGGCGCAGATGCTGGCAAAACTGTCCGATAACAGCCGCTTCGAACTGATCGACAATCCTGCACAACTGAACGCTGAACTGCGGGATTATCAAAAGCGCGGCGTGGCTTGGTTGCGCTATTTAGAGAATTTAGGTTTAAACGGCTGTTTGGCCGACGACATGGGCTTGGGTAAAACCATGCAGGTGATCAGCGTGTTAGTGTTGGAGCGCGGGCAAGGCCAGCAGCCCGGCCCTACACTGCTGATTGCACCGACATCGGTCATCGGCAACTGGCAAAAAGAAATCGAAAAGTTTGCCCCGCATTTGACCACCTTAATTCATCACGGCAGTGACCGCGAACAAGATGCCGAAGCATTCAAACAACTGTGCTTGCAGCATGATTTGCTGATTACCTCTTACACCCTCGCCCGCAAAGACAGCAAATTACTGGGCAGCTTGCACTGGCACCGCATCGTTCTGGATGAAGCACAAAACATTAAAAATCCAGTCGCCGCGCAAACCAAAGCCATTTTAAAACTCGAAGCCGATTGCCGTTTGGCCTTAACCGGTACGCCGGTAGAAAATCGCCTGATGGATTTATGGTCGATTTTCAATTTCCTTAACCCCGGCTATTTGGGCAAGCAAGCGCAATTTCGCAAAACCTACGAGTTGCCGGTGCAGCGCGATAATAACCCGATACAATCGGCTATCCTGAAAAAACTGATCCAGCCGTTTATTTTGCGGCGCTTGAAAACCGACAAAGCCATCATCAAAGATTTGCCCGATAAAATCGACAACAAGATTTATTGCAATTTGAGCAAAGAACAAGCGGCCTTGTATGAAGTCGTGGTCAATGATGTGCTAACGCAATTGGAGGAGGCAGAAGGCATTCAGCGCCAAGGCCTGATGCTGTCGACCTTGATGAAATTGAAACAGGTGTGCAATCATCCGATGCAGTTTTTTCAAGATGGCAGCGCCTTTACCCCGGAACGCTCGCACAAGCTGGAACGCATCGGCGAAATGCTCGAAGAAGCCATGGAACAAGGCGACAGCGTACTGGTGTTTACTCAATTTACCGAAATTGGCGAAAACCTGGAACGTTATCTGGCCAAGGAAAAACACTATAAAACCTACTATCTGCATGGCGGCACGCCGCGTAACAAACGCGAACTGATGATCAGCGATTTTCAAGATCCGGACACCGGGCCGGCTGTTTTTATCCTGTCGCTCAAAGCCGGTGGTGTCGGTATCACTTTAACCCAGGCTAACCATGTGTTTCATTTTGATCGCTGGTGGAATCCTGCCGTTGAAAATCAGGCCACCGACCGGGCATTTCGTATCGGCCAGCAAAAAAATGTCTTCGTGCATAAATTTGTCACGCTGGGCACCCTGGAAGAGCGCATCGACCAAATGATCAGCGACAAGCAAAAAATGGCCGACAGCATCGTCGGCAATGACGAAAGCTGGCTGACCAAACTTGATAATCAGGCGTTCAAAGAACTGATTGCGCTCAATAAACACAGCATTATGGAAAACTGACATGAGCAACTATGCAAAAACCTGGTGGGGACAGCGCTTTCTGGTCGCCCTGGAAGATTTTACCGACAGCGGCCGTCTGACCCGTGGACGCTCCTATTCCACCGACAACCGCATCAAACAATGGCTACTCCAGAACGGCAAAGTCGACGCCAAACTGCGCGGCAACATCAATCCGTATTTTGGCGTGTATAAAGAACCAACCTATAAAGTCAGTGTGCAAATGGCCCATTTATCCGAGGCGCAATGGCAAAAAGTCATTAAAAAACTCAGCCAGCGGGCCAGTTTTATCGCCAGATTGTTGCTCAATGAAATCCCGGAAAACATAGAAACCGTGTTTGCTGAAGCTGGCGTACATCTGCTGCCCAATGACTATAAAGATTTCAAGGTATCCTGCAGTTGCCCGGATTATGCCGTGCCGTGCAAACACATTGCCGGTGTTTGTTACCGTCTGGCCGGGCAATTCGACAACGATCCGTTTTTATTGTTTGAAATGCGCGGCTTGGCACCGGACAAATTGCTGCACGAATTGGCAAATTCACCGTTGGGCAAAGTGTTAAGCGATGCCAAAGGCAGCGCCCCTGTTGAGTTAATGCCGGTGGACAGCTTTTACACCCGTCCCGTCATCACAGAACTGCCCCAGCAAATCAGCTTAAAAGCTTTTTGGCACGGCCAGCAGCCCTTGCCAAAAAGCATAGAACCCAGCCAAGCGGCGACTATTCCAGCCATGTTAATCAAAAAAGGCGGTGATTTCCCCGCATTTTGGCAAAAACAAAGTTCATTTATTGAGGTCATGGAAGATTTTTATCTCAGGATGCGTAAGAATGCCTTGAAAGGCCTTTGAAAACAACGAAGCAGTTATCGGGTTCCCAATATTCGAAATTTTAGTTCCTGATTTTAAGTCCCCGACGCCGTTACTTTCAATTTCAGGGTTTTTGGCTTACTCTGGCATGGACTTTCACCGTACTGATAATACGCCCTCAAGGGCGCAACGTTCCCACGCGCCACATAGGAATGGGAAATAAACACTCTAACCCTGGACACGACCTTGAACCTAAAACGCCTTATCCTAGTTGACGGCTCCTCTTTTTTATTCCGTGCTTACCATGCGGTGCCGCCGCTAACCAATGCCAAGGGCGAACCGACTAATGCGATTTACGGCGTCAGCAATATGCTGCGTAAATTGATTGCCGACTATCACAGCGATTACATCACGGTAGTGTTCGATGCGCCGGGCAAAACGTTTCGCAATGCGCTTTACGATCAGTACAAAGCCCACAGGCCGCCGATGCCGGATGATTTGCGCGTTCAAATCGAGCCTTTGCATAAGCTGATCCGCGCTATGGGTTTGCCGTTGATTATGGAGTCCGGCGTCGAGGCCGACGATGTGCTGGGCGCGCTGGCGCAACAGGCCGTGCAACAAGGTTATCAGGTGATTATTTCCACCGGCGACAAGGATATGGCGCAGTTGGTCACTGAGCATATTATTCTGGAAAACACGATGTCCAATACGCGCCTGGACATTCAGGGCGTGATCGACAAATTCGGCGTCAGGCCGGAGCAAATTATCGATTATCTGGCGCTGATTGGCGACACCGTCGATAACATTCCCGGCGTACCTAAAGTCGGCCCGAAAACGGCGGCGAAATGGCTGGCGCAGTATCAATCATTGGACAATTTAATCGCCCACGCCGATGACATCACCGGCAAAATCGGCGCTTACCTGCGCGCCAGTTTGGCGCAATTGCCCTTGTCGAAACAACTGACGACGATAAAATGCGATCTGAATTTGCCTTACGGCATCGAAGATTTGAAACAGCAGCCGATGGACAAAGTCGAGTTGAAATATTTGTTGGCTGAACTGGGCTTTTCGTCTTGGCTTAAAATGTTGGATGCAGCACCTGCGTTTGTTGACGCTGAACCGGCTCAAGCCGAACAGGTGCCGGATAGCATTGATGCACATTATGAAACCATTTTAACCGAACAGCATTTTAATGATTGGCTGGCGCAGCTGGAACAGGCCGAGTTGTTTGCTTTCGACACCGAAACCACCAGTCTGGATTACAGCAAGGCGCACATTGTTGGCGTATCGTTTGCGGTTACGCCGGGCAAAGCCGCCTACCTGCCGCTAGCCCATGACTATCCGAGTGCGCCGACACAGTTAAATCGTACTGAGGTATTGGAAAAATTGCGGCCTTTATTGGAAAACCCGGATAAAGCTAAACTCGGTCAAAATCTGAAATACGACAGCCATGTACTGGCTAATCACGGCATTACCTTGCGCGGCATTACGCACGATACCATGCTCGAATCCTACGTATTGAACAGCACTGCGACCAAGCACAATATGGATGATTTGGCCAAGGTATATCTCGGCGTCGAGACCATTCATTATGAAGATGTGGCGGGTAAAGGCGCCAAGCAAATCGGCTTTCAGGAGGTGCCGATTGAACAAGCGGCGCCTTACGCGGCGGAAGATGCCGACATTACCTTGCGCTTGCATCAGGTGTTGTCGGCAAAACTGGCGCAACAGCCTAAATTGCTGGCCTTATATAGCGATATGGAAATTCCGCTGATCAGCGTGCTGGCGCGCCTTGAAAGCAACGGCGTGTTAATCGACACTGCGATGCTGGCGCAGCAAAGTTTGGAGCTGTCCAGCCAGATTATTTCGCTGGAACAACGTGCGCATGATTTGGCCGGGCAAACTTTTAACCTGGGTTCGCCGAAACAGATTCAAGATATTCTTTACGATCAGCAAAAACTGCCGATCTTAAAGAAAACGCCCAAAGGCCAGCCGTCAACGGAAGAATCAGTGTTGCAGGAGTTGGCGCTGGATTATCCGCTGCCCAAGCTGATTCTGGAGCATCGCAGTTTAAGCAAGCTGAAATCGACCTACACCGACAAGTTGCCGCAACAGGTTGACGGACAAAGCGGCCGCGTTCATACCTCCTACCATCAAGCCGTTGCCGCTACCGGCCGACTGTCGTCTTCCGACCCTAATTTGCAAAATATTCCGATACGTAGCGAAGAAGGCCGCAAAATCCGGCAGGCGTTTATCGCCCCGCCCGGCAGAAAAATAGTCGCCGCCGATTATTCGCAAATCGAATTGCGCATCATGGCGCATTTGTCGGCGGATGCAGGCTTGTTAAAAGCCTTTAGCGAAGGCCAGGACGTACACCGGGCGACAGCGGCAGAGGTGTTTGGCGTCGCGCCCGAACAAGTCACGACCGATTTGCGCCGTTCTGCTAAAGCCATTAATTTTGGCCTGATTTACGGCATGTCGGCGTTTGGGCTGGCGCAACAACTGGGCTTGGCGCGAAAGCAGGCGCAAGCCTATATCGACTTGTATTTTGCCCGTTATCCGGGCGTTAAAAATTATATGGACAGCACAAGGGAGCAGGCGCGCACGCAAGGCTATGTGGAAACGTTGTTCGGTCGGCGCTTGTATTTGCCGGAAATCAATTCACGCAACGCGGCGCGGCGCCAATATGCCGAACGCACCGCGATTAATGCGCCGATGCAGGGCACCGCCGCCGACATCATCAAACGTGCGATGATTGCCGCCGACCAGTGGCTGTATAAAGAAAACCCGGATGCCAAAATGATCATGCAAGTGCATGACGAGCTGGTGTTTGAGATTGCCGAGGGGCAGCTGGACAGCTGTATAGTGGCAATCAGAGCGTTGATGTGTTCAGCAGCAACGCTTAATGTGCCGCTGCTAGTTGACATTGGTGTCGGCAATAATTGGGATGAAGCGCACTAAAGAATGAGCATGAAATAACTTAGGCAACTTAAAATTCAGATACCGTTCGTCCTGAGCCTGTCGAGGGATGAACTTGCCCAAGTTGTTTTGTGCGCGTTCCTAAGGTAGCGCGCAAAAAATAACACCCGCCGCCTCTGTCGGAGTTCAAAGCTAGCTTTGAACAGCCAAAGCCAGCTTTGGACTCCAACTACCGTGAGAAGAACGTGGAATATTTTTTGCTCGTTACCTAAGGCGATTTTTCAGGAAGTAACGGACTTCAGGTAAATGACTTCCGGTTTGCCTTCAGACCCAACCAGTTCGCCAATGATAAAAGCCGTTTCGCCCAGCTGGGTTAGCGTTTCAAGCGTCGCTTGTTCATCTTCGGCGGCAACGCAAACAATCATGCCGATGCCGCAATTAAAAGTGGTCAGCATATCCGGCTGCGAGACATTACCCTTTTCCTGTAACCACTTAAAAATAGCAGGAAACGCCCAGCTGGCAAGATTGATCTGTGCGTTAATACCGGTTGGCAGTACACGCGGCAAATTTTCGGTCAAGCCGCCGCCGGTAATATGCGCCAGAGCATGTACCGGCACTTTGTCCAACAGCGCCAACAATGGCTTCACATAAATTCGGGTGGGTTCCAGCAAAGCCTCGCCCAAAGTTTTGCCATTGAACGGCTCTGCCAGTGCTGCATTGCTATGCGCAATAATTTTTCGGATGAGTGAATAACCATTGGAATGGGGGCCTGAGGAGGCAATACCGATCAGCTTATCGCCGACCTGGACTTTGCTGCCGTCAAGCACTTTGCTTTTCTCGACGATACCGACGCAAAAACCGGCCAAATCATATTCGCCGTCCGCATACATGCCGGGCATCTCTGCAGTTTCACCACCAACCAGCGCAGCACCGGCCAATTCACAACCCTTGCCTATGCCTTCGACGACGGCCGCCGCTGTGTCAACATCAAGTTTGCCGGTCGCAAAATAATCGAGAAAAAATAAAGGCTCGGCGCCCTGAACGATAATATCGTTAACACACATCGCCACCAAATCAATGCCAATCGTGTCATGAATAGCCAATTCATTGGCCAGTTTCAGTTTAGTGCCCACGCCATCGGTACCGGACACTAAAATCGGCTGCTGGTAACGATCCAGCGGTAGCTCGAACATAGAACCGAAGCCGCCCAAACCGGCCATAACGCCCGCCGTCCTTGTCCTAGCAGCAATCGGCTTAATGCGTTCGACCAGTGCATTACCCGCTTCTATGTCAACGCCAGCGCCTTTATAATTCAGGCCTTGTTCATTTTGTTCGCTCAATGTGGTGTTCTCTTGCTAAAATTTAAAATTTCGATATTGTACAAGACATCGTCAATTTTGTCTGAAGGATATGTTGTGTAAGATGTTGAAAAAAATCAATCCAGCATTTTATTTAACGCAATAGACGAACCTAAATAACCCACGACAACACAAAGTTTTTAAGGAGTGAAATAAATGAAAGCAGCAAAAACAATTAGCCCTCTACTATTTATTACAGCAGTATTATTTAACGGCACAGCAAGTGCCTATGATGTCGGCAAGGTCGACGAGATTTGCAAAAAACCTCAATTTAGGGAATTTAGCCTTCCGGTTTATCAAGAACCGGAAAAAACAGAAGTTGCACCTGAATCGACGCTTTCTTTTATGATTTCGCCTTGGGCTGATCCAGAAACCATTATATTAACGGCTAAGAACAAAAAACTCGACTATACCATTGAAAGCAACAGCAGTTTTCATCGTGTTAAGGCAAAGTTACCAACCGAATTTAACGGCAATTTTGTCAGAATCAATGTCAAAGCAACCGCTCTGTTAGGCTGTTCTGATAAAACCGGATGGCTGATTAAAGTAGCAGAGGAATAGCATCTGCTATTTCGCCAACGCTTAAGGCCATTTCCTGAAAAAAAGCATACCCAAATAATTGTCCACGAAAAACACGAAAAACCAAAAAAGTAGGCATTCCCAAGCGATACAAAATAAGCAATGCTATTATTTTCGCTGCTTTTTTTCATGGCTTTCGTGTTCGTGGACGCTGTTTTTCTACAGCCCAAGATCATCAGGGGGATATTATTTTTCGGAAATCACCTAAATCTAAAAAGACCGTCTCTGTACATGACAAAAAAATAACCCATTGAAATAGAAAGCAGAATCCCTATATATCCACCTTTTTTGCCAAGGTGGACACTGGATATGCAGCAAATAGGGCAGCTCTCGACAGAACTCAACCAAACGTTCAACTGGAATAAGGCAAGAATGGACTGCTTTGCTGGGATGTTAATAGCCCTGCTCAAGCTGAGGAGCATCAACCTGAGCGAGTTGGCCAGTGCATTTCCGAGCGGAGCCCAGAAAGAATCCCGCTACCGGCGCATACAAAGGTTTATCTGCGGGCATTATTTGGATTTTGACGTCGTCGCACTGTTTGTCATGCGGCTGTTTAATTTTTTGGACACCCGGTATTACTTGGCACTGGACCGGACGAATTGGCAATGGGGCGGGAAAAACATCAACATCCTCATGCTGGCAGTGGTTTACAAGGGAATGGCGATCCCGGTTTATTGGCTGTTGCTGGATAAAAAAGGCAACTCCAACACCCGTGAACGCATTGCTCTGATGAAACGCTTCATCCGGCAATTTGGCAAGCAGTCCATTTTGGCGCTGCTTGCAGACCGCGAGTTTATTGGTGAAGACTGGCTCAAGTGGCTAAAAAGCGAAGGCATTGATTTCGTCATCCGCATCAAGAAAGATGCGCTAATCCCGAACAGTCGGGGCGAAAAAATGCAAGTACACAAGCTGTTCCGTTTCCTAAAGCCGGGTGAACAGGCGGTGATTCAAGGCCCGCGCTTAATGACCGGGGTGGACGTTTACTTATCCGGCTTGCGCTTGGCCGATGGCGAGCTACTGATTGTTGCGGCTGGCTCGCCGGGTGACAATGCGATTGAAACCTATGCAGAGCGTTGGCAAATAGAAACATTGTTCGCTTGTCTGAAAGGGCGCGGGTTTAATCTTGAAGACACCCATGTGACCAACCGCCTGCGCATCAAGCGGCTTTTGGTGCTGGCTGTCGTTGCCTTTTGCTGGGCGCACCGCTCTGGCGAGTGGCAGCATGAGCACGTCAAGCCGATAAAGGTTAAGACGCATCAACGGCTGGCAAGAAGCATTTTCAGGGCGGGACTGGATGTCATTCGCGAGGTATTGCTTAATGTCACCTATTCACTGGAGTGCGCATTGCAACGTATTATGCATTTTATTGATTTGAAAGGCTTCTCTGTATTTCGATGATTTTTTGTCATGTACAGAGAAAGACCGTGTAAGAATAACACTCTGCAAGCAAAACCACCGCGTTCCTTCCCTATTCGAAGCATCCCGATAACGGATACTTCAAACTCCAGTAATTATTACTTTGCTTCCAAGATTTCCAGTGGGCACAGAGCCTAGCTCCCAAAACACAGGGCAAAAAAAAGCCCGCTTGCACAAGTGCAAACGGGCTTTTGGTTTAAGAGCTTGGCGATTCCCTACTTTCGCATGGCAAACTGCCACACTATCATCG